>JBOGEV010000055.1:0-3635 GCA_050742015.1 Acidimicrobiia bacterium
CACCTGGTCGGCCATCGAGAAGACACCACGCTCCATTGCGGCGGGGAGCCACCAGTCCCCGGGATCGGTTTCCATCGCCTCCCGCAGCAAGTCGTAGGGGCCGTGGAAGCGGACCGTCATCGGGTTCGACTCCAGCCCCAGCGCCACCCGATCGACGAGAAGGGAGTAGCCGAGACCTTCGAAGTCCTGGACCTCGATCCGGTCACCGGGGCGGATCAGCCCGGCCACGGCCTCTGCGGTGGCCTTGGACCGTTCCAGGAAGCCACTGGGCGGAATCAAGGCGACCTCGACCTCGACCCCGTCCCGGTCCATCACCTGCACCGGGTCGGGGGTGGCCAGCACCACCAGGACCGGCTGATGACCTGCCAGGTGACGGGCCAGGGCGTCGACCACCACACCCGCCCCACCCTGGGTCTCGGGGTAGAGCTCGGTGGTGACGAAGACCATGCGGTGCGTCGGGCCTGCCATCGCGTCGGATGGTAAGAGCCACGGCGATTGCGGGCACGCCGCGTAGTTTCTCCCACCACAGGGGGGAAGTACCGGCGGAGCCGAGGAGGGGGGATCTTGGCCACGCGTGGCATTAGAACGCCTCCTCCGGCCCGGGCTCCAAGTGGCGGTGGGATGGGGGTCAACTAGCCTCGCTTCCGCTTCCCCGTGACCACGACCCCTTTCCGTTCCCTGTCCCGGATGTTGTTCCTGGCGTTGGTGGCGCTGCTCCCGCTGCACACCGTGTTCCTGCGCGCCGAGATCGCCTGGAAGCCGTGGCTGATCCTGCTCGCGGCGGTGGCGGCCCTCGACCTCTGGGAGGAGCGACGGCTCCCCTGGCCGAGAAGGGCGGCGCTTGGTGTGGTGATCTTCCTTGCCGCGGTCCTCGTCTCCTGGCCGGGCACCGACGCCGGCCCCACTTTCTGGCGTCTGTTTCTGGCTCTGGCTGCCGGCGGGCTCCTGATGCTGGTCACCGGTCGGCACGCGGGCCGGATCGACGAGGTGCTCAACGTCGTGTTCTGGTCGGGGGCGGCCATGGCGGTCACCGGGTTCGTTCTCGCCATGGTGACCAACGGGGTGTTCGGGAGCGCGTCGGTCGACGGGATCAACGAGGTGTGGCTGATCGACCGGGTGAACAAGCCGGCCTATCTCGGCTCGGGGTTCATCGCCCTCACCAACTGGCACCAGGACCCGGGTTACTCGGCGCTGTGGACCAACGTCTGGATCGCACTCTCCCTCGTCGGTGTGGGGAGGGGAGTGGTCCGGGCTCCACGCTGGGCCCCCCCGATGGTTATCGGCGGTCTGGCGGTTGCCTCGCTGCTCACCTATGCCCGCACGGGATGGATCGGCCTCGGCGTGGCCGTGGCCGGGGCGCTGATCCTGCTTTGGCGGGACGACCGGCAGATCTTCGCCAAAGGACTGCGTCTCGTCCTTGGGGCCGCCCTGGTGGCAGTCGTCGTACTCGCATTCCATCTCATGACTGATCCCGCCGATGTCGGCGGCGACGTCGACGACGCCCTCGAGTTTCGATGGACCTATCTGTTCGCTTTAGGCCAGATCGACGTCGGCGAAGAAGGGGTGGTCGACCCCGACCTGGTCGTGGACGACAACCGCCTCGAGGTCTGGGAGGAGTACTGGGGCCGGTTCGTGGACAATCCGATCCGTGGCATCGGGCTGGGAACCGGGTGGGGTGAGTCCGGTCTCCAGGAGCCCCACAACCTGGCCCTGGAGTTGTTGGCCGAGACCGGGATCGTCGGTTTGCTCGGCTTCGTCGCCATGGTCTTGTTCCTGGGCCGGGGCGGAGGCTCCACTGCTGGGCCGTCCCTGGCCGTGGTCGCCTTCGCCGCCTTGACCCAGACCGTCCTGTTCGAGCCGGTCCTCTGGTTCAGTCTCGGCCTGTGGCTGGCCGCCAGCACCTCACGGGAACAGGCCGAAGTCACGGCCGCCGTCGCATGACGGTCGGCGAGGAATTCCCAGCCCCGTCCCAGGGCTTTCGGGCGCCGGGCACCACACTGATGGTCGCCGGGAGCCTCATCTCGGCACTGGCCGCCTATCTGTTCCAGATCGTCGGAGGCCGGGCCCTGGGCACGGTGGGCTTCGCCCCGATCTCCGTGTTGTGGACCATGTTCTTCATCCTGGCGACCGTGGTGTTGGTCCCCGTGGAACAGCACATCACCCGGGAAGCGGCGTCGGGGAGGAAGGTGCTCACTACGCGCGGGCTGCTCCCTCCGGTGGTGGCGATGGCCTTGTCCGCCGTCCTCGGCGTCCTCTTCGTGTTTCTCACCCTCGATCGTGTCTTCCTCGGCGACCCGATGTTCATGGTGGCCACAACGGTGCTCTTCGTCTCCTATGGGCTCTACGTGGTGTCGGGGGGTGTCCTGGACGGTCATCGTAAGTTCGGGCTCGTCGGCTGGACCATGATCGGAGAGTCGGTGGGGCGGCTCGTCTTCGCCGTCGCCTTCCTCGCCATCGCCCAGGTCGCGATGTCGTTGGCTTGGGCCATGGCACTAGGCGGGCTCACCGTGCTCGCGACCCGCTTCTGGCGGTTCGACCATCAGGCCGCTTCCGGGTCGATGTCGGCGGCTTCGAAGTTCCTGGGCGTCTACGTCCTGGGCAGTGCCGCCTCCCAGGTGTTGCTGGGCGGGGCGCCGCTGGCGGTGCTCGCCCTGGGCGGTGGGCCCGAGCTGATCAGCATCGCCTTCGTCACCTTCACCTTGTACCGGGCGCCGCTCACCCTGACCTATCTCCTCCAGGGCCGGATCCTGCCCTACCTGGTGCGGATGGCGGAGACGGGCGATCGCACCGAGGCCGATCGGCTGATCACCCGGATCATGACCTTCGGCGTCGGGCTGTGTTTGGCCGGCGCTTTGACCGGGTACCTCGTCGGGGCGGATGTGGTTCAGCTCTTGTTAGGGGCGGAGTTCCGCCCGACACCCGAAGTCGCCGCCCTGGTCGCAGGTGGCGTGGTCGCCGCTGTCACCACCCAGCTCGTCGGTCAGTTTCTCGTGGCGCAAGGACGGACTGCCGCCCTCACCGTCGTCTGGTCCATCGGCCTCGCCATCGCCGTCGGGGTTCTGGTGGTGTCCTCCCTCGAGCCTCTGACCCGGGTCGCCCTCGCGTTTGCGGTCGGGGAGGTGGCGGCCTTGACTGCCATGTGGCGCGTGGCTCGCACCACCCCTGTTCAAGAGGTCTCCCCCCATGACCGATAACCGGCGGATGCGTCGTCAGGTGGCTCTTTCCGTCGCGCTGGTCCTCCTGGCCGGCGTGATCGTCGTGGTACCACCGCCCCCTCCCGCCTCGGCCGCCACGATCAGCGGCGTCGGCACTGTCTATGCCGGGATCTACTCCGAACACTTCAAAGCCGGGGCCGATCTCGATGCTTTGGCCGCCGCCACCGGGAAGCGAATGACCTTCGCCGGCACCTTCCACAACGTGAACGAGAACGCAAATGTTGCCGGAGGCTGGTCCAACACTCGGGAGGCGTTGGAAGAGGCGTGGAAGGGCCAGGCGACCCCCTTCGCCAATCTCACCATCAACGCCTCGGCCGCGTCGATCGCCTCCGGCGCCCAGGACAACTGGATCCAACAGTGGGCTTCCCACTTGGAACAGTTCCTCAACATGGGAGGAGGACGGAGCCTGGTGCTGGCCCC
>JBOGEV010000056.1:0-1576 GCA_050742015.1 Acidimicrobiia bacterium
TTCCTCGACCAGGCCCGGCGTCGGCTCAACGGCCTCTATCACGAGATCCCGGTGTGCGAGCCGGGCCGCTGGGGCTCCGAGTTCTACGGCGATGTCCAGCCCGCCGAAGACGACCTGATCGTGACCAAACACCGCTTCGGAGGATTCGACGGCACCGACCTCGACATGGTGCTCCGCAGCAACGGGATCGAGTCACTGGTCTTCGCCGGCGTGGTGACTCACGTCTGTGTGGAATCGACCGTGCGGGAGGCGTTCTTCCACGACTACTTCAACGTCGTCCTCCGGGACGTAGTGGGCGGCTACCGCGAAGAGTGGCACGACCACGCACTCGACGTCATCGACTGGGGCTTCGGAGAGGTGGTCACTCTCGACGAGCTGCGCAAGGTCTGGGAGCCCGGCTAGCCAACCTCTAGCCGCTGGCTGCCGGAGACCATATGCTATACCATATGGTCATGCCCCGCCGTGAAGTATTGGTCCAACTCGACGACGAACTGGTGGCGAGACTCGACGAGATCGCCCAACGGAGCTCGGTGAGCCGGTCCGAGCTGCTGAGGAGAGGCGCCCTTTCGGTGATCGAAGCCGACAAGTGGGCGCAGGCCGATGAGCGCCTGATCGAGGGCTACACCAACTATCCACCCGACCCGCTGCTCCTCGAGACGTCGAGACGACTCGCCGCGGAAACCGTCCCGGAGTGGTAGCCAGGAACGACATCGTCTGGGCAAATCTGGGACCACCCGCAGGACGCCGCCTGGTATGCGTCCTCACCCGAGATGCCGCGATCCCCGTGTTGAACAAGGTGACATGCGCACCGATCACGAGGACCATCCGAGGAATACCGTCCGAGGTCGAGGTCGGCGAGGAGCACGGGCTACCCGAGACCGCGGTCATCACCTGTGACAACGTGATCACGGTCGCGGCTACGGATCTGGACCCCGAACCGGTGGGACGCCTCGACCCGGGGACACGCGCCAGATTGGACCGGGCTCTGCGCTACGCACTCGACATCGTCTACTGAACGGGTGCCCGAGTGACAGAAAGCGGCCGCATGGTCTCGTATCCTCCACGTATGACCGAACGTGACACGAGCACGCTCGACAGGACCAAGCCCCGGACTGACCAAGACGACGATGGCCTGGCTCACATCGTCATGAAACGGGATCAGATGCGGGGTTACGTCGCCGGCCAGCCCATCAAGGCATTGTGCGGGAAGGTTTGGGTTCCCTCCCGCGATTACGAAGGCCTTCCCCTTTGTCCACGCTGCAGCAAGGAGCGGGAGCGCCTCCTCGCCGGGATGAAGAACCGCAACTGAACACCTCAGGAGAACGGGTCTTCCACCTGCACAGGCGAATCTGTCGTCGCCGCCCAGTATTGATCCGGGCATGAGCCATGTGACGACAACGACTGGGTGCCGGAAACTCGCCTCTCGTCCAGCAGGTGCAGCAAGGTCGGGGGACCCCTTCCTACTCAGCCCGGGCCGGCATCGACAGGGTGAACATGCTGAGGCCCGGCTCCTGGCAGTAACTCAGGTCTCCCCCCATGAGCCGGGCAAGGTCCCGAGAAATGGAAAGACCGAGAC
>JBOGEV010000057.1:0-6925 GCA_050742015.1 Acidimicrobiia bacterium
GTGACCATCCACCGATGGCTCGCACCGGTCCACGGAATGCCCGAAGCGGGGGCAGATCCTGGGCAGAACTGGGCGGGCGCCCAGGATGTGCCAGGGATAGTCCCCCCTCCGACACGACAGGATCGGCGCGAAGGCGCTGGTCAGCGGCGGTGAGCGGATCGGGGGGTGGGCCCCGCCGAGGCCGTTTGTCCGCGATTTGTCAGCAGGGATCCAACTAAGGACCCGCGCGAATAGGTGACCATCCACCGGTCGTCGGGTTGGCCCGGTTTTGATCCGGGTGCGAACCCGACCCCGACGACCTGGTGGAGGACCCCATCATCATGCGCGCGCTCGAGCCCGAAGTCGCGGACGCCATCTGGCGAGCGGTCGAGCCGCTGCTGCCACCGGTGGTCGAGACCCACCCACTCGGCTGTCACCGGCCCCCGCGTGTCGGACCGGCTGTGCTTCCGAGGGATCCTCATCCGCTTGGTGACCGGAGCGTCGTGGGTCGACGTCGAAGCGATCCTCGATCACCAGGTGTCCGACACGACCCTGCGAGGGCGCCGCGACGAGTGGATCGACGCCGGGGTGTTCGACGCGCTCAAGACCGAAGCGCTCGCCGCGTTCGACCGGATCGTCGGGCTCGATCTCGACGATGTGGCCCTCGATGGTTAGCTGCACAAGGCTCCCTACGGCGGCGAAGGAACCGGCCCGAACCCCACTGATCGGGCGAAGTTGGGCTGGAAGTGGTCCGTCGCCTCCGAACGCCACGGCATCCCGATCGGCTGGGCGATCGACGGGGCCAACCGCCACGACGTACGCATGCTCGCACCCACCCTCGACGCAGTCGGCGACGCCGGTTTGCTCGCCGAGATCGGCACCTTGCGCCTCGATCGTGGCTACGACTCCGGCGCCGTGCGAGACCGGCTCCGCAGCACGGGCATCGACCAGTTCGAGATCCAGCGCCGCGGCACCAAGCTGCCGGGCGTCAAGAAGCAGCCGTTGCGGCTCGGTCTGCGATGGATCGTCGAAGCGACCAACACCTGGTGGTCGAACTACGGCCAGCTCCGCCGCAACACCGACCGACGAGCCCGCCACCGCCACGCTGCGCTCTGTCTCGCCACCGTCGTTCCTCATCGTCGGCCGACTCATCGACTGGCGCAACCGCTGGAGCCCCGCGTAACGCCTATCCGCTCAGGTCCTAAGACTGCGGCGGACGCCTGGGATCCGGGTTCAGCCCGAAATCGAGTCGCACGCTGGTACGGTCCACACCTGATGTCTGAGCTTTCTATAGGACGACTGCGGCGGAGCGCCTCGTGAGCGTCGCGGTCCATAAGCCGTCTGGGAGCTGGAGCGTTGGAGCCCTAGTCGACGCGGTGCACCAGGAGTACCTCCACACCCACGCGCCGCACGCGTGGAAGGAGGAAGAACCTGCCATTCGAGCGCGACTCGAGGCTCTGGAGGAGCACCTTTGCGCTCGCTACCACAGCCCCTCCGTAGTCGGAGCCGGAGGGGCAGGCATCGTTCTTCGGATTCACGATCGCGAACTAGCCGATCAGCCGTGCGCCCTCAAGTTCGCCCGGCCAGCCACGGAGTGGAGAACGGTGCTGGCGACAATGATCGAGCGCGAGACGGCCTACCTCGCCGAGCTGCGTCACAATTCGATCGTGAGACTGCGGGGCAGCGGGAAACTTGTCGACTCCGAGACGGGGGAGCAGTTTGCCTACTACATGATGGACTTCGTCGATGGCGAGAACTCGGCGACGTTCTTCGCGCATCAACCGGTCGATGAGCGCGACTTTGTCGGAGCAGTAGCGAGGACGGTAGGCGCTCTGGTACACCTCCACGCTTCAGGCATTGCACACCTCGACATCAAGCCAGACAACATCCTGATCGACCGCGATGGTCAACCAGTCCTGGCAGACCTCGGAACTGCGAAGCGGATACAGGCTACAGATGATCGAAAGACAATCGTTGGCGCCACGCTCGCCTACGCCGACGTCGAGTTGATCCAGGCATTCGGTGACACCGATCCAGTGAAGCCCCGCCTCAGCGGTGAGCTCCCGCGATCAGCCATCAGGCTTCGGTGGGACCTTGCGCCGTTTGGGAAGACGCTCCTGAGATGGCTGCAATACGATCCTCGATCCGGCGAGCGCTCACCAAGCAAGGTCGAACTTTCGCCTTATGCAACCCGCTATCTCGTGCTCCTGGCGGCTCGACTGCTCGGCGCGCGCAACGCTGCTCCTTGGCTGTACCGAGAGACTGGGTTGACGCCGAGCATCCTAGACGAGCTTCGGTATAAGTCCTTTGATTCTGTCGCACTCGACCTACGAAAGCTGACTGCTGAGTTCTCCATTGTCGAAGCCGTTCCCGAGTTGAACATATATACGTCTGACACGGTTCAGGTGATGGAGAATGCATCCACGCCCTTCTCCAGGCGAACGGCGAACCTGCTTGAGCATCCTGCTGTGCGGCGTCTTGCATATATGTCCCAACTAGGGGTCGTCGATCAGGTTTACCCGACAGCTACCCACTCGAGACTACAGCACAGCTTGGGAACGTTTCACAACGCGTGCCGAATTATACTCAGCTTGTACCACGATCCGTTGTCGCCGCTCTTCCGGCAAATGGTTGACGAGACAGATGTTTGCACCGTTCTGACGGCAAGTATTCTCCACGACGTCGGACAGTTTCCTCTCGCGCATGATCTTGAGGAGATTGATCCGGGGTTGTTCAGTCACACCCGACTAACAAAGTCCCTGCTTCGTGGACAAGACCAGGCCATCGCCGCTGCGACAGGCAGACGCGGCTCGGCCGTATCTCTGTCTGATGGCATCGTCACCGAGGTGGCTACGTCGTTTCGCGAAGTGCTGGAGCCCTGGGGCACTACGCCTGAGCGCGTGGTGACGCTACTAGACGCCAAGTTGAACAACGATTCCCTCCCGGTGAAGGATAGGGTGCTTCACAGCATCATTGACGGCCCACTTGATGCAGATAAGCTTGACTACCTTGTTCGCGATTCGCGGACCCTCGGGATTCCGTACGGCCGAGGTATCGATGTAGAACGGATCGTCAGGTCAATGACGGTCGCTCTAGATCTTCGGCGAGCGGGTCGTTCAGTAGCGGCCGTGGGTGTTCATGAGAAAGCCAAGATCGCCGCTGAGTTTGTCACGATAGCGCGTAGTGCGATGTTCTCACAGTCGTACTGGCATCACGCGGTTCGGGCGGTGAAGGCGATGCTGAGTCGGTCTACTTGGCGACTGATTGAGGCCCGCAAACTGAACCAGCCGAAGAATCGCAAGCGTTTCATTCGGGAGAGCGAACAGTTTATGTTGGCGCTACCGGAGTCGCTGTACTCGGGCGAGGCATTCAGCGGCCAAGGACTGGTGCGGACGAAGCAGCACGCAAGCGGCCAGCTCGCTCTTGTCGAGCCTGCGTCCGTAGGGGTCTGGGGTAGCACTATGGCTCCTGCGGAGGCCGCGGTCGTGCTGTACTTCCTTCGCCTGTTGGAGGAAGCCGGCTGCGGCGAGGCGGAGCTCCTCGCCGACTTGCTTCAACGTCGTTTCTACAAGCGGTTGTATGTGTTCTCACTCGAAGGCCGGGATGGAGGCAATCTCCCCATGCGCTGGGAGAGGGCCGATCCGCTACGGAAGCTTGCGGTGTACGAATATCTCGAGTCAGCTGTAAGTGCGCGTGTGGAGGCTCGTCTGACTGAGGGACCGACCACCGTTGTGTTGGACGAGGAGGTCCTTGGCACGCTGAAGGCGCGAGTGGCCAGTGGGCTACCGACGATCCTGATCGACCTCCCAGGAGATCGGCCCGGATCCGATGTGCCCCTTTACTACATCTTGGAGGGGCAGAGGAGGGCGTTGAGGCGTAGCGTACGGGCCATCGGTGAGGTTCAGACGAGCCGGACCTGGGATGAGTACGCGGCACGCCTCCGTGAGAAGGCTGGGAAGTTCCGCATCTACTGCCATCCCTCCTTCATCGACGCTGTCGAGTCGGCGCTTGAGCGGGAGGAGTTCATGGGACTCCTGGACGCGGCGTTGTCCGCGGAAGGCGCCTAACGGCCGAAGCCGATGACGCTCTGGGTCGACTTGGGTTTTCGAGACAATCCCTACGCGGTCTTTCCGGTCCCCGCGACCGAGGAAGGGAGGCGGTTACTCGTTGGGCGCGATGAGGAGGTCGAGAGCGTCCTGCTGCGACTCGACTCAAGCGACGCGTGCCCAACAATTGATGGCGAGAACGGGATCGGCAAGACGAGCGCGATTGCCGTGGCTACGTATCGTGCGCAGGAGAGGTCCGACGAGGAAGGCGGTCCTCTGTTCTTGCCTCTCGCAACGCCTCTTGAACTCGGCCGTGGTGAGACGGCCTTGTCATTCAGACGTCGGCTGCTATTCGAAGTGGCTCGCACCGTTATCTCAAGCACTGACCGGCTGCGAAATGCTGGCTTGGGGCCGCCCAACGTAGGCCGCATCGATCGTTGGATGAACGACCCGACCTACCGCAGTGCCAGTGCCGGCGTTGGGATTATTAGCGCTGGGGGGGGGCGCGACGCCGAATACATCGAGCGGCTTCGAGGAGTCAGGTTTCGCGAGTGCTGTTGAGTCTTGGCTCCGCGAATGCTTCCCCTCGCCTGCGGCAGGCGCCGTCGTGTGCGTGCTCGACAACATTGAGGCACTTGGGACGGCGCGTGACACTCGCGAGTCAATTGAGTCGCTTCGCGACGGAGTGTTGCGACTTCCTGGCCTACGGTGGATCCTGTGCGGCGCTCGACGGGTGCTTCACAGTGTGGCAGCTTCTCCTCGGCTCAGCGGCGTGCTTCTCGATCCAATTGAAATCTCGCCGATGGCCACCGAGGTGGCATGTGAGGTCGTTGCGCGTCGGATCGAGACGTTCTCCCTCGGCGACGCCAAACCACCAGTTGCTGAGTCCGGCTTCGCTGAGTTGTACACGATCTTTAGAGCTAACCTGCGGGAGGCGCTATCGGCGTGCCAGGAGTTTGCACTTTCGCCCAACTACCGGTCGATCAAGTACTCGCAGTCAGATGAGGAATTGCTCGATGCGCTTCGCAGCTACCTCCGTGAAACAGCGGAGCGGTACGAATCGGAGGCGGCGGGCATCAGTCCAGATGCTCTTGCTGTCTTGCGCACGCTGGAAGAGAGCGGCGGTGTGTGTGTAGGCGAGGCGGTGACCAAGCTGTTGGGCGAAGAGACCCAGCTTGATGGCGATAGCCGGCTTGAGGAACTCGATCGCGTCGGCCTGGCCTTCGTCGAGTCAGACCCGTCGGACAACCGAAGAAGCTCCGTACGCTTGACGGCACGGGCCAAGGTGCTTCTGTGGGCCGGGCGGCTGAGCCAGTAGCTGGCGGCGACTGGGTGCCGCCGGGCACAGCCTGACCTGAGAACCTCTGGTGAGGACTGCGGAGCGGTCATCACAGCTCAACGGACTCGCGGTCGCTAGCGCTGGTTCACCACATCTGATCTGATGCGGAGAATATGGACCGGGCGACCCTTTCGGCCGCATCACTCTGCATCGGCGGAGTGACGTGCGTGTAGATCTCGCGGGTCACGTGGGTGCTCGAGTGGTTCAGCCGCTCGCTGACGACCTGGATGTCGATGCCCTCGTGGAGCGCGAGCGTGGCCCAGGTGTGGCGGAGGCCGTGGAGCACCAGGCGCGGTACCGGCCCCTCCGGGTGCGCCCGGTTGTACTGGGCCTGTTTCCGTAGGAACTCCCGGCTGAAGCGATCGGGGTCGTACGCACCGCCGTTGGGATGGCAGAACACGAAGTCTTGGTCGTCGTAGCCCGCGCCGACGAGAAGCTTCTCCTCGGCCTGGCGGGCCCGCCAACGCCGGAGCATTCCGACGGTGGCTGAGTCGAGGCGGATCATGTGCCCGCGCTTGGTCTTTGGCAGCTCCTTGATCCGCAGCTTGTGGTCGACCGTCGTCACCTGGCGGGAGATGACCGCCGTGCCGGCATCGAGGTCGAGGTCGCCCCACTGCAATCCCAGGCACTCGCCGCGTCGGCATCCCGTGGTGGCGAGGAACACCCACGCGGGCAAATACCGACTGTCGGCCACGAAGTCGAGGAACCGCCGCAGCTGGTCCGACGTCCACGCCTCCGGCCGACCCCGGCGCACGGAGCCGACGGGCGGGGGAGTGGCCGCGTCGGCGATGTTGCGGGCCACACGGTTCCACCGCAGCGCGTCCCGCAGGGCGGCATGGACGATCGTGTGGACGTAGCGGACGGTGCGCGGCTTGAGGCCGGCCGGTGCGGGCCGGCTCTGCTGCGGCTCGTGGCGCCGGCGGTGGAGGGCGGCGACGGCATGGCGGGTGACCCCGCGCCCCTCGGGGAACGCCGCGGCGACGGCGTCGGCCACGGCCTGCCAGGTCCGGCCCTCCGCATGCATACGATCGACCAGGCCGACCACGGCGGGCCCGTGCTGGCGGACGGGTGGTTTCGGCTGCCGCCGGCCCTCCTCGAGGAGCTTGCGGTACATGCCGTTCAGTTCCATCGGCGTGAGCTGCTGCAGCGGGATTCCGCCGATGTAGGGCACGACATGGAGGCGCACGTACCGGGCGTATGAGCGATACGTGCTCTCCTCCAGGGTGGGCGGCTGCTGGCTGGGCAGCCACTCCTCCTCGAGGAACTCCCGCACGGTCACCCGCTCAGGCCGGACCCACGTACCGGCGCGCAGCGAGGCGAGCGCCTCGACCCTGGCGGCCTCGGCCTCCCTGCGGGTCGGGAACCCGCCCTTGCTCACCTGGCGGCGGCATCCGTCGCCGCCAGTCACGTAGACGTAGTACGTCCACGTCGAGCCTGTTGAGCGACACGCTCGTTGAGCACGCGGTGATGGCCTGGCGACATTGATCGTCGGGATGACGTTGACGGGGACGGTGCTTGCCGTGTCGTTTGGTCGGCGACAGCGTGAGGATGTCCTGTTCGC
>JBOGEV010000058.1:0-46213 GCA_050742015.1 Acidimicrobiia bacterium
CCACAGACCCAGGACATGCTGGTGACCTATTGGTCCGACGAGGAGGCGCAGACGGCTCCCGAGCCTCGACGCCGGTTCGTCGACCGGATCATGATGGGTGGCATGGGGATGGGCGGCGGCGGTATGGGTGTCCTCCAGGCCCTGCTCACCGAGATGAACGGGTTGACCAAGCCGCGGGGTTTCACCAACAAGATACGCAAGCTGCTCGGTTTCCGGCCCAAGCCACCGCCGCGGTACCGGATCCTTCACATCATGGCCACCAACATGCCCAACGCCCTGGACGAGGCGATGCTCCGCCCGGGTCGGATCGACCGCATCTACAAAGTCGCGTTTCCCTCCAAGGAAGGTCGCAAGCAGACCATCGTCGGCTACTTGAACAAGGTGGAGCACAAGCTCGACGAAGACGAAATCGAACGACTCGCCACCGTGACCCCGATGTACTCGGGGGCCAAGATCAAGGACATGGTCAACGAGGCGCTGATCATCGCCGTGCGCGACGGCCGGGAGGCCATCGAATGGCGTGACATCTGGAAGGCCAAGTCGCTGAAGGAGCTGGGACCGCCCGAGGACGTCGACTACATCCAGCGCGAGCGACATGCCGTGGCCATTCACGAGGCCAGCCATGCGGTGACGGCCCACTTGCTCGGCGCCCATCGCCGGATCGACATGGTCTCGATCGAGAAGAGGGCCTCGACGCTGGGCATGGTCAAGTCGATGGGCCAGGAGGAGCGCTTCACCCAGTGGCGCTCGGAGATGGAGACCGACATCATGGTCTCGCTGGCTTCCCTGGCCGGGGAGCGGCTCTTCTTCGCGGGCGACAACAGCTCGGGTGTGTCCGGCGACCTGTCGTCGGCGTCCACCGTGGCCGCTCTCATGGAGGGCTCCTTCGGAATGGGCAAGGGTCTCGCCTCGGCGATGAACACCCGGGAATCGGGCATGGGCGGGCAAGCAAACCCGGTGTCGACGGCCTTACGCGAGCAACGGGAGCTGATCGAAGCCAACCTCGAGGTGCTGTACGGGAAAGTCGGGGAGTTGCTCGAAGAGCATCAGGAAAAGATCCTGGAACTGGCTGCAGTCCTCGAGGAGAAGAAGACGATCTCCGGCGACGAGGTGGCCGAGATCATGGGCAGCGCCCCTGGTTCCCGGACCATGCGCCAACCGACGGGCTGGCAGGCCGTCTCCGACGAAGTGGCCGACGAACGGCAACGTGCCGCGCTGGTTCGGTCAGGACGTGAGGTGGCGTCCAGCGCCAACAACCCCCAGCAGACGGAAGAGGGCCGCTAGGCGTCCCAACCCGGATCACCCACCCGGCCGATCGGGCAGTCTTCGGCGAGCAAGCGAAGGTCACCGGACCTGGTCAGATCCTCGATCATGAGGGACGACTCGTCGAGGGCCAGGACGCTGCTCCCGTCGCCGACCGGGAACAGAGGGAGGCCTCCGACCGCCGACTCGAGCGTCACCTCCTCTGATCCGCCGTCGGCCACCGTGTACAAAGTGGCGAGTTCGAGCCCGCTCCGAAACAGGATTCTGTCCGGGTCCATCCAGCCCACGGGAGTCCCCAGCGAGACCAGGTCCTCCTGCTCGAGTAAGGTGCCATCCGCCGACCAAACGTCGACACCGGTGATCTCGGCCCCTCCTTCATTGACCCCGACGACCACGATGAGTGCTCCGTCAGGGGAGCCGAGAGCCGAGATCGGGATCCCAAAACCTTCGAGTACCGGTTCCACCCACTTGGTGGTCGACGTCGCCGGGTCGAACCGCGAGATCCCTACTGCCACCTGCTCTGGATCTTCGGGTACCTCTTGAGTCACGACCAGCATCAGGTCGGCGCCCACCGATCCGATCATCCTGATCGGTTCCCAACCTTCGAGCCCGTCGTGGTCGATCGTCTCGCCCGTCTCCAGATCGGTGATCGCTCCCTCCTCGATCACGTAGATCCCGGAGCTGGTGCCGACCCAGGTCAGCTCATCGCCAACCTCAACCTCCGTCCTCTCCCACTCAGTCCGTGTCGGGTCGAAGAGGTAGATGGTGCCGCCGATCGATATGGGCCGGGTGAGCGGCCCTGGAGCGACCTCGTCGGTCACGTCGGCGGCCTCGACAGTTTGGTACTGGGTTCTGATCATCACCCCGATCCGGGGTTGCCCGGAATCGTCGGGATTCTCGCCTAGGGTCACGGTGCTGCTGGTGGCCTCGTCGTCTCTCAGGAATTCGACGTCGACCATGTCTCCCGCCGCCTTCTCGCTGAGAGCCGAGAGCAGTGCCTCGGAGTCGGGCGTGGGCGCATCATCGAAGGCCACGATGATGTCACCGGCCAGGAGGAGCCCCTCGGCCGCCGAGTCGGGGATGACCTCCTGCACCAGGACTCCCTGGGGCTCGCCTACCAGGAACGAGCACTGGGCCGGAGGGTCGAGGACCTCGTCCACATCCGGCAACGGGGCGCGCTCGGGGGGTGCCGGGGCACAGGCCACGGCCAGAAGGACCGTGATGGCAAGTGCGGGAGACCACCGCTTCACGCCGGAAAGCGTACCGGGTCGTCGGTCCTTCTCCCGCTGAGTCGAAGTGCCCGGCTCGACTGATCAGACGGTCAAATCTCGAGATCGCCGGGATCCGCAGGAACGTCGACTGCGTGCTCCTGGAGTGCGCTCAGGGGGATCACCTCGAGCGCCCGCTCATGGCTCGAGGCCAGCACCACCGGTGCCGCCACACCGTCGCGATATGCCCGGAGCCAATTGATCGCAGTCACACACCAACGATCGCCTGGAACGAGGCCCGGGAACATGAATTGGGGCATCGGCGAGCTCAGGTCGTTGCCGATGCTGCGTTGATGATCGAGAAACTCGACGGTCATCACCGCGCACACGGTGTGGCTGCCCGGATCCTCGAGACCGGTGTTGCAGTCGCCGTCCCGATAGAAACCGGTTACCGGGTCCGTGCCGCAGCCTTCCATGACCCCGCCGATGACATTGCGCTGGGTCATCTGACGTTCAGGCGCTCAACCCCGGCAGGCGAAGGTGTCCCAGCCGCCCCCGTTGTACACGGCCCACGCCGCCGCCGCCGTGGAGGCCTCGGGATCGGTGGGATCGGCGTTGGGGAAGCCGGCGCTTTCGGCCCGCTCATCCCAGTACCGCGGCAGGTGCTGGAACAACCCGACGGCGCCGGTCCTGAGGTTGGTCGAGTTCGGGTCGAACCGGGACTCACACCACGCGACCCGGACGGCCTGGTTGACGTCTTCGACGGCGAAGTACTCGGAGACAAGAGCCCGGACCTGGACCTGGGACAGCCATCCGGATGAGTCCGAGGCGATGGTCCCGGTCGAGGCTGTCCCCGATGCCTCCTCCTCGGTCACCTCGGCGATGGTCGTTTCGGTCACTTCCTCGGTGTCGGGGCCACCCGGATCGCCGGCGAGCACGGCGAAGGTGAAGCCGGCCTGTGCGCCGCTGCTGTGGCCCAGGCTTGCTTCGGCCGCGTCGAACTCAGGATCGTCCTGAGTACTGCCCGAAGTACCGAACGCCGCGAAGCCGGCTACCGCCAGAAGTGCGACTGCCGCCCACCCAGCGATAAACGAGAGGCGTCTCAAACGCATATGAAGGTGACTCCACTGTGGGTGCATGGACCCACGCCCAAGATCGAAACCCTACCGAACTGTGGATAACTGAAGCAACTCAGAATGCTCAGAGGGCAGCTTTCCCCAGCTCGCTCACGACCAGTGGCCAATGCTCTCTCTTCGGGTCGAGAGGAGGGAAGTGACCCATGTCCGGGATCACCTCGATCGTCGCCATGGTGGCCAGTCTCGTCGAGTGTCCCATCGGGACGATCTCGTCACTCTCGCCGTGGATGAGCAGGGTCTTGCCCGGGACCGCGTCGACCGCCGGCGGGGCCCCCGAGTCGAGCAGGGTTTGGGCATCGTGGGCGCCGACCGCCCCCGAGGACGCCATCGCCGCAAGGTCGGTGACGGGAGCGAGACCCACGATCAGGCTCACGTCCGGGGCGCGGCGGGCGCCGGCCCAAAGGCCGAGATGGGCGCCGGCCGAGTGTCCGACGATGGAAAGGGGAAGATCCGATACGCCTTCTCGGAGCCTGATGTAGTCGAGAGCGGTCAGGACGTCCTGGGCCGACCCGGGCCACCCTCCTCCATTTCCGACCCGCCGGTACTCGATGTTCCAGGTGATATGGCCCCGCCGGCTCAGGTCGACGGCGAGCGTCTCGGTGGTGTCCCTCTCGTATTCCCCTCGCCACAGGCCGCCGTGGACCAGCATCACCACCCCTGCCGGCTCGCCTGTCGCGTGGCGGATGTCCCCGACATTGTCCCCGTGAGGCCCGTAGCGAACCGTTTTGAACTCCATCTCGGCTCGATTCAGCAAATGACGCAGCCCGTCCTGATAGCCACCCAGCCCTCGCCCGTAGATCGTCCGCACACACGCCGGGGCGACCAGTGAGGTGGCCCTCCAGGGCTCCCTCCCCTTGATATTGGAGATGTGCACCTCGACGGTTGGGATATCGATCGACCTGATCGCGTCGCCGATCGCCCGCGAGGTGTGGGTCAATGCGCCGGGATTGATGAGAATCCCGTCGACTCCGTCGGTGTTTTGGATGGCATCGACCAACTCGCCTTCGTGGTTCGACTGCTGAAAGCTGGTCTCCACTCCGAGTCTGACCCCCCATGACTCGACCATCTCCTCCAGGTCCCCCAGAGTCGTGCTTCCGTAGACCTCAGGCTCCCTGGCTCCGAGGAGGTTGAGATTGGGGCCGTTCAGGATCAGCACTCGCATCAGGCCACCTGGGGGAGATGGTCGGGGAGAAGGCGGTGCGCGTCCTCGATCACGGACGCTGGGAGGTCCCCGGTAACCAGGTCGAAGCGATTGTTCAAGGCGGCGATGATGGCGGCGATCACTTTGGCATTGTCGAGGCCCGGTGAGCGATCGGCCAGGGCGCCCGAGGTGCGCGGGTCCCAATCGAGCTCGAGCGCCCGGTAGACCGGGATGAGGACGTCGCGGATCCGTTCGCCGTCGTCGACGACCACCACACCGCCGACATGAGCTGCCCCCCGGATCAGGCGCTGGCCGACCCCCATCACCTTGACCCTGCCTCCTACGTTCACCGACCATTGACCCGGGCAGTACTCGCCTGGGAGCTCTCCGATCCGGGCATCGATCCCGAGGCTCTCGAAGGCATCGACCATTACGCCGGCAATCGTCTCGAATCTCTCCCCGATCCCAACTCGCGGTTCCGACTCCGACGACGCCCAGGCGAAGGCGAGCGTGTGCTCATGGAACACGGCTGCCCTCCCTCCGGCCAGTCTCTGGACCGCGGCGAATCCATTGGCCTGAGCTGCCCGCACCGCCTTGGGAAATCCGGGGTGGATCCGATCGGCCCCACCGAATGCAACCACGGGGCCGGGGACGTGGAGCCTGAAGACATCTCCGATCTCACCCCTGGCGACGGCGGCGAGCGTCGAATGGCTCACCGCCGTGTCCATTGCTGGGTGATTCGGGTATGAGGCTGTGATCAAGCTGGCGCGCTTCACAACCAGGAGGATAAGGAACCTGGTGTTACCGTCAGTGGCACGGCCATCGTCTTTGCGCGAGTCCCGATGGGAACCGTCGGATCGGCAGTTTTCGTTGACATGAACAACGAGGGGATCGAGTGACCTTGGAGGGAGTTTGCGTAACCGGGTCCGAGCAGTTGCCGTTGTGGCTGCGGTCAGCCTCCTGACCGCATGCGGTGACGCGCCCTTTGCATCTCTCGGCGAGCGCAGCTCGGGGTGGATCGGGGAGCCCACAGTCGTGACCACGACGACGTTGGCCACCACGGTGCCGATCGTGGTGGGAGCAGAGATACTCAAGTGGTTCAACGACGGGCTCGGAGGGGAGTCCCTGGACGACGCGGAGGCGCTCAAGGTGGCCGTGTTCGCACGCCGCGGCGGTGATCTGTACATCCAGGCGAGCCCGGCCGAGATCGCAACCCTGCTCCCGGATGTGAAGTTCCCGACGTCGACGCCGTACCTCTCCGAGTATGTGACCTCCCAACTGGTCTTCGACGAGACCGGCGAGCTGGAGGACGATCCAGTGGCCGCCTTCGGGATCTGGTCGTCGGAGCCCTATACGAGATCGCGTTCGGTGGCACAGATGATCATCATGCAGGTCTCCGCTGACGCGGTGACGGCCGCAGAGGTCGCCGCTCCGGACGCAGACAACTCCTGTGAGCGGTTCGCTGACCGATCCACCGAGGTTTGCGCGGTCAGCACGATCGGAGACCGTCCGGTGTGGGCACTCGAGGCGTCGAACGGGACCACCATGATTTGGTGGGATGGTGACTACCGGTACGAGCTGTTCGGGCGCTCCTATGTGGCCCCGGCGGCCCTCGAGGAGATGGCTTCCGACCTTGTTCCGCTCTCCGACCTAGAGACCGCCCCCGGATAACCTTCGACGCCCGACGCGGAGGGCGCGTATTTATCACTCCGGTGGCTGGTGGAGCTACCTGCAATACGACGAGGAACAGGATCGGCCCAACATCGATCGGGACCTGCTCCGTCGTGTTTGGTCCTATGGACGACCCTATCTTGCCGCCCTGATCGGGGTGCTGGTCACGATCCTGGTCATATCCGGGCTGGCTGTGGTTCCTCCGATCCTGATCGGGCTTCTGATCGACGAGGCGATCCCGAAAGAAGACATCGGACAGCTGACCATTCTGGGCGTGGGCATGATCCTGGTCCCCCTGATCAGCGCCGTTGTGGGGGTGGCCCAACGTTGGTGGTCGTCCCGGGTCGGCGAGGGGATCATCTTCGACCTGAGACGTGAGCTGTACACCCACCTGCAGAGGATGTCGCTTCGGTTCTTCACCGCAACCAAGACCGGGGAGCTCATGAGCCGGCTCAATAGCGACGTGGTTGGCGCCCAGTCGGCAATCACCGGCACCTTCGTCACCATCCTCTCCAACCTGGTATCGGTGGTCTTCATCCTCGCCGTGATGATCGCTACCGATTGGAGATTGACCCTTCTCGCCATTGCCGCACTTCCCCTCTTCGTCATCCCGGCGCGACGGGTGGCCAAGGTCCTGAAGCGGGTCACCCAAGAGCAGATGGACCACCAGGCCCGCATGTCGTCGATCCTTCAGGAGACGTTCAACGTCAGCGGCGCACTTCTGGTCCGTCTCTTCGGCCGCTGGGACCAGGAGGCCGAGCGGTTCGGGCAGGAGGCGGCCAAGGTGCGTGACCTGGGCGTGCGCCGATCCATGGTGGGCAGGGGTTTCTTCGCCGCGCTGGGGCTGGTGTCGGCGGTGGGGACGGCCGCTATCTTCTGGGTCGGAGGGCTACTCGTGATCAGGGGCGGCCTTTCCACCGGTGAAATCGTCACGTTCTCGGCCCTGGCCGCTCAGTTCTACGGGCCTTTTTCGGCCATCACCAACTCCAGGGTGGAGTTTGCTACTTCATTGGTGTCGTTCGAGAGGGTGTTCGAGGTGCTCGACCTCGAGACCGACATCCCCGACCCCCAAGCACCCGTGTCGCTGATGCCGGTGTCGGGTCGGGTCGAGTTCGCCGACGTGTCCTTCCGCTACCAGGGGGAGGGAGGCTTGGACTCGGTGAGACGGTTCAGACGACCGAGTGGAGACGACGAGGCGGTGCCGATCGGCCGGGCCGGCACCCGGGAGTGGGCCTTGCGCCATCTCGACTTCGTCGCCGAGCCGGGAACTCTGACCGCTCTGGTCGGCCCCTCGGGTGCAGGGAAGACCACGATCTCCTATCTGGTACCCCGCCTTTACGACGTCACCGAGGGAGCTGTGCTGGTGGACGGGCGGGACGTGAGGGAAGTGTCGCTACGTGATCTGGCGACCGCCGTCGGGGTGGTGACCCAAGAGACCTATCTCTTCCACGACACGATTGCGGCCAATCTCCGTTACGCGAAGCCGGATGCCACCCAGGAGGAGCTGGAGAGAGCCGCCGAGGCGGCCAACATCCACGACACGATCTCGAAGCTCGCCGCGGGTTACGAGACGATCGTGGGGGAGCGTGGTTACCGGCTCTCGGGAGGGGAGAAGCAGCGCATCGCCATCGCCCGGGTCTTGCTCGAGGACCCAAAGATCATCATCCTCGACGAGGCGACATCCCATCTCGACTCCAGGTCGGAGGCATTGATCCAGGGGGCATTGGAGCATGCGATGGAAGGTCGCACTTCGATCGTGATCGCCCACCGCCTGTCCACGGTCCGCGCCGCCGACCAGATCCTGGTGATAGACGACGGCCAGATCGTGGAACGGGGCACCCACGCCTCCCTGGTGGCGGCAGACGGCCTCTACGCCGCCCTCTATCAGACTCAGTTCATCGAAGCCGCCTCCGCCTGAGCCAGACCCTAGGCGCCGCGAGTCAGATTCTCGATCAGCAGCTGGTGGTCGGTGGCCAGCAGGAGAACCTCACCATCGTGGGAAAGCCAGAGTCGCGGGCCTACTTCCAGCCAGACGTGTTTGGGGAGAGCGTCGAGGTTCTTCCGCTTCTTGGCACTTGGGGGCGCATAGGCGAGGACGGTCGGTGTCGGCCCGCCGAGGGCCTCGAGATGGCCGATGAGGTCGTAACTTCCGAAGAGGTGGGCCATCGCCTCGGCATGGTCCACGGGCCCACTGTCGGAGAACCAGTCGACCCGCTCGCAGTCGGCGCAGGCGGACACGGCCACCCGACCCACCCACACCGGTTTGTGGTCACACCATTGAGAAACTCTCATGGTCAAGAAGCTAGAAACCGGGTGTGACAGATTCTCCGGGACGATACGTGCAACCTGAGGTTCTGCGTTCCACATATGGAACAAACCGCCTCAGGTTGGGCGACACGCTTGAACCCGAGAGCCTTTGCTGCGCTCCACTACCGAACAAGATCGTCGCGGGTGAGTGAGATCCTCGAACCTGAGAGCGTTCGTTCCACATATGGAACGTGCAACCTCAGGTTGGTTGTAACCTCCGCCCGCTCACAGCTCCAGAGCAGGCATCTCAGATGTGTCCTCGAAGCGGGTGCCGGGGACCAGGAGCACCGGGAGGTGGGACTTGTCCATCACCCGGGCGGAGACGCTACGCCACGCCTCCTCGGTGAAAAGCCGTCTGGTGGCACCCATCATCACGAGCTCGGCTCCAACGTCTTCGGCGGTGTTGATGATGGCCTCCGCAGGATCGTCTCCCTCGACGAAGCGAACGTCTGCGCTCATGCCAGAGGCTTGGAGAGCGGCCACTATCGGCTCGACCGCCTTTTGCCCCCGCTCTTCGAGGTATCGGGCCGCCTTGGCCTCGGCGTCGGAGGACCCGATCGGGGCGTCGTCCAGGAAGGAACGGCGAACATCGTCGTCGAGGGCATCGAGAAACGAGCGGGGAACACGGACCACGGTCATGACGGTCACGCTCCCCTCTTCGCCGTGGAGACGCCGGCACAACTCGGCCACTGGCGCCGACGGGAGGACCCCGGTCGTCGCGATCAGGATGCGCACGCGCTGAGATTAGGGTGTCACCTCGGCTTTTGGCGATGCGAGTGACGTGGATTCTGAGCTTGTCAACAAGGTGACATGGAAGATCCCGAATGCCCTGGTCCTGATCGGGTCGGCATCGGGAGAGGACTGGAACGCGATGACTGCCTCCTGGGTGACTCAGGTGTCCATGGAGCCGGTCCTCATCGGCGTAGGTGTCGACAACAAGGCGGTCACCCACCGTCTGATCACCGAAGGCGGGTCATTCAGCGTGAATCTGTGGTCTGCCGAGGACACCCGGGTTTTCGTCAAGTTCTCCAAACCCGCGACTCGTGACGGGAACACGCTCAACGAGCGTCCGGTGCGGCAGGGAAAGACGGGTGCCCCCATCTTCGACGACGCAGTGGCGTGGATGGACTGCGAGGTGCGCCAGGCCGTCGATATGGGAACCCACACATTCTTCGTCGGCGAGTTGGTCGACGCGGGCATGGTCGACGAGGAGCAACGCGCCGCCGCCATGTCCGACACCCGAATGAAGTACGGCGGTG
This sequence comes from Acidimicrobiia bacterium, assembly GCA_050742015.1. GTDB lineage: Bacteria > Actinomycetota > Acidimicrobiia > Spongiisociales > ZC4RG35 > JARDZU01. The sequence continues at coordinate 9,986 of JBOGEV010000058.1, forward strand.
TCAGGCGGGGCGGTCATTGAGCTTCGTCGACCGGTAGGAGAGCGAGATGGACGTCACTGTCGAAGGCAAGGTCGTGCTCGTGACCGGGGCCAGCCGTGGAATCGGGCGGGCAACGGCGCTGGAATTCGCCCGGAGCGGGGCCGAGGGTGTCACCATCACCTCACGCAAACCCGAGAACATCGAGACCGCCGCCGCTGAGCTGGTCGACTCCGGCGTCGACCCGTCCCGTCTCCTTGCACTTCCCTCACGGGCCGACTCTGAGGAGTCGGCGGACGAGGCAGTGGCGGCCACGGTCGAGCGTTTCGGTGCCTGCGACATCCTGATCAACAACGCCGGCACGAATCCCTCCGCCGGCCCTTTGATGGACGTGGACATGGGCGCTCTCGACAAGACCTGGGCGGTCAACCTGAGGGCACCCCTGCTCTGGGTGCGTGCTGCCTACCGGGCGCACATGGAGAAGAACGGCGGCTCGGTGGTCAACGTCTCATCGGTCGGGGGACTGCGGGTGAGCCCGATCACGGGCGCCTACAACGTCTCCAAGGCCGGCCTGGTCCACATGACCCGTCAGCTCGCCCTCGAGCTGGCACCGACCATTCGGGTCAATGCCGTGGCGCCGGGCGTGGTCAAGACCCGTCTCTCCGAGCTGTTGTGGCAGGACGAGGCGGCGGCCGCCGGGATGCACCCATTGGGACGGCTGGGGACGCCCGAGGACATCGCCCGGGCGATCGTCTTTCTCGCCTCGGACGCAGCCGACTGGGTGACCGGGGTCATCCTCCCCGTCGACGGCGGTTTGACCGAAGCCACCTCGTCGGGCATAGGCTGAGAGCCTCGAGGAGCGCGACGACTTGACCCATCCCCATCCTGATCCCGATCTTGCCCTTCGTTATCTGCAGGGCGACGCGGACGACGGGCCGCTGCTCGAGCATGCCAGGGCGTTACGTGACGAGGGTCGCGGCCGCACCGTCACCTACAGCCGCAAGGTCTTCGTCCCGCTGACCACCTTGTGCCGGGATCGCTGCACCTATTGCACGTTTGCCAAGCCGCCGGGCGCCGGGGGGATGTACCTCGAGCCTGAGGAGGTACTCGCCATTGCCCGGGCCGGCGACGAGGCGGGATGCACCGAGGCGCTGTTCACTCTGGGCGACCGGCCGGAGGAGCGCTGGCCCCAGGCAGCGGAATTCCTGGCCGGGAAGGGCCTTTCCTCGACGATCGAATACGTGGCCGTGATGTCGACGCTGGTCAGAGAGGAGACGAGGCTGTTCCCCCATGCCAACCCGGGCCTCCTCGACGACGGCGACATGAGACTGCTGCGTCCGACCAACCCGTCGATGGGGATGATGCTGGAGAACATCACACCGCGTCTCATGGAGCCGGGGATGCCCCACCACGCTACGAGATCGAAGCAGCCCTCGGATCGGGTGGCCACCATCGAAGCCGCCGGCCGGGTGAAGGTGCCGTTCACCACTGGCATCCTGGTCGGGATCGGGGAGACCGGACAAGAGATCGTCGACTCCCTGTTCGCCCTGCGTGACCTGGCATCGACCACCGGGGCTGTCCAAGAGGTGATCATCCAGAACTTTCGGGCCAAGGCCGACACGCCAATGCGTCACGCGGCCGAGCCCGTTCCCCGCTGGTTCGCACGGGTGGTCGCCCTCGCCCGATGGTTGATGGGCGCCGAGGCCTCGGTCCAGGTGCCGCCCAATCTCACCGAGCGGTTCGAGATCTACCTCGAGGCCGGGATCAACGATTGGGGAGGGGTGTCGCCTCTCACCATCGACTGGGTCAACCCCGAAGCCCCCTGGCCCCACCTCGACGAGCTTCGGGACCGGACCGGGGCCGCCGGCTTCGAGCTACGCCCGCGGCTGCCGGTCTACCCCGAGTACATCGATCAGGACTGGATTGATCCCTACTTGTACCCAGACGTAGTTGGCGCCTCAGACGAGGACGGCCTGGCACTGATCCCGGAGACAACAGGAGCAAGATGACGATCACGTTTCTCAGAGTCCGCCCGGCGGAGCAACTCGCCGAGCCGACAGCCACGAGCCGGCGAAGGGAAGGGACCATCGCGGTCGAGATGCCGGCACCCACCCCTGTCGAGGTATCCGCGGGTCACAAAGCGGGCGTGCTCGTCGTTGCCGGGGAGGTCTCCGACGTCGGCGCCGCTGCATGGGTCGTCCCACCGAGCGACGCTCTGGCCCTCGCCGACAAGGGTGTTCCGGGATGGCGCATCACGGTCCTGGGTGAAGGCTCGAAGGAGTCGATTCTCGATGCTCTGGCCCGGTCCCGGGCGAGCTTTGTTCGATCAGCCCGGTCAGAGACCTCGGAGATCGCAAGTCTGGCGCAACTTCCCGCCCTGGAAGTGGCGGTATCGGTGTTCGTCGACGACGTTTCCCAGGCGCTGCGAGCCGTCGAACAGGGAGCCACCGACCTCTTGCTGCGCGACTGGGACATCGAGCGAATCGGCGAGCTGCGTGAAGCCCTGGGCGACAGATCGCTCGTGGAGCGGACTGCGCTGCCTGTCGGCATCGAGATAGACGAAGCCCGTGAGGTTCTGCCACCGGACGCTTTCACTGCCTGGCTGGGTCAGGTCGACGGCTCGGGAGCGGCCCGGCCCAGGTATGAGTGGGCCCCGGGCAAGGACATGGAGCCGCCGGTTCCCAACGACCGTTTCTCGGCCGAGTGGGTCGACCGGGCATGGCTCGGCGGGACGCCAACGTCCTATCCGCGATCGGCGGGAAACCTGGAGTCGATCCTGGACCGTTCGATGCAGGGCATCGCACCAACGGTGAGCGAGGTCGAGACCCTGTTCCGGGCCCGCGGCGACCAGGTCGACGCCATCGCCCATGTCGCCGACGTCCTGAGGGAGAGGGCCGTCGGTGACACCGTCACCTATGTCGTCAACCGGAACATCAACTACACCAACCTCTGCTATTTCCGTTGTGGCTTCTGTGCTTTCTCCAAAGGCCCGCGCAGTCTCAACCTGCGGGGAGAGCCCTACCTGATGGGGTTGGACGAGATCGTGGAGAGAGCCGTGGAGGCGTGGGGGAGAGGGGCGACCGAGGTCACCCTGCAGGGTGGGATCCACCCCGACTTCACCGGCAACTTCTATGTCGACGTGGTCAATTCGATCAAGGCCGAGCTGCCGGACATGCACATCCACGGGTTCACTCCACTCGAGGTGTGGCAGGGGGCAGAAACTCTCGGGATCCCGGTGCGACGGTTCCTGGAAGAGCTGCAGGCGGCAGGGCTGGGCACCCTCCCCGGGACCGCAGCCGAGATCCTCGACGACGACGTGCGGGCCCACCTGTGCCCGGACAAGATCCGGACCTCACAGTGGGCCGAGGTGATGATCACAGCCCACGAGCTCGGCCTGCGCGCCACGTCGACGATCATGTTCGGCCACATCGACCATCCACGCTCATGGGCCAATCATCTCGAGGTGATCCGGCAGATCCAGCGGCGGACCGGCGGCTTCACCGAGATGGTCCCGTTGCCCTTCGTCCACATGGGCTCGCCGATCTTCCTCAGGGGCAAGTCGCGTCCCGGGCCTACCTGGGATGAGGTGGTGCTGATCCACGCCGTCTCCCGCATCGCCCTCGACGGGCTGGTGCCCAACATCCAGGCATCGTGGGTCAAGCTGGGCCTCGACGGAGGTCGCCGGCTGCTCGACGCCGGGTGCAACGACCTAGGGGGCACCCTGATGGGGGAGATAATCACCCGCTCGGCCGGGGCCGCCCATGGTCAGGAGCTGACCCCACAGCAATTTCGTGACGCAATCGAGGCCGCGGGCCGCCAACCGGCGCTCCGCAACACCACCTACGAGATCCTCGACCGGGTGTGAAATTTCCTCCCCCGGAGTGGGAGGTGCCAAGAGGTCCCCCTCCCCGCCTTGGGCGGTTCTCCCCCCTTCGTGGGGAGAAATGGGGCCGGAGTGGGCGCAACATCATTGTGGATGGCCAGGATCCTCCCTCCCCCTGCGGGAGGGTGAGACACATCTCAACCCCTATATGTCAACCCTTTGGGTGCGGTGGCGAAGCCCCACTCGGCGAGAGCAGGGGCCAGTGGTGAGGTTGGAGCGGGTCGCCCGTTGACGGTGTTGACCGTGGTGCGACGATGCCGGGCGGCGATCTCGGAGAGACCCCGGCCCAGGTTTCCATAGGCCGAAGGGTCGGTGGCCAGCACCGTGAGATGGCGACGCCCGCGGTCCAGGTAGCCCATCAGCTCGCCTTCCCACAGGAAGACGTAGGCACCCGCATCCCTGGCCAGCCTGCTGTCCTCGACATCCGGCCAGGGGAGGGCCGCCCCGTAGGGGTTGGCCGGGTCGGTGGCGGCGAGGACGGTCAATTGGCGTTCCGGGTCGGTGCGGAGACGGTCGACCGCTCCAGGGAGGGCGAACTGCGAGCCGCCCAGTCCTTCGACGAAGTACCCGCGTCGGACTCTTCCCGTCTCCTCGAGGTGGGAGAAGACCGGGTAGAGGGCGCTGAACCCGCCGGGATAGCCCTCGGCGAGGATGGCGGTGCGGGCCACCACACCATGGCGGTCGAGAAGCAGGTGGGCCCAAGCGGCATGACGCTCGGTCTCGGTCACCTCATGGGCGGCGAGATGTCCGGTCAGGGACCAGCGTCCCCCGGCTTGTGGGGGGAACTGCGAAGTCAGCCCGGGCCGTCCGGCCGCTCGCTTGGTGCTGCGTTGCTGGGTGAAGGCCCGAACCGGGGCCAGGGTGTCGTTGGTCACGCGGCCCGACCAGACGAGGTCCCACAGATGGTCCAGGAGCTCCAGGGGATCGCCGCCCCCGGCTCCGGCGTAGATGTCGCGGAAGAAACTGGCCCCCCTCTGCTCCAGAAACTCGAAGATCGCGATGGCCTCCCTCGAATCGGGCATCTTGCCCGGCCCTCGCCAGAGCAGCCCGAGAGTCGATCGCGGGTAGAGCGCCAGCTTGCCGTCTGAGGTGCCGAGAGAGTCATGGCCAACCCACACCAGGTCGCCTTCAAGGAGGAGTTGGTCGAGGAGCGGAGCCGGGTCGGCAACACGGGCGGCCAGGATGTCGCGCTCGAGCACCGAGGCCGGGATGACAGCACCGGTGAGCCGGCCGATGGCATCGGACAAGGCGGTCTGCCCCCGTGGTGGGTCATCGCGGACGCCCTGCCAGCCGACCGAGAAGGCGGCCAGGGAGGCCGCGCCCACAGGTTCGATCTCTTTTCGAAGGACGGCGAGGGATCGCCGCTTCAGCCTCCTCAGGACCTCGCGGTCGATCCACTCCCTTCCCTGCCCGCCTGGTCGGAAGGCGCCGACATCGACCCGCCCCTTGGCCTCCAGCTGGCCGAGGACGGTCTCAACGATGGCTCCCGGTATCGCCAGGGCGTCTGCCGCCTCGCTCACCGTGAAAGGGCCATGTGTCCTGGCGTAGCGCCCGATGACATCTCCCAGGGGATCTTCGACCGGCTCGAGGAAGACGTGTGGCACCCCTGGGGGTGGCTGGACCCCCAGAGCGTCGCGGAGTCGGGAGACGTCCTCGACCGCCGCCCAGCGGGCAGTGCCGGCGTGCATCACCTCCACCACCCGTCTCTGGGCCACGAGCTCGGCCAAGACCGCGGGGATGTCGAGGGCTTCGGTGCGCACCTCGATGTCGTTCCCGGTCAGTGGGCCCAAGTCCCTCAGCATGTCATGGATCCCATCCGGGCGGGCGACCCGTCGGCGGTCGGTCAGGTACTGCAACTCGAGCTCGACTGCCGCCACCACCTCGGGGTCGATCAGCTCTCGAAGTTCGCCTTCGCCGAGCAGCTCGCGCAGGAGATCCCGATCGAGAGTCATGGCGGCGGCTCGCCGCTCGGCCACGGGGGCATCGGCCTCGTAGAGGTAGGCGGCGATGAAGGAGAACAACAGCGAGGTGGCGAAAGGGCTGGCGGAGTCGAGATCGACGGACGAGACCCTGATCCGGCGCGCCCGGATGTCGGCAAGGACCTCGAGCAGGCCGGGAAGGTCGAAGTCGTCCTGGAGGATCTCCCGGTACACCTCGAGCATGATCGGGAACGATCCGAACTGCTTGGCCACCCCCAGGAGGTCGGCCGATCTTCGGCGCTGCAACCAGAGCGGGGTTCGCTCTCCGGGTCGGCGCCGGGGAAGGAGGAGGGAGCGACCGGCCGCTTCCCGGAAACGGGCCGCGAAGAGAGCGGTGTCACCCAGGTGCTCGAGCAAAAGAGCTTCCACGTCTTCGGGGTCGAGGATCAGGTCATCGGCGCCAGGGGGGTCGTCGGCATCGGGAAAGCGGAAGGCGATGCCGTCATCAGACCAAATTGCGTCGATGTCGACGCCGTAGCGCGCCCGGAAGCGATGACGGAGGGCCATCGCCCACGGTGCGTGGATCCGGGCCCCCAACGGAGAGAGCATCACCAGTCTCCAGTCACCGATTTCGTCGCGGAACCGCTCCACCACGAGTGTTTGGTCGGTGGGGAGGACTCCGGTTGCCGCGCGCTCCTCGGTCATATAGGCGATCAGGTTGCGGGCCGCCAGCTCGTCGAGGTGGAAGCTTTCCCTCAGCACGGCTTCCGCGGCTTCGGCGTCGAGCCGTCCGGTCTCCCGGACGAATGCACCCACGGCCTTGCCCGTCTCCAGCGACCGGCCGATCGTGTCGCCTTTCCAGAACGGCATCCGGGCGACCCCCTCGGCTGGGGCGGGGATCACCTCAACCCGGTCGTGGGTGATCTGGGCGATGCGCCAAGCACTGCTCCCGAGCAGGAAGACATCCCCTTCCCTCGACTCGTAGACCATCTCCTCGTCGAGCTCGCCGACCCGGCTCCCGTCGGGAAGAGTCACCCGGTAGAGACCACGATCGGGGATGGTGCCCGGGTTGGTGACTGCCAGCTGCAGGGCTCCGGGCCGGGGGGTGACCTCGCCTGTGGCCCGGTCCCAATTCACGCGCGGCCTGAGCTCGGCGAAGAGGTCGGAGGGATATCGCCCGGCGAGCATGTCGAGGGTCGCATCGAAGACCGAGCGGCTCAGACCGGCGAATGGGGCGGCTCGCACCGCCATGCCGAACAGGTTGTCCGCGCTGGTGCTGCCGGCCACGACCCTGGCTACCAGCTGCTGGGCGAGGACGTCGAGTGGATTCGAGGGGATCTTGGTCTTCTCCACCTTCCGCTCGAGCATCTCGGCGGCCACGACGGTCGCCACCAGGAGGTCTCCCCGGTACTTGGGATAGATACGGGCCTTGGAGACTCCTCCCACGTGGTGACCGGAGCGCCCGACCCTCTGTAGCCCGGAGGCCACGGAGGTAGGAGATTCCACCTGGAGCACCAGATCGACGGCCCCCATGTCGATGCCCAGCTCCAGGGACGAGGTGGCGACCACTGCCTTCAGCTCGCCGCGTTTCAGTGCCTCCTCGGTCTGGAGTCTCTGTTCCCGGGCCACCGACCCGTGGTGAGCCCGGGCCAGCTCCTCACCGGCGAGGTTGTTCAGCTCGGAGCAGATGCGCTCGGCCAGCCTCCGGGAATTGGCGAAGACGATCGTGCTCTGATGCGACTGGATTTGTTCCAGGAGCCGGGGGTAGACCGAGGGCCATATCGAGCGGGTTGTAGGTGTGTCCGGGTCGAGCGGGTCGGGCTCACCTGGCTCGTTCATGTCCTCCACCGGGACGACGACTTCGATGTCGAGGTCGCGGTCGTGCGGGACGTCAATGATCGTCAACGGACGGGGAACCCAGACATCGTCCTGGACGGTGCCCCCGCCCAGGAACTGCCCGATCGTCTCCAGCGGGCGCTGGGTGGCCGAGAGGCCGATCCGTTGCGGGGGAGTGTCGGTGATCTCTTCCAGTCGCTCGAGTGAGAGGGCGAGGTGAGCACCTCGTTTGGTTGCGGCAACAGCGTGGACCTCGTCGACGATCACCCATCGGATGCTGTGCAGAACCTCGCGGGCAGCCGAGGTGAGGATCAGGTACAGCGACTCGGGTGTGGTGATCAGGATGTCCGGCGGGTTGCGGTGCATGCGCTGTCGCTCGTTCGACGGGGTGTCCCCGGTGCGGATGAACGTGTCGAGGGTGGGGAGGGTCGCGCCACCTACGCGGCTGGAGGCATGCCGGATGCCGGCCAGAGGCGCCCTCAGGTTTCGGTCGACGTCATGGGCCAACGCCTTGAGAGGCGAGACGTAGAGGACCCGGCAGCGATCGGCCTTCTCGGGCTGTGGCTCGGTCAACAGCCGGTCCAGGGTCCACAAGAAAGCCGCCAATGTCTTGCCCGACCCGGTCGGGGCGTGGATCAGGGTGTGGTGACCGTCGGCGATGGCTGGCCAGCCCAATGCCTGGGCCGGAGTCGGCTCGTTGAAAGAAGCCTCGAACCAGGTCCGTGTGGCGTCGGTGAAGCTGCCCAGAGGATCCACGTCAGGAAGGTATCAGCGGATGAGGACAAGACCGGTCCGCAAGACCCGGAATCTACAACTCAGGACCTACAACTTGGATCGGGCCGCCCGACAGGCGGCCGTTAAGCACTCAGTTCGAGGGGGAGCCGGTTGACGGCGGCGAGCTCGAGGAACATCCCGACCACTTGGGGGTCGAACTGTGTGCCCGAGTGCTTTCGGATCTCGGTGATGGCGAACTCGACCGGCAACGCCGGTTGGTAGGACCGGGTCGATGTCATGGCGTCGAAAGCATCTGCGACCAGGATGATCCGGCTCAGGATCGGAATCTCCTCACCACCGAGGCCGAATGGGTACCCCCGACCGTCAAAGCGCTCGTGGTGGTACAGGATGGCCTCGGCCACCTTGGGGTCGAGCCGGTTGCGGGTCATTGCGAAGCCGAGCTCGGGGTGGCGGTTCATCAGCTCCCGCTCGGTGTCGTCTAGTGGGCCCGGCTTTCCCAATATCCCAGGGTCGAGGTGGATTTTGCCCACGTCGTGCAGGACACCGGCCATGGCCAGGCGGTCAAGCTCGATCTCGCCCAAGCCGAGACCGGTGCCCATGTTCACGGCGAGGTCGGAGACCCGGTGCACGTGACCGTGCAGGTCTTCGATCACGTCCTCCATGACCTCGATAAGAATGTCTCTCGGAAGTTCCCGCATAAATGAAATCACCCGCCGGGGAGTCTGGTCGGAGGGACTAGTACGGGGTATGGGCCGAATGGACTATATGCCAATGGCATTCTGGACTAGTGCTTCGGCCACTGACGGGGGCCAAGGCACCGGTGCCCACGAGTTGGAGAGGGGCCGGTGGTGCCTGCTAACTTTCCGCTCAAGCGAAGAGACGCGCTCATCAAGAGCGGTGGAGGGACAGGCCCTTCGAAGCCGCGGCAACCGACACGAACGGTGCCAATGCCTGAACGATGAGTGGCCGAGGACGGCTATCCGTCACGGTGCTCGGAAGAGCGCGTAGGACAGGAGAACCGTCATGGCACATATTGCTCGAACCCACCACCTCGATTCGAGGGGCACAAGATGAGAGATCGAGAGTTCGGGTTCGACACCCGCCAGATACACGCCGGACAGCGACCAGATCCCGAGACCGGGGCCAGGGCGATGCCCATCTACGCCACAACCTCATTCGTGTTCGAGGACGCCCAGCAGGCGGCTGACCTGTTCGCACTGCAGAATTTCGGGAACATCTACACGCGGATCGGGAACCCGACCACTGCCGCCTTCGAGGAGCGCATGGCTTCGTTGGAAGGCGGTCTGGGCGCTCTGGCCACCGCATCAGGGCAGGCAGCGCAGCTGATCTCCATCCTCACCCTGTGCAACGCAGGTGACGAGATCGTCGCCTCCCGGTCGCTCTACGGCGGGACCTATACCCAATTCGACGTGACCCTGCGTCGGATGGGGATCAACGTGACCTTTGTCGACAGCTCGGACCATGGCGCGGTAAAAGAGGCGATCACCGAGAAGACCAAGGCTTTGTACGGGGAGACCATCGGCAACCCATCGGCGGACATCCTCGACATCCGGACGATGGCCGACATCGCCCACGACAACGGCATCCCGTTGATCGTCGACAACACATTCGCCACCCCGTACCTGTGCCGTCCCATCGAACACGGAGCCGACATCGTCGTGCACTCCGCGACCAAGTTCATCGGAGGCCACGGTGTCGCCATCGCCGGGGTGATCGTCGAGTCGGGCCGGTTCCCATTCGACAACGGGAAGTTCCCCGGGATCACCGAGCCGTCGCCTGCCTATCACGACCTCATGTTCTGGGAGAACTTCCGGGAGTACGCCTATCTGATGAAGGCCAGGGTGGAGACATTGCGCGACGTCGGCGCCTCATTGTCGCCTTTCAACGCCTTCGTCCTCTTGCTCGGGTTGGAGACGCTGTCCCTGCGGATGGCGCGGCACACCCAAAATGCTCGTCTGGTGGCCGAATTCCTCGACCACCATCCCGACGTGGCCTGGGTCCGATACCCGATCTTCCCCGACAACCCCTGGACGGAGCTGGCTTCGAGGTATGTCCCCGAGGGGCCCGGAGCGGTCTTTACCTTCGGGGTCGAGGGTGGCTTCGATGTCGCGGCCAATCTCATCGCCGGGGTGGAGCTGGCGTCGCATCTGGCCAACGTCGGCGACGCCAAGACCCTGGTCATCCATCCGGCCAGCACCACCCATCAACAGGTGCCGGTCGAGGAGCGGCGGGCGGCCGGGGTCAGCGACGAGATGATCCGCATCTCCGTCGGCCTCGAGGACATCGACGACATCCTCTGGGATCTGGGCCAGGCCCTGGAGGGGGCAAGACAATGACCATGGTGCTGCACGAGGCCACCGCAGTGGAGCGTCTCCAGATCATCCAGTCGGCGCAGAGTGTGGCGCTGGTCGGGGTTTCGGCCAACGTGCTGCGCTCATCGAACTTCGTGGCCTCCTATCTGGTCAGGACCGACCTCGACATGTATCCGGTCAACCCGATGTACGACGAGATCCTCGGGCTCAAGAGCTACCCGTCGCTGGCCGATCTGCCGGTGGTCCCCGACATCGTGGACGTCTTCCGTCGCCGCGACGAGCTGCCCAACGTCGTGGATGAGGCGATCGCCATCGGGGCCAAGGTTGTCTGGTTCCAATTGGGGCTGCGCCATGACGAGGCGGCAGCGAAGGCAACCGCGGCCGGGCTCCAGGTGGTCCAGGACCGGTGTCTCAAGATCGAGCATGCCCGGTTCTCCGGGAAGCTGCATCTGGCCGGTTTCAACACCGGTGTCATCTCGTCCCGCCGAAGACGTCCGATCTGACCTCAGACCAGTCCGTGAGACCTTGCCTCGGCCACGAACGAGGCGACCCGAGAGGGGTCGAGCGGCGAGGTGGGCACCCCGTCGACCTTGATCGAGGAGCCGACGATGATTGTGTCGGCCACCTCCGCCACCCGCCCCAGATTGGCGGTACCCGCTCCGGACCCGATCACCAGAGTCGTCCCCTTGGGGATCACCGAGCGGACGAGCCCCGCTTCGTGGAGATCGGGCTCGACTCCGGTGCCGGGGCCGGAGACGATGACGGCATCGGCCAGTCCCCGTGTCACGATGTCGTCCGCCGCCTGCCTGATGTCGAGACCTGGCGGTGGTGTGGCGTGCTTCACCATCACATCCGCCCAGATCTCGATCTCGGGGGCCAGCGTGGCACGGCGACGGGCCAGCTCGTCGGCCCGTCCCACGATCGGTCCCTGGTCGGTGTACATGATCCCGGTGAGGACGTTGACCCGGATGAACCCGGCTCCGGTCACGGCGGCGATGGCCAGGGCCGCGAGGGCGTCGTTGCGGAGCACGTTCACCCCGATCGGCAGGCTGGTTGCCTCGCTGACGGCGCGCACCGCGAGCGTCATGGCGGCGATCGTCTCCGGGTCCGAGTGGTCGGCGTGGAACGGCACATCTCCGAAGTTCTCCACGAGAAGGGCGGGAAAACCGGAGTCGGCCAAAGTCCTCGCCTCGCTGATCGAGGTCTCGACGACTTCCTGCATCGATCCTTTGAACCCCGGTGATCCCGGGAGTGGGAGCAGATGGATCATCCCCACGAGACGGGGGACTTCACTCACAGGTACGCCCTGGCTACCTGCATCGCTTTCTCGGCGTGCTCGCCGGTGACTTTGAGGCCGGTCTTGGAGGGTTTGATCCGACGCACCGCGATCCGGGCCCAATCCGAAGCCGATCCTTTGATGAGCTGGTCGGTGTCCTCCGGCCCGTAGACCCACTTGGCATAGCCCGGCCCGATCACCTCGACCCGGACCGGTTCGTAGTCCTCACCGGCGTGTTTGAAGGCATGGGGGAGAGTCTTCCAGCCCAGCCAGCACACATGGCGAATCCGGGCCGTGTCTTCGACGTCGATCCCGAGAGTGGCGTAGATGTCGAGACCGTGCATCCAGGTCTCCATGAGCCGGAAGGTGGCAAAGGTACGGGCGCTCATGTCGCCCGCGATCCACTCGATCCTCGATTCGGCCTCCATGTGGGACAGGGGCTCGACGACTTTGGCCCGGCCACCCCGCCACCACTCGATGACGTCCTGCGGGCGCATCCCGCGTCCCTTCTTGATCGCCTCGGTCTTCAGTGGGCCCAGTCTCGGGGCGTTCTGCCAGCGCTTGAGCTTGTCCCCTCCGGCGATCGTGTCAGCTGCCAGTTCCTCGTAGTCGGCAAGATGGGCGATGGTGTCGCGCACCGTCCAGGGCTTGGTGGGGGTGACCATGTCCCAGATCTTGATCGGGATCCTCTGCAGGGATTGATCCAGGAACTGCTGCTCAGCTACGAGATCGGAAAGGATGTCGCGCACGTACCAATGTTAGTCCTGGCCGGGTTTCTAATCCCAAGGTGAAATCACCACTACCAGGGTCTTTCCGCATGCTCCTCGGTCATCGGTTCGGGCAACTTGTGCGGTTTCATGGCCACGACCAGATCGTTGAGCCGGTCGATCAGCTCCCGTAGACGGCCGAAATGGCGCCGGTCGAACACGAACGCGATCCGATGGAGGTCGAGCTCATCCCCATCTTCGATCTCGGCCTGGCCGGGCTGGACGACCTCGATGCTGCCCTCGACGACGATATCGGCGAAGTCTTCGTTCAAGCGTTCCAGGATCTCCTCGGTGGGCAGCTCGTGAATCCGCAAGACCAGCTTCCCCCCGGCGTAGCGCTGCGAGTGGTAGTTGCCGTAGAAGTGCCAGATGTGCTCGGCCGCTGCCCTCTCATCGGTGGTGTGTAGGAACAGGGCCAGGTCGGACTCGCTGATCAGTCCCCGTGCCAGTTGCTGCTCTTTGATGAACTCGATCATCGGCCCCCAATAGTCGGTGCCTTCCGCTTCTAGGAGCACAATCGGGTGCAGGTCGCTCTTGCCGGTCTGGACCAGGGTGAGCAGCTCGAAGGTCTCGTCGAGGGTGCCCCAACCGCCGGGAAGGAGGACGAAGGCATGTGCCTCCTTGACGAACCCGAGCTTCCTGGTGAAGAAGTACTTGAAGTTGACCACCCGCTCCGGGGTGATGTACGCCGGAGTCTCGTTCTCGAACGGGAGACGGATGTTGACCCCGTAGGAGTTGTCCATGCCGGCTCCCCGGCTCCCTGCCTCCATGATGCCGGGCCCCGCCCCGGTGATCACCCCCCACCCGCTCTCGGCCATGATCGATGCGAACTCCATCGTGATCCGATAGTTGGGGTCTTCTTCGCCGATGCGGGCCGATCCGTAGATGGTCACCTTGGGCTCCTCGTGGCGGGAGAACACGAGATTCGAGTAGCGCATCTCCTTCAACGAGGTGTTGATCAGCTTGAGGTCGCCTCGTGAGGCGCCGTCACGGCCGAGTTTGAGCGCGGTCACCATCATCTCGGAGATCAGGTCGCCGTTCTCGCTGGTGGTGGCGCTGGCGACCAAGTCGGCCAGCCTGGCATCCAGATCAGGCTTGCCCAGATCGTAAGGCATGCCCCCGACGGTAGTTCGACGGACTCAGAAGGGCTTGATGCTGGGGCCTTTCCGCACGACGGCGTTCCAAACGGTTTCGTAATGGTCCCGGTCGAACATGTCGACATGGGGAAGGACGTACTCCTCCCAGGTCTCCCGGAGCGGGTCGGTGCGGTCGGCATGGACCACCAGCCCCGTCGGGATCCGGTCCAGCACCGAGCGGAGCGACAAGGGCGTCTCGACCCGGACCCCCGAGTCCTGAGCCTCGAAGGACGCATTGACCTCCACCGCCAGCCGTGCGATGGCCTGCACGTATTCCTCCTTCAGGTGCGGGTAGCGGCGAGTGAGCATTGACTCGACCTGCTCCCCGGCCGGGAAGTACTTCTCCCAGATGACCCAGCGGTCGGCGAAGGCCTTGTTCAGCGTCTGAGTGCCCGCATAGTCACGGAGATCGGTGGGGTTCATCGTGCCGAAGATGCGGACGTCGTCCCGCAAACGCACGGTCTCCCCGGTCGGCAAGTCCAGTGACGAGTAGCGGTCCAACAGCCCGTGCAGTGCGAAGAGGGTCTCGGCCCCGGCCGCGTTCAGCTCGGATAGGTTGAGCAGGGCGGGGCCGCGCAGGGCCCTTGTGATGTCCCCGTCCTCCCACCGGCTCTCGGTGCCTCCCTTCCCGTCACCATGGAGACGGGTCGACCCGATCAGAGTGACGTCCCGGACCTCCCCGGTGAGCGGGATCCGGAAGTAGGGGAGACTCATGGCCGCGGCGAATTGCTCGATGTCATGGTCTTTGCCAGTGCCCATGTGCCCCCGCACTGCGACATGTAGTGGGATCAGGCCTTCGGCCCCGGAGACCCTGGCCTGCTCCAACTGGGCGAACCGATACAGCATGCCGAGGTCGACATAGTGCGGGTCGGGCTCCGGGATCTTGCGCAGCCTGAGCTCGATGTCCTCGGTGCCCTTGGGTAGCTCGAACTTCTCGAGTGTGATCTGCGGCCCTTCTCCCGAAGGGTCGTCGAAGGTGACTTTGTCAGGCAACAGCTCTCTCCTGGTTGGCTTTCATCTCTGAGGCCCTCAGCCACCAGGTGTCCATGCCGAAAAGGGCGAGACTCCGGCGCAGGGCATTTCTGGTTCCATTGATCATGGCCTCGGCCAGGTCCTCGGGCTGAGAGACCACCTCATGGCGGCGATAGGCCTCGTCCACCGTGTGATCCCCAATCCCGATCCCGATGACGGTGGTCCCGCTGGCCTCGACGGCCGCCACGGACTTGGCCAGGCCGTCGAGCGAGCCCCGCGTCATGCCGTCGGCCAGCACCATCAGCACCCGGACCTGTGGGCCGAGGCGGGCCATGCGCTCGGCGGCATGGATGATGTTGAACTCGTCGACGTTTGCCGCCTTCTCGAAGAGCGACACCGGCGGGGCCTGGGTTGGATCGCGGCGAGCCAGTGTTGAGGCCATCTTTGGCTCTGCCGCCGTGTAGAAGAGGCCTGCCAGCACCGGCTCCGCATCGCGCCAGCGACGCTCGAAGGGCTTGACGATGTAGTGATTGACGGTCGAGGTGAGCCGATCGGCGGCTGTCCCCTGGGTCCGGCGGAGGCCGGCGGTGGCCGCTGAGCGCTTCCGACGGTAGGAGTCCTCGGTGTCGTCGGGCCGGGCGGCGAATCCCCGGTTGAACAGGGCGACCTCGAAATCGATCTGCAGCTCGTCGCAGAGTCGAGCCATGGTCCACGCCCCCAGCATGGCGGCCGGCATTGCCCACGAGCTGCCGGCCTTCCCCGGGCTGAGCATCGAGGCAGAGGCGTCCACCAGGAGCGACACGGCGTAGGTCCTCCGGGTCCGAGCGGCACGACGTTCGTACAACCGCTGGTACAGGCCGGCCCCGATGAAGAGGGCAGCGTGTGGGGAGACGTCGCCCTGGTCGAAACCCGAGCGGAGGCCGCGACGCTGGTTGGCGGCAAAGAGGGGGAACAGCTCGCCCGACACCCGGCGCTGGGCGACACCCCAGCGTTGGGCCGTGCGGGTCAGGGCTTCGACTCCTTCGGCGGAGAATCGAGAGAACGATGAGGGGATGGGCCCGACCACCAGCTTTCCTCCCTGGCCGGTGGGGAGGAACACATCGGGAGCCTGGCTGACACGGAGGAGCTGATCGGTGGACTCCTCGTCGGCCACATCCGAGGCGCCTTTGCGGTCAGAAGCGCCCGACCGGGACTCGGCAGAACGCCGGGTGTCCTGATATGACTCGGCGTCCGTCAGGATCGGCGAGGTCATGCGGACTGCGTCGACTCCTTCCTGGGCCTTCTCTGCGTCGGCTTGGGCCGCGTGCTGCTGCTTGGCGTGGGTCATGTTCGACTGGACCTCGGTGATCAACCCATGGCTGCGGGCGATGGCCTCCAGCTCGAGGGCGAGTTGTGCCACTTCCCACGGGTCGTCCGAGTCGGCGGCCATCTCGCAGTGATGACTGCCGTCGTCGATGGCGGCGGTCGCCCGTGCTTCGAACCGGCGTTCGAGGACATCGCGATCGACGTACCCACCTGTGAGAAGGAAGCAGCCGAGGACGAACTGACTGAGGGCGCCGGACCGGGCGATGGCATGGCTCAGCGACGACATGTATAGATCGGAGAGGACCGAACGAGCCCCGGGGTATGCGGCCATGCTCTGGGCTTCCTGTCGGGCGTCCTCCAACGAGAAGAAGAGCACCTCCGCCACGGGCTTGTTGGTTCGCTCCAGGGCAGTGAGCAGGTCCACCTTGGCCTCCGGTGACGGCTCTCCATCGACGGGCCAGCCTTCCGGCAGCTCCCTGGGCTCGTCGAGATTGGTCACGACCAGATGCATCACCTCGTGCAGAGCCGAGGCGATGGCGACCTCGTCGGGAGTGACCGGGGCGTTGCGGGTGTACGCCGCTTGGAAGATCCGGGGGTCGCAGACCACTTCGTCGGCGGATGCAGACGCCTCGGACCCGAGCCGGACCCGTAAGTTCGGGTTCTGGGAGAGGCTCCTGGCGAACCGGGTG
Organism: Acidimicrobiia bacterium; assembly: GCA_050742015.1. Lineage (GTDB taxonomy): Bacteria > Actinomycetota > Acidimicrobiia > Spongiisociales > ZC4RG35 > JARDZU01. The sequence continues at coordinate 26,813 of JBOGEV010000058.1, forward strand.
ACGGCCGGCGCCACCCGCTGATAACGGCTGACTACGGCTTCGATCGCCTGATCTTCGGGCCCAATCAGGTCGGTGAGAAAGGTCTGATCCCGTCCGCGCATAGCGGGTCATTGTCTCATAGGTGTCAAACCACGCCCGCGGACTCAAAACGTAGAACCCAGAACGGCGTATGGACCGAAGGTCCATACACTCCCCTCGTGCATTACGACCTCACCACCCTCCCCAACGGGCTCCGTGTCATCACCGAGCCCATGCCCTCCCTTCGCTCCGTGGCCCTCGGTTGCTGGGTCGACACCGGGACCCGTGACGAGCTCCTTAACGAGCATGGGGCCTCCCATTTCCTCGAGCACCTTTTGTTCAAGGGCTCCGAGAAGTTGTCTGCCCGCCAGGTCTCGGAGATCTTCGACGCCATCGGTGCGGAATCGAACGCATTCACCTCCAAAGAAGCCACCTGTTACTGGGCCCGCCTCCTCGACCAGGACCTGGGGACCGGCTTCGACGTGCTGTCGGAGATGATCCAGCGCCCCGCCTTCCGCCAGAACGAGATCGATGCCGAGCGTCAGGTCGTGATCGAAGAGATCAACATGAACGACGACGACCCCGACGATGTCGCATTCGAGAACTTCACGGTTTCGGTGTTCGTCGACCATCCGCTGGAGGCGCCGGTCCTGGGGACACGGGAGTCGATTCGGGGTATGTCCCGAGACGACATCCACGGCTACTGGAAGCGACGATATGGGGCCGGATCGATGGTGGTGGCCGCCGCCGGGTCGATCGATCATGAGACCGTGGTCGACATGGTGGCCGAGCGTTTCGGCGACTGGTCAGGGGACACCGTGGAGCACGAACATGGCGAAGCGGCCCCGTGGCCCGTGGTCAAGATCACCCGCAGGGAGACCGAGCAGGCTCACGTGGTCATCGGAGGCAAGGGGCTCACCCGAAGCGACGAGAAGCGCTGGGCGTTCGAGGTGCTCAACCACGTGATGGGCTCGGGAATGTCGTCCCGACTCTTCCGCGAGATCCGCGAGGAGCGGGGACTGGCCTACGCCGTGTACGGGTTCAAGATGTCCTATGCCGACGCCGGAGCGTGGGGCGTATACATCGGGACAACGCCGAATCAGACCGACACGGCCATGAACGTGATCCGGGACGAACTGGCCAAAGTCGTCGCAGAAGGGATCACGGTCGAGGAGTTGGAGAGGGCCAAGGGCTCGATGCGAGGCGGGCTGGCCCTCGCCCTCGAGGATCCCAACAGCAGAATGGTCCGGCTGGGGAGGGACGAGTTGGCCGGGATGCCCCATCTCTCGGTCGACGAGAGGTTGGCGAAGCTCGAGGCGGTCACTCTGGACGATGTCCAGGCCATCGCCACCGAGCTGTACACCGGTCAGCGGATGATCGGGGCGGTCGGACCTTACGAGGAAGGCGAGCTCGACCAGTACCTGGCGGTCTAGTGGTCTGTCGGTGAAATAATGCCGCGGTGTCGCCGAGGCATCGGGGTCGCTGGCAAGGACGCAGGACGAGGGCGCACCTGATCGTTCGTCGAGGACGAGGACGCCGCCAGCGGCGTCGAGGGCCGGCGAGAATGCGTAGCTATTTCAACACAACTAGCGGGTCAGCTCGAAGTCGAGCGACCTGGGCTTCTCGCCGAAGTCGATCACCCCGGCGCCACTGTCGCTCGGGCGTTCGATGACCAATGCCCCACCCAACTCGTTGCCGTCGATGGTGCTGGCCCAGCCCTCGACGCGGTAGGAGCTGACCGATCCGGTCATGGATGTCCAGAGCACGGTCCGGTTCCCTTGGAGGATCTGCACGATCTCATCTGCCGTGCCCACGGGCGCCAGATCGGCGCCGGGGTGGTCGGCCTGGAACAAAGCCGTGGCCCCGAAGGACGCGGCAACGAGCAGAAGCGCGGCAGCAGCAAGCGAGATTTTGCGAACCCGAGGCACGACGAGCATTGAACCGGAAAGGTACGGGCTACCCCGGCGATTCACACCGCCAAATCGACTAACTGCGAAGTGACTAGTCCGTAGGCCAGGAAGAACAGGATGATGACCAGAACCGGTCCCCAGGGAGCGATTCTCCTGTTACCGGCGAATCGGGCCACGCCGAAACCCAGGATCACCCACAGGATCACATCCAGGGGCCAGGCCACGATCACCGAGTCACTGGCGATCCCGATGATCGCCGAGATCGGCCCTCCCGCATAGAGCAGGGTGAGGCCCGCGGCTTCGCAGAGCCCGGTGCAAGGGTCGCGATTGATCAGGGTGAGTCCGACTGCGAAGAAGACGATGCCGAACCCGAGGAGAAAGGCCGTGGACAGGGCTGCATCCCGACATCCGATTCCATCTGAGGTGCTCGCCATGTGGCGGGCGATGGTATGCCTACGAACAGACCTCGCGGACAGGTAACTTCTGGGCCTAAGCGATCGGAGTCCTCATGGAGCTGCGACAGATCCTGCTGGTGCTGCACATCGTCGGTGCCGCGACCTGGTTCGGGGCCAACATCGTCCAGGCCCTGGCACCAGGCATGACCGCCAAACAAGGGCCCCAGGCTGCAGCCGGCTGGTATCGGGTGGCGGCCGGTCTATCGACGAGGCTCTACATGCCGGCGTCGATCCTGATCCTCGCCACCGGGATCTGGATGGTGCTCATCACCGACGAATACAGCTTCGGCAGCACCTTCGTCACCATCGGGTTCGGGATGATCGTCGTCGGGGCGCTGTTCGGGATCATCGTTTTCGGACCGGGCTCGGAACGGGCCGCCCAGGCGATCGAGGCGGGAGACAAGGAGGCAATCCGATCGACCGCCGGCCGCATCGCCGCATTCGGCACCGTCGACACCCTCCTTCTGTTGTTCACGATCACGGCCATGGTTCTACGTCTCGGGGCCTGACCCGGCCATGTCGAACCGGTGACCCTGCTCATCCTCCTCTGCGCCCTTCTCCTGATCGGCGGCTGCACCCTTGGTGTCGAGGGAGGTCAGAATGCCGGAGCCGGTCAGGGAGCCCAGGAGGCCACCACCACGATTCCCCGGCTGCAACTCCTCGGCAAGGTGTTGGACCCGGCGGGGAACCCGGTGCCCGAGGCGAGCGTGTCCGTCGGCGGGGAGAGCGCAACGACGGCACCTGACGGCTGGTTCGACCTCATGGCACCCGGGGCGGGATCGGTGACCGTCGCCAAACGAGGTTGGACCGGCGCCGAAGTCTCGTGGGACGGCTCGGCCGCCTTCCTGGAGATGGCGATCGAGCCGCGTGTGATCCGGGGTCTCAGAGTGGGAGCGGAGGCGGCCGGCGACGACCCCAAATTCTCAGCCCTGCTCGCCTATGCCGACGAGACCGCAATCAACGCCTTGGTCTTCGACACCAAACAGGAGGGGGGCCGGGTGTTCTACGACACCGCGGTGACCGACGCCCACGACTCCGGGGCCGTCGTCCTCGCCTATGACCCAGTAGAGCGGCTTGCCCAGGCCAAAGAGCACGGGCTGTACGCCATCACCCGCATCGTCACCTTCGAAGACTCCTATCGGGCCGAGTACCGGCCGGAAGAGGCTTACGACGACCGCTGGATCAACCCCACGATCGCCTCGTCATGGGAGTACCCGCTGGCGTTGGCCGAAGAGGCGTGCGGGCTCGGATTCGACGAGATCCAGTTCGATTACGTCCGATTCCCCTCCGAGGAGACAGCACAGGCCAGCGGTCAGCTGGAAATGACCCAGGCGGACCGGGTCGCCGTGATCGAAGGGTTCCTGAGCGAAGCGCAGCGCCGCGTCCACGCCGCCGGCTGTGCTGTGAGCGCCGACGTATTCGGGATCGTGGTCTCCGCCGGCAACGACCAGGGGATCGGACAGACCCCCGAGGATCTCTCCCGGCACCTGGACGCCTTCAGCCCGATGGTGTACCCCAGTCATTACTCCAACGGTTGGCTCGGCTTCGACGACCCCAATGAACACCCCTACGACGTCACCGCCGACGCCATCGACGACGCCGCCGAGCGGATCGAACCCGGGGTCGTCCTCCGTCCCTGGCTCCAGGCGTTCTGGTGGACCAACGAGGAGATCCGCACCTCGATCCAAGCCGCCGAAGACCTCGGTGTGGGCTGGATCCTGTGGAATGCGGTGAGCAACTTCGACCGGGAAGCCCTACCTACCGAGGCCGAGCTCGCTCCTGCTTCCTGATCGGGCCGATCACTCGCTCCGGCCGGTCCTGACGTCGGCCGCCCCCATTCGGGCGGCGTCGGCTGTGTTGTCGTCGGGTTGGCTCTGCGAGTCCAACTCCGCCTCGACCCGGGCCCGGTAGTGCTCGATCTCACGGATGGTGGTGTCGGCATCCCATCCGAGGGCAGGTCCGACGACGTCTGCGGCACGGTCCGCGGCCTCCAGCCCCCGGTCTCCGGTCTCGATCGAGATCCGGGTGCGGCGGGTGAGGACGTCATCGAGATGCAGGGCCCCTTCTGCCATGGCGGCAAAGGCGATCTCGGCCTTCAGGTAGGGGGCGTCGTCGATCAGCGGCTCGCCCAGGAACGGGTCGGCCCGAACCAGGTCGGTGAGCCTGCCCACCTCCGACCCGTATCTGCCGATCAGACGCTCGGGGTCGGGGAGCCCGATGCGGGCGGGGTCCGTTCTCAGCTCGGTCAACCCGTCGGCACCGAGCAGGGGGATCTTGTCTGTGGAGGACACGGGGACATCGACTTTCAGGTGCTCGACTGCGGCATCGACCGCGTCCCGGGCCATGAGCCGATAGGTGGTGTACTTGCCCCCGGCGACCGTGATCAAACCGTTCCCCGACTCGATGACGGCATGTTCCCTGCTCAGCTTGCTGGTGTCGTCCGACTCCCCGGTGAGCAGCGGGCGGAGGCCGGCGTACACCCCGACGATGTCGTCGGCGACCAGCGGCTCGTCGAGGACAGTGTTCACCCACGTGAGCAGGTATTCGATGTCGCTCCGGCTGGCGGCCGGATGGGCCCTGCGCAGCCTCCACGGGGTGTCCGTCGTCCCCACGATCCAGTGGCGGTCCCACGGGATGACGAAGAGGACGCTCCTCTCCGTCCGGAGGATCAGCCCGGTATCCGACCGGATCCGTTCGCGGGGGACGACGAGGTGTATGCCCTTGGAGGCGGCCACGTCGAGCCCATGGTCTCCGGCCAGCGCTTGAACCTCGTCGCTCCAGACACCGGTGGCATTGATCACGCTCCGACTCCTGATTGCTATTTCGTCGCCGCTCTCGAGGTCCCGGGCCGCAACCCCGGTCACCTGGCCGTCGTCGAGTTCGATGCCGATGACTCGTGCGCTGGTGGCCAGCAGGGCGCCATGAGCGGCCGCGGTTCGGGCCAGAATCAGGGTGTGCCTGGCGTCGTCGACGATGGCGTCCCAGTACCGAACGGCGCCGACGAGGCTGTCGTGACCCAGAGCCGGGGCCAATTCCAGGGCCGCTCTCCGGCTCAGATGGGAGTGGCGGGGGAGAGGGCTGTCGGCCAGCGCGGCGAGGAAGTCGTAGATCAGGACGCCGGCCCCGACATACGGACGCTCCCAGAATCTGTGCCGCAACGGGTAGAGGAACGAAACCGACGATGCCAGGTGGGGACAGAGTCGGTTGAGCATCAGATTCCGCTCGGCCAGGGCTTCCCGCACCAGCGAGAAGTTGCGCTGCTCCAGATAGCGGAGGCCACCATGGAACAGCTTGCTGGATCGGCTCGAGGTGCCCGATGCGTAGTCCCGTTGCTCGACAAGGGCCACCGACAGCCCGCGCGAGGCTGCGTCGAGGGCGACACCGCATCCCGTCACCCCGCCTCCGATGACCACGATGTCGAAAGAATCTTCCCCCATTCGGCGCAGATGGGCCCTCCGTTGCGCTGCGTTGAGATCGCCTGAGCTCGGTTCTTGAATCCGTACCATCGGCTCGATGAGTCGGTTGAAGATTGGCATACAGCTCCCGGAAGTCGAACGGCAGGTGTCGTGGAAAGAGGTGCGGGAGATGGCCCGCACCGCCGAAGAAGTGGGCTTCGACTCGGTGTGGGTCGGTGATCATCTCCTCTTCGACGACCCGGTGACCGGGGTGCGCGGTCCATGGGAGGCATGGTCGATGCTCGCGGCGCTGGCGGAGGCGACCGAGCGGGTCGAGATCGGCCCACTGGTGGCAGCCACCTCGTTTCACAACCCGGCGATCATTGCCAAGAAGGCTGCGACGGTCGATGAGATCAGTGGCGGACGTCTCATCCTCGGGCTCGGGGCCGGTTGGAATGAAGCCGAATACGACGCTTTCGGCTTTCCCTACGACCATCGCGTTTCCAGGTTCGAAGAAGCGTTCACCATCATCCGGACCCTGGTCCGGGAGGGCTCGATCGACTTTGCCGGGCGTTTCCACACCCACCGGGGCCTGGAGCTGCTGCCCCGGGCACGGCCCGACATGCCGCTCCTGATCGGCTCCAACGGGCCCAGGATGTTGAGGATCGCCCTGCCCCACGTCGACATGTGGAACAGCTGGTTCACCGGGTTCGACAACAGCCCGGAAGGTTTGGAGCCCCTTCTGAGGAAGGTGGACGAGGCATGTGTCGATGTCGGCCGTGACCCGGCCGCGGTGACCCGGTCCGCGGCGGTGTATGTCCAGTTCGAACAGGGCGCGGGCCGGATCGCGGGAAGTGGGGAACGTCCCGCGATGACACCGATTACCGGCTCCAAAGCCGAGATGGCTCAGTCGCTGGCCCGGTTCGAGGCCATCGGCATCGCCCACGTCCAGGCCGTGATCGACCCGATAGACGCTCGCTCGATCACCGAGTTGGGTGAGGTCCTCGCCCTGGTCCGTTGACTAGCGTTCCACCTCGATGAAGCCAGAGGGTTACACGTCGGTCGCTCCGTATCTGATCGTCGACGATGCCGCCGCGCTCATCGAATTTCTGGAGCAGGTCTTCGGGGCAGTCGAGTTGCGCCGATTCCCCGACGAGTCGGGGCGGCTCATGCACGTCGAAGTGAGGATCGACGACACCGTCGTCATGTTGGCCGACAGCACCGAAGATTGGCCCGCGGCAGAGCGGGCCCAGGTGCACGTGTATGTGCCCGATGTCGACGAGAGTCATAGGCGTGCCCTGGGTGCGGGGGCGATCTCCGTCCAAGAGCCAGGACAGAGGGGCGACGAGGATCGACGGGGCGGTGTGACAGGCCCCGGCGGGGTCACCTGGTGGATTGCCACCAGGGTCGGCTGAAGACCAAAGGAGGCACAGGATGGCCAATCTCCGAATCACACGTCTCGGCCATGGCGGCGTGCTCTATCGCTCTCCCGGGGAGGCGTGGATCTGGGTCGACCGCTGGACCGGCGCCCCCAATTACGCCGAAGACTTCCGAACGGCGGAGAAGGTCGATGTCGCTGCGCCTACCCACTGTCACTTCGACCATGTCGGCGACGATTGTGCAGACCTAGTGGAACTGGCCCAGGACGAGGGGGCCACGGTGATCGGGTCCCACGAGCTGAGCGTCTGGCTTGGCGCCCGTGGCATCGAGTCGATCGGAATGAACAATGGCGGCACGGTCGAGGCGGCCGGTGTCAAGTTCACCATGGTCCACGCCGACCACAGCGGCGGGGCGACCCTGGGAGCCGGGGCGGAACAGGTGACCCGGGATCTCGGCTGTTGGGGGTGGGTGATGGAGTTCGAAGACGGGACCGTGGTCTACCAGTCCGGTGACACCGATGTGTTCGGCGACATGGCCCTGATCGGGGAGCGGTTCGGTCCGTCGATCGCAGTCCTGCCGATCGGAGGCCACTACACGATGGGTCCCCGTGACGCCGGCCGGGCGGCCGACCTCGTCGGTGTCGAGACGGTCATCCCGGTCCACTACGCCACGTTTCCCATCCTCGCCGGCACGCCGGAGGAGTTGGCTGAGCACACCTCGGCCCAAGTGGTGACCCTCGAGCCGGGGGAGACCTGGGGGGAGGGCTAGCCCGCCTCTGCCATGGCGGGACGGCGACGCCGCAGGCCCCGGGCAGTGAGGACGGCGAAGAAGAGCAGGATCGGGATCACCGCCATCGTGGCCGAGCCCGACGTGTTGGCGTAGTAGCTCACGATCAGGCCCAGCACCACCGAGACCATTCCGATCGCCGCGGAGGTGAGCATCATCGTCGGCACCCGTTTCACCAGGAGTGCTGCAGTCGCCGGCGGGCCGACCAGCAGCCCGAACACGAGAAGGGTCCCCACGGTCTGGAACGAGCCCACGATCGAGATCGTGATCAGGGAGAGCAAGGCGACATGGGCCAGCCCGGGGCGCAGACCGAAAAGCTGGGCCTTCTGCTCGTTGAACGACAACACGAGGAAGTGACGATGGAAGAAGGCGGCGACCACCAGCACCACCCCGGCCACGACCGCGAGCGTCACCAGGTCGGCCGTCGTCACACCGAGCACGTCACCGAAGAGGATGGAGGTCAGGTTGCCTGCGTAGGAATCAGTCCTCGAGATCAGGATGACTCCGAGGCCGAGCATCCCTACGAAGAGAAGCCCAATTGCGGTGTCCTCGGAGAACCCGGTCTGTCGGTGCACCAGGTTGATGCCAACGATCATCGCCACCGCGGCCAGGATCGCTCCAAGGAGGACGTTGAAGTCGAAGATGAGGGCGAGGGCGATGCCGGGGACGACACCATGAACCAGGGCGTCGCCCAGGAAGGTCATTCCGCGGATCACTACCCAGGTCCCGACCAGCGCCAAGGCGAGGGCGGCGAGGACACCGGCGATCAGCGCCCTTTGCTGGAAGGCGAGTGCGAAGGGTTCGGTCAGCCAATCCATGATCGTGGACGCTACCGACGGTCAGGCCAGGGCTGCCGCGATCCGCTCCGCGTTGGTGAGAAGCATTCCGGAGAGTGTCCCGGCTCCCGATGAGGGCTCTCCGAGCGCCTCAGTGAAGAGCTCGACCACCTCGACGCCGGTTCCCAACTCGGCGGCCACTGCATCGGCGATTGTCGTCGGTTGGCTCGTCTCGGCGAAAATGACTCCGGTCCCCGCCCGTTTCATGACTGCGACGAGCTGGGCCAACTCGGCCGACGAAGGCTCGGCCAGGGTCGAACCTCCCGGAATGATCACACCGACGATCTCGAAGCCGTATCGGTCGGCGAAGTACCCGAATGCATGGTGATTGGTCACCATCTTGCGCCGATCGCCGGTGACCGCAGAGAGGATGTCGTCGATCCCGGCGTCGACTTCCTCCATCTCCAGGAGATATTCGGTGGCACGCGCCTGCCAGCCTCCTTCGGGGTGGAGGCGGGCGAGCTCTTCGCCAAGTACGACGGCGGCCTCGCCCGCACGGATCGGGTCCATCCAGAAATGGGGGTCAAGCCCGTCGCCCCCGGATCCCAGGGTGAGGGGCTCGACCAGTGGCGCCACCTCGACGATGTTGGTCCCGTCGTCGGCCGCTGCGTCCAACACGTCGGTCAGGCCCGCTTCGAGCCCGAGTCCGTTCGCCAACACCAGGTCGGCGGTGGCCATCGAGCCCGCTTGCTGGGCGGAGGGGGCGAAGTCATGGGCATCGACCCCGTTCGGGATCAGGACCTCGACCCGACCCTCGTCACCGACCACATGGGAAGCGATGTCACCGAGGATCGAGGTGGTGGCGACCACGACCATCTCGTCGTCTGCTGAGCCTACGGGATCGCCGCAGGCAGCCAGGGCCAGGGCCAGGCACAGTGCCGATGCGAGTCGGAGGGGCCTCATTTGCCCAATCCCATTCTCTTGTGTATAATGAGAATCATTATCAATCAGGATAGAGCCAAGCTGCGACAAGTGTCAATCCAGGACCGTCAGGTCGAAGAGAAGCTGCACGAGGCTGGAGTCAGGTTCACCGGTGGTCGGCGGCGAGTCGTGGCCGCCCTGGAACGCGCCGACGGACCGAGGTCGGCCGCCGAGCTCCACCAGGACCTGGCGGGAAAGGTCCCGGTCTCGTCGGTATACCGGACGCTGGCCGTGCTCGAAGACGCCGGCGTGGTCGAGCCCCATCACGGAGCCCGCGGCATCACCAGATACGAGATCGCCGAGTGGCTGGCCGGGCATCATCACCACCTGGTTTGTATGAAGTGCGGAGCTGTCGAAGACATCGAGTTGCCCGGTCAACTGGAGGTGCAACTCGAGAGGCTCGTCGGGAAAGTCTCCGGTTTGTCCTCCTTCACCGCCGGCGGCCACTCCCTAGAGGTCGATGGCCTCTGTGCGAGGTGTGGATGAGACCTCCGGCGGTGACGGCGGACCGACTGGTCCTCTCATACGGCACGAAGATCGCACTCGACAGTTCGTCGTTCGAGATCCCAATGGGGGGGATCACGGTGCTGATCGGTCCGAACGGCTCGGGAAAGTCGACTCTTCTTGGTGCGATCGCGGGGCTCATGAATCCGGTCAGAGGGTCGATGGACGTCGCCAGGGTGGGCGGCTCACCTCAGCGGATCTCGTATGTGTTGCAGAGCACCAAGGTCAATGACACGCTACCGGTGACCGTCCGTGAGGTCGTGGCCATGGGGAGATTTGCCACGACGAGGACTCATCGTCGGCTCGGGGCCGCCGATCGTGAAGTGGTGGACGAGGCGATGCGACGAATGGGACTACTGGACTTGGCCGGCCGCCATCTCAGTGAGCTGTCAGGAGGGCAGCGTCAGCGAGCGCTGGTTGCCCAAGGGCTGGCCCAGGAGCACGAGATCCTCCTTCTCGACGAGCCGTTGACCGGGCTCGATCTGACCTCGGCCCAGGCAATAGATCAGGTGATCCACGACGAGACCGAAACCGGGTGCACGATCGTCATGACCACTCACGACCTGGCAGAGGCCCAGGTCGCGGATCACGTGGTTCTCCTCTCCGGACGTGTCGTGGCCTCGGGTGCGCCGGAAGAGGTGCTGACCGTCGAGAATCTGACCGCGGCCTACGGTCCGAACTTGCTCCACGTCGAAGGGGAGCGGCTGTTCGTCGACGACCCGGCGCATCGCCCCGTGGTGGGGCGACACGTTCACCGGGATCGATCTGGTTGACCGGCGTCAGCGACGCGGGCCACGCTCCTCACGAGGCCGTGCCTCGTTGACCTTCAGGTTCCGGCCGTTGTAGTCGGCCCCGTCGAGCTCCTCGATCGCCTTGGCGCCGGCATCGTTCGCCATCTCGACGAACCCGAAGCCTCGGGAGCGACCGGTCTCTCGGTCGTTGATGATTGCGGCGGAGTCCACCGCTCCGTACTCACCGAACAGCGATTCGAGATCGCCGGCGGTGGTGTTGAAGGGAAGATTCCCTACATAGATGTTCATGACTCCCGTCATCCTTTTCTACTGAAGGGCCTCTTGGCGGCCCTTCGCCATGTTGTCCGGTACGACCCTGCGCTAAATCCGGTCGCAATGCAGACGGGAAGCCAACGAGTCGCCGCCGAAGCAGCGGGCAGGAATCTAGTGGAAACAAAAAGTTCGCGTCGCGATTCTCGGTCGACACCTACGATCGGGCCCGTGGTGACCGAATCCCGTGGGTCTGCCGTTTACGAGTGGGACAGCTCCTACGAGGACGATCGCGCCCCATGGGACCTGGGTCGGCCCCAGCCTGCGTTGATCGGGGTAGCGGATTCGGGTGAGATCACGTCTCCTGTGCTGGACAGCGGCTGCGGCTCCGGCGAGCACGCACTCATGCTTGCCGAGCGCGGCCACGAGGTCGTGGGCATCGACATCGCGCCTCGGGCAATCGAGCGGGCCCAAGAGAAGGCCGCGCAGCGGGGGATCGGGGCTACCTTCCTCGTGGGTGACGTGCTCGCCCTGGACCACCTGGGCCGCCGATTCGAGACGGTGATCGACTGCGGGGTGTTCCATGTGTTCGACGACCCGGAAAGGGTCCGCTATGTCAGAAGCGTCGCCTCGATCCTTCGCCCGGGAGGGATTCTCTTCTTGCTCTGCTTCTCCGAGCACACAGCTGGTGACCAGGGACCGCGCCGCGTGACCCAGGCAGAGATCCGCACCGCCTTCGAGGACGGATGGGACGTCGAGGAGATATGGCCCGCACGCATCGAAGTCCTCGGGCATTGGTTCCCGGAGATGCCACACGGTTGGCTGGCCCGGATCCTCCGCACCGAATGAGGCGGAGCCTTCCGCCTCCGGTGTCAGCTCTCGCCGATCGTCACCTTGTTGATGACCACCTCGTCGTCGGGCCGATCGCTGCGATCGGTCGAGGTGGTGGCGATCGAGTCCACCGCGTCCATCCCCGATGAGACCTTGCCGAAGATCGTGTAGGAGTGGGGGAGCCCGACGTCGGTGTGGCAGATGAAGAACTGCGAACCGTTTGTGTGCGGCCCGGCGTTGGCCATCGCCACCGTGCCCCGGCCATAGGTACCCGGGCCTTCGATCTCATCACGGAACTTGTAGCCCGGGCCCCCGCTTCCGGTCCCGGTCGGGTCACCGCCCTGGATCATGAAGTTCTCGATGACACGATGGAAGATGACGCCGTCGTAGTAGCCGTCACGGGCGAGGAAGACGAAGTTGTTGACGGTCTGAGGGGATCGTGCCGGGTCGAGCTCGATCACGATCTCACCGTGATTGGTGTCGAGGGTGGCGGTGTAGGCCTTGTCGAGGTCGATGGTCAGGTCGGGGGGTGCCGGGTATTGCTTGGCCACATGGCCTCCTTGGTTCGTAGAACGTAGAACGTCGATTCAGGCAGCTCCGAAGTAGACCGGGGTGTTGCCCGGCTTCCACTTGATGGAGCAGCCCATCGAAGGCAGTTGCTCCTCGCTGACCGGCCGGCCGGCGAGAACCGCGTCGGCGGCGGCCCGCAGGTCGGCACCGGTGGCTGGAGCACCCATGTTGGGGCGTGTCTCGTCGAATCGGCCCCGGTAGACCAGACGCCGATCGGGTCCGAAGAGGAAGAAATCGGGAGTGCACATCGCGGTGTAGGCGGCGGCGACGCTCTGGTCGGCGTCGTGGAGATAAGGGAAGCTGTATCCGTAGGTCTCGGCTTCGACCTTCATCGGCTCCGGCCCGTCGTCCGGGTACTGATCGGCGTCGTTCGCTGAGATGGCGACGATTCCGAGCCCGGCGTCCTGATAGTCCTTGCCGAACCTGGCCAACTCGTCACGGACGTGCTTGACGTAAGGGCAGTGATTGCAGATGAACATCACCAGGAGGCCGGTCTTGTCGGCGAAGCCGTCTCGGGAGACGTGTTCCCCGGAGACCACGTCGGGAAGGGTGAAGTCGGGAGCCTCGGTCCCGAGGGGGAGCATTGTTGAAGTTGCAGCCATGGATCGAGTCTAAGGGCGGGACAGTCCTTCGATTACCTCGGTGAAAGTCTCGATGCTCCCTTCAAGGTGGATGTCGGGCATCACAACCATGGAGTGCTGGGCACCAGCCCGGTGATAGGCGCCGATGTGATCGAGCTGGTCCTCGACGGTGCCGGCGTTGTGCCGTGCCACGTAAGTGTCGGCGGGGACGTTGCGGCCCCGCAGCCGATCCACCCGTTCGCGCAAGGACTTTCGGTCGGGTGCGGTCAGCACGTTCACGAGATGGGTCACCTCGATCTCTTCGGGGTCCCGATCGATCTCGGCGCAGTGGCCCGCGAGCACCTCGACTTTTCCTCGAATCACATCTGGCCGACCGAACAGGTTGCAGGCGTCGGCGTATCGGGCGACCAGGCGGAGCGTCCGTTTCTCCCCGGAGCCGCCGATGAGGATCGGGATCCGATCCTGGATCGGGCGCGGGTAACAGACCAGATCCGGCGCCGAGAAGGTGGTGCCGCTGAAGGAGGGTGAGCCTTTGCCCCAGAGAAGCGGAAGCATGCGGACGGTGTCCTCGAGCATGTCGTATCTCACCGGCGCGGTCGGGAACGGGATCCCGTATCCCTCGTGTTCCTTGCGGTCCCAGCCGAGGCCCAGGCCGAGATTGGCCCGCCCACCGGAGAGGACGTCGAGAGTGGCCATAATCTTGCCCAGCACCACCGGGTGTCGGTGCCCCACCGCGCTCACCAGCGCCCCGAGCCGGATCGTGCTCGTGTGCCCGGCCAGATAGGAGAGGGTGGTGTAGGCCTCCGGCATGTCTTCCCACTCCCTCCCCACGTGCGGAATCTGACGGAAGTGGTCCATCACCCAGAGGTCGCGAAAACCGGCACTCTCCGCGCGCTGTGCGATCGTGGCGAGGCGACCCGCGAGCTGCGAACGGTCGTCGCCCCAGTCGAAGCGGTTGATCACCAGGCCGAAGGTGTGCCCCACCTGACTGGTTCGGTCGGCCTCGACCACCGGATCACCGGAGCCTGCGATGACCGGTGCGACAACCGCCAGCGGCTGTTCGGTGACGATTTGGTCGAAGCCGTCCCCGTCGATCTCGGCTCGCACGGCGCGGAACCGGGTGGTCTGCTTGTCGAGCACCGATTTGGGCAGGGGCCGGGGGCGAGCAGTGTTTCGACGGCGCGTGTCCTCGGCCGACGTGTCGAAGACGACGGCCACGGCCGGGAGGTTGGCATCGTGGGCCAGTCCGATCCACCGGCGGCGATTGTCTTCGTCGAAGCCGAGGGTGTCGATGACGGTGGTCAGCCTTCGTCTCATTCGTTCGACAACGACTTGGTCCAAGACGGCGAAGGCAGCCGTGCCTGCCTGTTGATCGTCCTCACCTGCGCCAACCATTGCCCGGAGCCGATCTGAGGAGACGATCTCGGTGGGGTGAAACGTCTTCTGCGCCCAGGTGCTCTTGCCCGAGGAGGAGGGCCCGATCAGGACCACCAGGCACGGGGCAGGCAGGCGAAGCACCATTCGGGGTGTTCTAGTGGATCGATCGGTAACCTGGATAGGTGAACTCATCGCCGACGGCGCCTTTCGGCCACGTGGCCACCGCCATGATCACCCCTTTCTCCCCATCGGGAGAGGTCGACCACGAGAAGGCATGGCGTCTGGCCCGGCATCTCTCAGACAACGGCAGCGACGCATTGGTGGTCACCGGGACCACCGGCGAGTCGCCGACATTGAGCGAGGTCGAGAAGCTCGCCCTGTACAAGACGGTTGTTGACGCAGTCGCGGGCAAAGACACCTACGTCATCGCGGGGACCGGCAACTACAACACCGCCGAGTCGGTCGATCTCTCCGAGAAGGCAGCGGAACTGGGCTGTGATGGGGTCCTCGCCGTGACTCCCTATTACAACAAGCCGAGTCAGGCCGGGCTGGTGGCCCACTTCACGGCCATCGCCGATGTCGGAGCTCCGGTCATGCTGTACAACATCCCGGGACGGACCGGGACCCTGATCGAAATCGAGACCATGGCCCGGCTCGCCGAGCACGAGAGCATCGTTGCCGTGAAGGACGCAGTGGAGAGCGTCGACTTCACCAGTCGTACTGTGAACCGGATCCCCGGCTTCCCCGTGTACTCCGGTCAGGACTCCCACACGTTCCCGATGATCGCGGTCGGGGCGATCGGGGTCGTGTCGGTAATCGCTCATCTCGCCGGGAGGGCAGTGGCGTCGATGGTCGGGGCGGCCCTGGCCGGCGACGTCGACGAAGCCCGCCGGCTCCATCATCTGCTGCTGCCCCTTTGTGAGGCGTGTTTCCTCGAGCCCAACCCCTGTCCCGTCAAGGGCGCCATGGACCGGCTCTGGGAGCCGGTCGGCGATGTCCGCCTTCCCCTGGTTCGGGCGACCGAGGAGACTCTCGTCGCGATCGAGAAGGCCGTCGGCGCCGTTCAGGGTCTGTGAGCGTCTCCGTCACCTTTCTCGGTGGTCTCGGCGAGATCGGTCGCAACTGCGCAGCCGTCGAAGTGGACGGCAAGATCGCGCTGATCGACTGCGGCCTCATGTTCCCCGAGGAGGACATGCTCGGCGTCGACCTGGTCTTCCCCGACTGGTCCTGGTTGGTGGAGAGGGCCGATGACGTCGAGTGCGTCATTCTCACCCACGGCCACGAGGACCACACCGGCGCCCTGGCCTATTTCCTGAAGGACTTGAACGTGCCGGTTTATGGCACCAAGCTCACTGTCGAACTGGCCCGGGCCCGGATCGACGAGACCGGGGTCGAGGCCGAGATGCGACAGGTCGATGTGAAGAAGTGGGTCGATCACGGTCCGTTCCGGTTCCAGTTGATCCCGGTCAGCCACTCGGTCCCGGACGCCACGGCAGTCGCCCTGGAGACGCCTGAGGGCGTCATCCTCCACTCCGGCGACTTCAAGCTCGACCCGACCCCGATCGACGGCGTGCCCACCGACCTCCCCGCCTTCGCCAGTCTCGGCCGGCGCGGCGTCCGCCTCCTCCTCGGCGACTCCACCAATGCGGAACGGCCGGGGTTCGAGCCTTCGGAGAGCTCGGTCGGTCAGCCAATCGCCGATGTGATCCGGGACGCACCGGGCCGGGTTATGGCGGCCTGTTTCGCCTCCCACATCCACCGCATCCAGCAGATCGCCGACGCCGGGATCCAGAACGGGCGGAAGATCGCCTTCTTTGGCCGCTCGATGCATCGCAACACGGCCATCGCAGCCGACCTCAAGGTGTTGGACGTGCCTCAGAAGTCGGTGTTGGACATCAAAGACCTGGGTTCGTTGCCCCCCTCCCAACAGCTCCTCATCACCACCGGGAGCCAGGGCGAGCCATTCGCGGCACTGTCCCTGATGTCGCAGGGCAGACACAAGTTCGTGGAACTGGGGGAGGGGGACACCGTGCTCATCTCGGCCAAACCCATCCCTGGCAACGAAACGGCGGTGTCCAAGGTGATCTCCAATCTGACGCGCCGTGGGGCAAGGGTGGTGCATGGGGTCAATGCCCCGATCCACGTCTCGGGGCACGGCAACCGGGATGAGCTCCTCACCTTCCTCAACCTGATCCGGCCGCAGGCCTTCGTCCCGGTCCATGGGGAGTACCGGCACCTGTACGCCCACGCTGAGCTCGCCCGCAGCATGGGTGTGCGCCATGTGGACGTGCTGGAGGATGGCGACCGGGTGATTCTCAACGGCAAGAAAACCCAGGTTCAACGAAGGGCTGTGCCCGCCGGCTACGTCTACCTCGACGGGTCGGCGCTCGGTGAGGTCCAACCGGGCGTCCTCCGGGACAGGTCCCATCTCGCCGACGAGGGTGTGGTGGTGGTGACTGTCGGGATCGACCACGACACCGGCGAGGTCGTCTATGGGCCGGACCTGGACAGTCACGGGGTCATGGACGACCCCAGCACCGTCCTGGCCAAGGCGGCCGAGGCCGTGGTCGAGGCGATCGGAGAGCATGCGACCGGGCGATCCGACATCGGGGAACTTCAGAAGACCATCCGCCAGGCGACGGGCCGCGTCATCCGGGCCGAGACGGCGCGCCGCCCGGTGATCGTCCCCGTGGTCATGGAGCTGTAAGAGTCGAAATTGTCGCGACCAGCCGCGCTCAGCGCGGTCTATCGCGACAATTTCGCATACCCCGCCCCCACATTCCACGCCCAAAACCGTCTCCCATGTAATGTTTCTGAGCACATGGGAACCAGGACGCCCACCCGGAAGGGGTCCTCCGGGCGGAGACGGGTGTCCACAGCCAGAAAAAAGAAGACTCCACCGAGGAGCACGATTCGCCAGAAGCTGGTGGCGGTGCGTGGCTCGGTGCGGAACACGCTTGGTCGCCAGACCGATGACATCTGGGGATTGATCCTCGTGGTGCTGGCCGTCCTGGTGTTGCTCGCCTTTGTCGATCTCGCCGGGCCGGTAGGCGAGGGGATGGCCGGGGGGAGTCGCTTCCTCTTCGGAGTTTGGAGATTCGCCGTGCCCGTGGCGTTGGCCGGTATCGGCATCGCCATGATCGTCGGCAAACCGAGGGACGGCGCCAAGCGCCTCGTCGCCGGGGGGATCGTCACCTTCATCGGCTCCCTCGCCCTGTTCCATCTCATGACGGGCGCCGTAGCGCTCGCCCCGAACCTCGACCTGGTCAAGGAGCGTGGCGGGGCAGTCGGTTCCCTGATTGCCTTCCCGATGCGACGCATCCTGGGGATGTGGGGCGCATTCGTCGTCCTGAGCTCGGCCATGGGGATGGGTGTGCTGATCATGACCCAAACCAGTGTCCGCGAGTTGGCCTCGGGCATCGCCGACGTGTGGCGGTCGATCCGCCGGTTGGCGTCTTCGGCCATGGTCGGGGCGCGCACCGAACACGCGGCTCATGTCAACGACCGGGTGGTCAAGCCCGAAACGTCCAACAGGGGCCGGCACGAGCGACCGAAGCCGTCGCGTCCCCGGCAGGAGAAACCGAAGGAACCGGTCAAACCGTCGCCGCGGCCTGTCCCGGCCTCCACGTCGGTTGCCCCCAGCACCGGTGGCTACAAGCTCCCGCCGTTGAGCCTGCTCGATGAGGGCACGGGCGGTGAGATCAACAGGAAGGCACTGGAGGACACTGCCCGCCAACTCGAGGAGACCCTGGTCCAACACGGCGTCGATGCCACTCTGACCAAAATCGTCCCCGGCCCCACGGTGACCAGGTACGAGATCGAGCTTGCGCCCGGGGTGAAGGTCAATCGAGTCTCGAGCCTCTCCCACGACATCGCCTATGCCCTTGCCACGCCCGATGTGCGGATCCTGGTGCCCATCCCGGGCAAGTCGGCAATCGGTGTCGAGGTTCCCAACACCAAGCGTCGTCTCGTCTCGTTGGGCGACATTCTCTCCAGCGCCGAGGCAGCGGTCGAGACCCACCCGCTCACCGTTGGCCTGGGGATGGACATATCTGGTTTGCCCAAGCTGCTCGACCTCTCCCAGCTGCCCCATGTGCTCATCGCCGGAGCCACCGGGGCCGGCAAGTCGTCCTGCATCAACTCGATCGTCACCTCATTGCTGATGCGGACCCATCCTGACGACGTCCGCTTGATCATGGTTGACCCCAAGCGGGTCGAGCTCGGCCAGTACAACGGGGTGCCCCATCTCCTGACCCGGGTGATCACCAACCCTAAGAAGGCCAATGACGCCCTGAAATGGGCCGTGGCCGAGATGGACCGACGCTACGACCTGCTCGCCGACGCCAAGGTCCGTGACATCGAGGGTTACCGGGCCAAATGGGAGGCCGGGGGCCTCGATCCCGATGGCTTCGACCGGTTCCCGTACATCGTGGTCCTCATCGACGAGCTCAACGACCTGATGATGGTGGCCGGACGGGAGGTGGAGGAGTCGGTCGTTCGCATCGCCCAAATGGCTCGAGCCGTTGGCATCCACCTGGTCATCGCCACCCAGCGCCCTTCAGTCGACGTCATCACCGGGGTGATCAAGGCCAACATTCCGAGCCGTCTTGCCTTCAGCGTCGCCTCGCAGACGGACAGTCGGGTCATCATCGACGGCTCCGGTGCTGAGAAGCTGATCGGGATGGGCGACATGTTGGTGGTGACCGCCAAGGAGCCCCGGCCCCAGCGGATCCAGGGCGCCTGGGTGCGGGAGAGCGAAGTGCAAGCAGTGGTCGAATGGGTGCGCACCCAGCAGGAGGCCAAGTACGAAGAGCAGGAGGTCCTGGTCGAGGCCGC
>JBOGEV010000059.1:0-8538 GCA_050742015.1 Acidimicrobiia bacterium
GTGGCCTCACTCCTCCACGATGAAGGCGGTGACCATCCCGAACATCCCGTCGTCCCGCTCGACGTGGGTGAGGATGTGGCAGTGCCAGACCCAGGTCCCCGGATCCTCGAGGTGCATCAGGACCGAATATCGCTCTCCGGGGGCGACGTTGAGCGTGTCGACCCAATACGGGCTGTCTAGGGGGATCCCGTCCTTGGCGTACACCAGGTGCGGGAACTGGTGCTGGTGCATCGGGTGGATCTGGAGGCCCTCGTTGTAGTAATGAACCACCACCCAATCGCCCACCTTCCCGGTGAGAGGCTGGGTAGCGGGGAAGGACTTGCCGTTGAGGCTGAGCCCGATGACTCCGGCGTCGTTTAGCACCATCGGTATCTCCTGGGCGACCACCAGGTCCTCGGGGATCTCGACGCCCGAGATGGTCTGGCCCCTGGGAAGGGGCACATCACCGATGGTGAAGGTGCCGAAGAGCCCGTTGGGTATCTGCACATGGCCATGGGCGTGGGCGTGGTACATGGCGACCATGGGCTCTCGTGTCGTGAACTCGTAGACGAAGGTCTCACCCGGCTCGATGAGGGGCTGGGTCAACGGTGCGACCCCGTCCATGTTGTTTGGCACCTTGACTCCGTGCCAATGGATGTCGGTGCCCATTGGCAGTTGGTTATCGAGCACGACCCGCACCTTGTCCCCGACCTCGACCTGGATGGCGGGGGCAGGCACCATGCCGTTGTAGGTCCAGGCGTCGACGACCTTGCCCGGCTCGACCTCCCAAGGGGTGATTGCCGCGGTGAGACGGAACTCCTTGGTCCCGTCGGGAAGGATGGTTGGCTCCAGCACCTGGTTCCCCCTGCCCTCGGTCTCGGCCGGGAAGGCCAGCATCGACTCGACCATCAAACGGTCCATCTCGGCCCAGTCGACGTCCTCACCGTCGTGCCCGGAGTGATCTGCCGTATCGGGGCCGCTCGCGCCTTCGCCCACCGTGAGCGTCGCCTCCATCCCGGCCTCACGATGGCCGGCGATCGAGCAGAAGATGACGTACTCCCCCGGATCGAGCTCGCCGACGTCCAGCGTGGCCGAATCGCCTGAATCGAGGTCGGCCGTCGTAGGACCGCCCTCGAGCATCAGGTTGTGGGCCATCGAACCGTCGTTGCTGACCTCGAGTTGGGTGGCCCCGGGACCGACCTCTGTTGCGCCCTCGATGGCGAACTCCGACAGGGAATAGGCGACGACCTGCGGACCCGCGGCCCCGGCGTCGTCTTCGGCTGCAGTGGCGGTGTCGCCCCGGAAGGCGACGATCGCAGCCAGCACGGCAACCGCGGCTCCGATGATGGCCACCACCATCAGGAGTCGGTCGAAGGCGCCGGCAGGTGAAAGATCGCGCGTGTCATCACGTCTCGGTGTCATGGGATCGAAACTAAGGAGCGGCCCGAGCGGCCAGTAGGGGCTATCGGCCCTAAACCCCGCATTGCCGGGGCGCGGAGTCCCGACAGATAGGGACCAAAGGCCGTGATCGTTCTCCCTCCCACCCGCGATGATCGAAAGGAAGACGATTGGAGGCCCTTCTTGAGAGTCCGTGAGCTGGTAGGTGGCGATGTGGTCTGGGTAGGCCCTGGTGCGACCCTTCGCCAGGCCGCCGAGATGATGACGTCGACCGAAGTCGGATCGGTGGCAGTCGAGGTCGACGGCGCCCTGGAGGGGATCCTCACCGAGAGGGACCTGCTCCGGGCAGTCGCCGAGGACGGAGACCTCGATCGTGACCCCGTCCGCATGTGGATGACCGAATACCCCGACTCGTTCTCGCCGGAGATGGATGTCGCTGAAGCTGCCGAGTGGATGCTGGCGACGGGATTCCGACACCTCCCGGTCGTGGAGGGCGAGGAGATCCTGGGGGTGATCTCGATCAAGGATGTCCTCTGGGCGATCACGGACAACACGGTGTGAGATGGAACCGATCACCGAAGCCGAGGCCCTCCAGTTCCTGAGAGGGGCCATGGTCGCCCACGTTGGCGTGGTTCAGCATGGCGCGCCGTATGTGACGCCGATGTCGTTCGTCGTCGACGGGCACAGGATCCTGTTCAGGACCAAGCCGGGCAAGCGCTTCGAGGCGCTGGCAACCAACCCCGTGGTGTGCATCGAGGTCTCCCACTTCGACGAGGCGACCGGTGATTGGATCAGCGTCGTGGTGCGGGGCACCGCGGTGGAGCGGACCGACCAGGCCACCACCTCACGTACTGTGGCCTTGCTGATGGACAAGTATCGGGCGGTCCTCGGATCCCCGCTCGGTCATGGAGGTCTGCAGCCGATGGCTACCTTCCCTCACGTGGTCGAGGTTTCGATCGAAGAGATGAGCGGGATGGTCTCGGGTCGCGGCTTCTCCTATCGCACCCGCCCCGGGCGTCTTTGATGTTCGTCCACTACGAGACCGAGGTGTCTTTGCCCATGGCCGAGGTGGAGCACCGTCTCGACAAGCTGCGCTCCGATCTCGGATCCTGGGCCGACGTCGCCTACCGGGAGGGAGAGGAGCTCCGGGCCCGGGTCGGCCCCGGTGCGGGCAACGTGGCCAAGGAAGTCCGCCTCGAGATCGGTACCGCAGAGATCCATCGTTCCGGGCTCATCTATCCGGTGGGATGGTCGGCCACCGGCGCCGAGCGGCTGTTCCCACGTCTTTCGGCCGAGCTGAGCATCTCCCACATCGGTCTGGACCGGACGAAGATCACGCTGAACGGGACCTACCAGCCGCCCCTTGGACCGTTGGGCAGGGTCGTTGACAGGATCCTCCTGCGCGGTGTCGCCGAGTCGACCGTGAAAGCGTGGATCGACCGCATGGCACACGCCCTCACCGCTGATGCCAAGCTCAATTGAGGGGCAGACGCACCTCGACGGTGGTGCCCGAGCCAGGCGTGCTGACGATCTCGGCGACTCCACCCAGAATCGCGGCCCGTGCGGCCAGATTGGCCAAGCCCATCCCTGAGGGAGGTGCTTCCTGGTCGAACCCCACCCCGTCGTCGCGCACCAGGATGCGACACCACTCGTCGTCGGCGTCCACGACCACCTCGACCCGAGTGCCATTCGAATGCCGGAGGGCATTGCTGAGCGCCTCGGTCACGAACTTGACGACCTCGTCCTCGAGTCGTCCGCTGGCAAGATCGGCGGTCCCGATCTCGAGGCTGACGGTCGCGGGATAAGCCGAGCCCATCCTTGAGACCAGCTCCTGGAGACGTTCGTCGAGTTGACGCTTGCCCCTCGTGGTCCGCAGCTCGAAGATGTACGCCCGGAGTGCCTCGACAACACGGTCCAACCGGTCGACGGCGTCGTCGAGCGTCGACGCCGCGGTGGCATCGGTAACTCGCTCGACGATCCCCTGTAGACCGAGGCCGACCCCGAAGAGGTCCTGGATCACAGAGTCGTGGAGGTCCCGGGCGATCCTCTCTCGGTCCTCGCCGACCGCGATCGACCGTAACTGCTCCTGAAGACGGGCGGTGGTGACGGCGGAGCCGGCGATCCGACTCAGAGCCTCGACGATCATCACGTCGTCGTCGGTGAAGCCACCCACTTTCTCGGTCAGATAGAGGTTGCCGAAGGCTCGGCCCCCTGCGGCAACCGGCACACCTAGAAAGGTGCTCATCCGCGGATGATGGGGCGGAAAGCCGTATGAGTCGGGATGGTCGGAGATCGAGTCGATCCTGATGGTGCGCTTCTCGCGGACCAGGGTCCCCAAGACGCCCTTCCCGGTCGGCAGCGCCCCGATCCTCTCGACCTGCTCCGGGGAGAGACCCTCGTGAAAGAAATCGGTGAGAACCCCATGCTCTCCGATGACTCCGAGCGCGGCATACCTGGCGCCGGTGGCCGTCTTGGCTTCGGCTACGAGGCTGCGCAGGACCTGCTCGAGATCCCCGGCTCCCACCACTGCGGCCGCTGCTTCGATCAGGCCGGGCAGGCGATGGACCGCCGTTGACTGCGACATCGGATGATGACGTTACCGCTACCGTTTTGACCAATGCCCAAGTTGAAGATCTTGCTGGTCGACGACCATGAAGTGGTGCGAGCCGGGATCAAGGCCATGCTCGATGCCCAGGACGACATCGTGGTGGTGGGCGAGGCCGGAACCGCCGAGGAGGGGGTCCGTCGGGTCGGTTACGACGAGCCCGATGTAGTCGTCCTCGACGTCCGACTCCCCGACGGGAGTGGTGTCGAGGCGTGCCGTGACATCCGGTCGCGATTCCCCGACGTGAAGGTGTTGATGCTGACCTCGTTCGCCGACGAGGAGGCGATGATGGCGGCGATCCTGGCCGGAGCGTCGGGCTATGTCCTGAAGCGGGTCAAGTCGACCGATCTCGTCGATGACATCCGGAAGGTGGGGGCCGGCGAGTCTTTGCTCGACTCGGACATGACCGAGCGTCTCTTCACCCGGCTGCGCAGCGGTCCGCAGGACGACCCGCTCCTCTCCCGCCTCAGCAAGCAGGAGCGGACCATCGTCGGGCACATCGCCGACGGCCTCACCAACAAGCAGATCGCCGACGAGATGTTTCTCGCCGAGAAGACTGTCAAGAACTACGTCTCCAACCTCCTGGCCAAGATGGGCATGAGCCGACGTAGCGAGGCGGCCGCCTACGTCGCCCGCCTCGAAGGCGAGAAGGAGAGCGTCGACGCACCCCAGGGGTGGGACGAACGATGAGACACACACCATGCGGGTAGGTAATAGATAACGATGGAAGAACTACTCAGAGAAGCCACAAATCGAGCCCTTCGCTATCGCCAAGCAGTCGAGACCGACCCGATTCGGCCGGACCTCGAGGCCGATCTGACCGAGCTGGGAGGAGAGTTTCCCGAGGGGCCCACCGACCCGATGCAGGTCATCAAGCTCATGGACGAGGTCGGCTCACCGGCGACCATGGGATTCTCCAACCCGCGCTTCTACGGGTGGGTGATCGGAGGGGTCCAGCCAGTGGCGCTGGCCGCCGACTGGATGGTTTCCGCCTGGGACCAGCCCACCTATGCCGCCATCGCCAGCCCGGCAACGGTCGCCATGGAGGCGGCAGCCGTTCGGTGGACCAAGGAGGCGACGGGTCTCCCCGAGAGCGCCTGGGGTGTCTTCGTGACCGGCACCACTTCGGCCCACATCACGCTGCTCGCCGCGGCACGTTCCAAGGTCCTGGCCGATGAAGGTTGGGATGCGATCGGGCAGGGCCTCTTCGGGGCGCCACAGGTCTCGGTGGTAGTCGGCCAAGAGGTTCATCCCTCGCTGTTGAAGGCGCTCGGTGTGGTCGGCCTGGGGCGGGACCGAGTGATCGAGGTACCCGTCGACGATCAAGGCAGGATGCGAGCCGACGCCTTCCCCGACCTGACCTCGCCTTCGATCGTCTGTCTCCAGGCTGGAAACGTGAACACCGGCGCGTTCGACCCCATGGCCGAGATCATCCCCCGAGCAAAGGCGGCCGGCGCCTGGGTCCACGTCGACGGTGCGTTCGGGTTCTGGGCGGCGGCCTCACCACGGCTGGCCCCCCTCACCGCCGGAATGGAGTTGGCCGACTCATGGGCCACCGATGCCCACAAGTACTTGAACGTGCCATATGACGCGGGTCTGGCCCTGGTCCGGAATCCTTCGGACCTGGCAGGACTGATGAGCGTCGAAGCCGCCTATCTGGTCGAAGGTGAGGTAGGTCTCGACCCCGGTCTGTACACGCCGGAGATGTCACGCCGGGGCCGAGGAGTGCCCACCTGGGCCGTGCTCAAGTCATTGGGAAGGTCCGGACTGGCCGACCTCGTCGAGCGGACCGTGACTCTGGCCCAGCGATTCGCCGCAGGCATGGAGGACGCTGGATTCACGGTGCTCAATGACGTCGTTCTCAACCAGGTCCTGGTCAGCCTGGGAGAGCCCGAGGAGACCCTCAGGGTGGTCAATGAGCTCCAGGACGACGGGACCATGTTCGCCGGCCCTACGGTCTGGCAAGGCCAGACGGCAATGCGGATATCGGTGTCGAACCACGCCACCACCGAGGATGACATCGACCAGAGCATCCAGGCGGTGCTCCGGATATCAGGCCGCTAGTTCTCCGCTAGACCGAGAGGTTCTTGCGCAGGGTGGCCACGTCCCCCTGCCAGATGTTGCGGATCAGGACCGGCTTGAACCCCATCTCGACGTTGATGTTGAGCATGGGCTCGTTGTAGTCGTTGTTCTCGGTGTCGATGCGCCGCACGTCCGGGTACTCGTCCCGGAGCTCGAGGGCCATGGACGCTTTCACCCATCGCCCGAGGCCTTTGTTGCGGTGCTTGGGGTCGACCCCGGTGTCCCACTGCTCGACCAGGTCGGGCTGGAGGCGATGGAACGAGACATTGGTGTAACCGGCGAAGTCTCCTGACGGCTTGTGCCTGGCGATATTGATCAGAATGTCCTGCTCTCGCAGCCGAGCCTTGGCTTCCACGTCACGCCAACTCTCGGGCGTCATGACCTCGTCCTCCTCCTCGTAGTTCTCGAGGGGGGCGCTGTTCATCACGAAAACCAGATCACAGAACGCCTGGAGGTGCTCCTCGGGAATCGGGCTTCGCAGGAGGAGGATCTCGTAGTCCGAGGCACGCTCCGTCGCCCGGGCCACCCACGACTCCATGAGGTCCCAGTCGAGATCCTGAAACGAGAGCCGGCTCAGCCGCTCGCGGTAAGCGAGTTTCATCCCCGCCCTTTTGACGAGGGCCTCCTCGGGCCAGCCTTCGTTGATCCCCGTGGCGAACCGGGTGCGACTGTTCTCCTGGACGAAGTCGAGCATCGGTGCGGCGACCTCGCGCCCCAACCCTGACCCGCGGTGTTGGCGG
This sequence comes from Acidimicrobiia bacterium, assembly GCA_050742015.1. Lineage (GTDB taxonomy): Bacteria > Actinomycetota > Acidimicrobiia > Spongiisociales > ZC4RG35 > JARDZU01. Next base: position 6,805 of record JBOGEV010000059.1, read on the forward strand.
TGGACGTAGACCCAGCCCCCTGCGTTTGCCAGATTCTGCTCGAGGTCGATGAATACCCCTGAGCTCGCCACCACCTCGGGGCCTTTCCACACGGCCCAACGTGGAATGGCCTCGGTCTCGAGCAGATGGCGCCAACCGACCAGTCGCTCTTCCAGCGGCACCGGAGGGTCATCGGGAAACAACTCTCCGTCGATGGCCAGGTAGAACTCGTGCAGTGCCCGAAGCGTTTCGTCGTCGGCGATGGGCGTGTCGATGAGCTGGATATGACTCGACATGACTTGTCGAGGGTAAGGACGGGTTTCGCCCGGTGCGGGCGAATTAGACGCTCGACGGGATTCGACCGGCCGCCCATTCCTCGCGGGTGATCCGATACACGACGTGGCGGCGGAGGCGTTCGACATGGAGGAAGCGCGGGTGGTCGAAGTCCAGGTCGGGCGCCCGCTTCATGCCCAGTCGTTGCATGACCCGTTGCGATCGTTCATTGGCGGGGATGGTCCAGCTCAGGATCTGCTCCAGATCCGCCTGCTCGAATCCAAAGTCGAGGACTGCCTTGGCCGCCTCGGTGGCATAACCACTCCCCCACTGGTCCTTGGCGAAGCGCCATCCAATCTCGACCGCGGGCGTGAAGGGGGTCTGGAAGGTCGGTACAGCCAAGCCACAGAAGCCGATGAACTTCTTGGCCCACTTGATATCCACCGCCCACAGCCCAAAACCGAACTCCTCGAACTGGCGGTCGATCCGTCGGAGCATCTGATCCGATTCTTCGGTGGTGAGCACGTTCGGAAAGTGCTCCATGACCTCGGGGTCGGCATTGAGCGCAGCGAACTCATCACGGTCTCGTTCTCTCCAACGCCTGAGGATGAGGCGCTCGGTTTCGACATTGGGCCCGCTCGCCATGGCTCCAGGGTAGGCCGGTCTATTTCGAGGCAACCCTTCGCGATTCGGGCCGTTCAGTCGATCTTTTCTTCGATTTTCTCGACGGCGTCCTTCATTGACTTCCCGGCATCCTTGGCACTGTCGACCACCTTGTCCGTTGCCTCCGCGGCGACATCCTTCGCATCGTCCACCGCTTGTTCGGCGTCAGACTTGATCATGCCCTTCTCCTTGAGACGGGGGATGACTTGATCGGCCACCTCGGCCGCCTTGTCGGAACCGATTCTGGGGCCGAGCTTCGACTCGAACTTGGCCCGTGCCTCCGACTCAGTTAGGCCTTGGAAGTCCTTCGACTTCGATGCAACGACCTTGGAGACCGCGGCCAGGGCACCGACGATCAGCAGGAGCTTGAACAGGAACCGGAACGGATGACGCTCTGTTGTCGTGTCTGTCATCTCTTCACCTCCATCGTCAACCATACCCAACCGTCATTGCGACTTTTCGCGCCCTCAGCCGATACCCCTTCACCTCGTCAGATGGGCGGCGTAGGTTCGACCGTGCAGTGATTCGACGGCTGATCGCCGGTCTGATCGTGGTGGGTCTGGCAGTCGGGATCTGGGCCCTGTGGCCGCGGGGGGAATCGGATCCGACGCCGACCACCCTGCCCATCGCGGTCGAGACCACGACGACGACCCAAGTGACGACCACCACCAGCGCAGCGACCACCACGACCGATGGCTCCCATGTCGTGACCACGGTCGAGGAGGCGGAGGCGATCCTGCGCGACTTGTGGTTCGGATGGTTCGAGGGGATCTACAACCAGGACGAGGACCGCATCCGAGAGGTGGTGGGGACCCAGGC
>JBOGEV010000060.1:0-3111 GCA_050742015.1 Acidimicrobiia bacterium
GCGGGCTTTGTAAGCCTACCCGGCGGGTCTTACCTTTGTGGTCGCGGAGAGGTGTCCGAGCGGTCGAAGGAGCGCGACTGGAAATCGCGTAGACGTTAACAGCGTCTCGCGGGTTCGAATCCCGCCCTCTCCGCCATTTCATCTGCAGAGCCCGAAACGTTCCCAGTCTCCCGGCGGTCGTGCACGATGAGGATTGTCGGCCCAATTCTGGCGATGAGTGAGGACAACCTTCCAAACCGGTTGGCCTTGTTAATCATTGGCGTGGCTGGGTGGGTGCTGGCGCCAGTGAGCCATCGTGGCTACTGGCGGGTCTGCCGACAGGTAGCCGCCAGGCTGCCAAACGAATCTGTCGGCATCGATCTCTCTCTGGGCGGAGCATCGCGAATGAAGGTGCTCCTGAACGACCCCTACTGGAGTCGGCTTGTATCGCCTTTTTATCGCTACGAGCCGGAACTTTTGAACATCCTGCGGCGATCTGAGGAGCTGGATTACGCCTTTCTTGACTGCGGGGCCAATTTTGGCTACTGGAGCATTCTCGTGTCGGATCCGGAGGGACTGAACCGCCCGACGGCTGCCATCGAGGCCTCGCCCCGAACATTTAAAATCCTGATTGAGAACGCCGACCTCAACGGCAACCGCTTTCCTTGCCTGAACAACGCGATAGCCGGTGAAAGCGGGCGATTAGTCCGAATCATCGATCGGGGGGATCATGCTGCAGCAAAAATCGGCGCCCAGAGCGATCCGTATGCGATTGCCCCCGCCGTGGAAACCCTGACCATCGCTGATGCCGTTCGTAGAGTCTTCTCGAAGAGACTGCACGGTCGGGCGAAGCCTCTGCCACGACGGCTGGTTGTCAAGCTGGATGTAGAAGGCCACGAGATTCCAGCCCTGCAAGGCTCCGCAGGCTTCTTGTTCCAGGAGCGCGATACATTGCTGTATTACGAAGATCAAAGGAAGGATCGAAAGAGCCGGGTGACCGATTTTGTTCTCAACACCTTGGGATTGAAGGTGTTTTTCGTTCGCGGGGACCGTGATCCAATCCCGATCGTGGAGGTGGAGATGGCGAATAATCTCAAAGAACGGCGCCAGCCCTACGGCTATAATTTCTTCGCCTGCCGGCAGGATTCGGCATTCTACGCCCATCTGGCGGGAACCCGCCGGTAAATAGCCGTGGCCCTACTTGACCGATTCGACGTTCAGCTAACGATGATTTCCGTCGTTCACACGGCGACAACTGGTGCGCCAGGCGGCCGGTCGGTCGACGACTTCAAGCGCCTGCGGCTTTCCGGCTTCGCCTGGGGCCTAGCCTGCGATCCGCCCCGGGGTGTGACTTGGTATGGCTTCAGACGCTGACGTACCTTTGGCGTCGCGGAGAGGTGTCCGAATGGTTGAAGGAGCGCGACTGGAAATCGCGTAGACGTCAACAGCGTCTCGAGGGTTCGAATGCTGCCCTCTGCCATGCGTTCCCCGGGGGGTGAGCCTGGCTGCCCGGTAGGCCTGAAAACGACCCTCCGGCTGCTTTCAGGATTCATGAAGGTGACCCATGCGTGGTATGGACCTTCGAGGGTCATTCGACCTTACCGGATTTCTCTGGCTGCCGGTTGTTTTCGCGTTTCTCGCGTGCGGCGGCTCTTCGGTGTCTCCTGACCCTGACCCGAACGGGATTGACCCGGACCCCGAGGCCGTCCTCGTAGGGGCGGGTGACATCGCGAGCTGTTCCGTGGAGTCGGACGCGGCCACGGCGGCCATACTGGACGGCATCGCGGGAACGGTCTTCACCGCCGGCGACAACGCTTATCAGAGCGGAACGCAGGCCGAGTTCGAGAATTGCTACGATCCGACCTGGGGACGTCACAAGTCACGGACGCGCCCGGTCCCGGGGAACCACGACTACCGCACGCTCGATGCCGGGCCCTACTTCGACTATTTCGGTGCGCGGGCCGGACCGAGAGGGCTTGGCTACTACGGCTACGATCTGGGGTCCTGGCACATCATCGCGCTCAACAGCAACATCGACGTGGGGTCGGATTCGCCCCAGGCCGAGTGGCTGCGGGAGGACCTCGCGGCGAACCCGACTCTGTGCGCGCTCGCCTACTGGCACCACTCGAGGTTCTCCTCCGGAGAGAAGGGCAACAGCAATGAGATGCGGCACTTCTGGAGGATCCTGGACGAGGCTGGAGTCGAGGTCGTCGTCAGCGCCCACGACCACGACTACGAGCGTTTCGGTCTTCAGGACGCGCAAGCCGTTCCCGATCCGAACGGGATGCGCTCTTTCGTCGTCGGCACGGGGGGGGACACCCTGGACGCCTTCGTGCTGGTCAAGCCCAACAGCGAGGTCCGCAACGCCACGGCCCACGGCGTCCTGAAGCTGGGGCTGTTTCCGGGGCGTTACGAATGGGAGTTCCTGGCGGTTCCGGGCAGCGTCTTCAGCGATCGAGGCGTGGGGCTGTGCGCTCCCTGAAGGATCTCGCTCCTCGGCCAATCCTTCCCGTCCCATAATCGGTCATCCTCTTGTACCAGACGGAAATCCGCGAGGTCGGCCGCCGCTAATCCTCAGGCGACCGACGAGCTCGAGAAGGCAGGTTCTGATATCGGCCAATCGACACCAGGTCCGCGCGTACCAGGGACGTTTCAACGCCGAGTTTCTTCGAGCCCGAGGCCAGCTCTTCTTCAAAACGATCCTGCCGGGGCTTCTGGACGTAGGCTTCGCCTCCCTGGCGACATTCGTCGTGGGATTCTATGCCGCCAAGGAGTACGATCCATCGACTCTGGGAGCCTACGCTCTCGTTTTCGCTGCGTTCGTCCTGGCGTCCAACGTTCCCACCCAGATGGTCTTCATTCCTTGCGAGGTCAAGACGGTTTCGCTCGAGAGGTCGCGTCGTGTCTCAACACTGAGGGGCAGCCTCCGCCTCGGCTTGCCGGTCTCCTTCATCTCGGCTTCTGGCGTGGCGCTGTGGCTTCTCTTTGCCTCCGAAAGCGTGCCCGAGGAAGGCATCGTGATCTTTACTGGAACGGCAATGGCGTGCGCGTTCGTCTCGCCCGTTCAGGATCACGTCCGGCGATTGCTGCATCTATCTGATTCATCCTGGCTGGCCGCCGTTGTGTCGACCG
>JBOGEV010000061.1:0-1925 GCA_050742015.1 Acidimicrobiia bacterium
GGAGGATCTCGGCCGGTGGCGTATAATCTCGATGCCGCCGGCTGGATCGGCGAGCCTTCCTGCGCGGTGTAGGAGATCCGATCAAATGCGGCTGTTGATCACCGGCATCACCGGGTTCGTCGGGAGCCACATGGCGGAGCACGCCCTCGCGCACGGGGCCCTGGTGTTCGGCTCGATCCGCTGGCGGAGCAAGACCGACAACATCGATCACCTGCGCTCCAAGATCACCCTGATCGAGTCCGACCTGCGCGATCTGTCATCGGTGCGCGCGCTGCTCGAGACCGCCAACCCGACCCACGTGATCCACCTGGCCGCCCAGAGCTTCGTGCACGCCTCGTGGAAGACGCCGGCCGAGACGCTGACCACCAACATCCTGTCGCAGGTGAACCTGCTGGAAGGCCTGCGCGGTCTCAAGCTGTCGCCGCGCTTCCTGGTCGTCGGTAGCAGCGAGGAGTACGGGCTGGTGACGGAGGACGAGCTGCCCATCAAGGAGACCAACCCGCTCCGGCCGCTCAGCCCGTACGCGGTGAGCAAGGTCGGGCAGGATCTGATGGGCTACCAGTACTGGAAGAGCTACGGCCTGCCCATCGTCCGGAGCCGCGCGTTCAACCACAGCGTCGGCCGGTTCACCCCCGTCGTGCTCCGCGACGATCGGACCGGTCTCGTCGACATCAAGTACATCAGCGAGATCCGGCGCTACCGGCCGAAGGGCCACCTCGGTGGCCGGCTGCTGGAGGACGGCACCGTGCTGTGGGACATGCGCCGGCACCCGGTCTCGGTCTGGGCCGACGGGAAGTGGACGAAGATCATCCATCTGTCCTGTCATCCGCTCGGGGCGGGGGACACGGTGTCGCGGCTCGTCAGCAGCGGAGGCATCGTCGAGGTGACCGGCGACCACTCGGTCATGGTCCCCGGGCCCGACGGGCATCGACCTGCTTCGGCCCGCGATCTCGCCCTCGGCGACCGCGTCTCCCTGGTGGGCCTCCCCGATGGAGCGGGCATGTCGGTGCACGAGGACGTGGCGTGGCTCCTCGGCTTCTTCGTGACCGCAGGATGCGTCACCATGGGCAAGATCCGGATCTACAACAAGGACCGGAAGCCCCTGGAGCGCTGCGCCGAGATCCTGCTCCAGCACTTCGGGGTCGATACCTACTTCGTGCCCGGCGATCGCGACGTGTGGCGCCTCGTCGTCCGGCACCCGGAGGCGTTCGCGCGCTGGCTCCGCCCCCAGATCTACGCCCCCGACGGAAACAAGCGCGCGCCGCGGAGCATCCTGAATGCCCAGCGCGACGCCAAGCTCGCCTTCCTGCACGGCTACCGCGCCGGCGACGGCTTGCGGGCGGGACACGGAGACGGCGAGCTCGAGAGCTTCAAGACCCGGTCCCCGATCATGGCTCTCGGCCTCTGCTGCCTCGTGGCGGGCACGACGCGCCAGCGGATCTGTCTGAACACCGAGGTGCGGGACGGCTGGACGTACTACCTGATCGACCTGAATTCCCCGAACGCCGGCCGGGAGCGCTGGGGTCGGCACCTGGAGATTCCCGACGACGTGCTCAAGAAGATCGAGCCGGTGCCGTATGACGGCGAGGTCTGGGACTTCGAGACCGAGGATCACCTCTTCCACGCCGGCCTCGGCCGGAACCTCGTCCACAACACCGGGCCGCGGCGGGGGGACGTATTCGTCGAGTCGAACTTCGGTCGCCAGGTGGCCGAGATCGAGGCGGGGCTGCGCGATCCGGTGATCTACATCGGCGACCTCAAGCCGCGGCGCGACTATTCCGACGTGCGCGACATCGTACGCGGCTACTGGGCGCTGATCGAGCGGGGCGAGCCCGGCGAGGTCTACAATCTCTGCTCGGGGAAGTCGTGGGCCATCCAGCAGGTGCTCGACTTCCTGCTCGACCAGTCGCGGGTGAAGGGCATCA
>JBOGEV010000062.1:0-17635 GCA_050742015.1 Acidimicrobiia bacterium
CTGCGGGTGCCGACGGTCTCCGGGGAATGCACACCCGATTCCGTGACCCCGATCTCGGTCTGCCCACGATTCACGCACGGCTCGCAGAGATCGACCAAGACGCGATCCGGATAGTGGACAACTGGCCCCATCTCGGCACCTTGATCTGACGGCACCGGAGGCGGCCCAGCGGCTCCCTTACCAACACGCCAAGTGCCGATCGGGTGCGGTCTCAGATACGGGCTTTGATGCCACCCAACGAGCGGTCGAGACAAAACGAGATCGAAGAGTCAATCTGAACCAGGGGTGCGACCCGAGCCCATAAGTGCCGGTATGCGTGGTTTCGATTCGCGATCGTTATCGCCCGGGATCTGGTGTTCTGTGCGCCTTCGTCAGCAAGGAGCTGTCGCGGCGAGGACCCAGCAATGAGTTCATCAGCAATAGGATCAGGGAAATGTGTGGCTCATCGAGCTGACGACGCAGACGACGGTGCTACCGGTCAGGCAGGTCCTCTGAGTTTGAGACAAACACGCCAGATACGTGCCGATCGAGCGCTTCTTCTGTGGGTCGATGAACGCTCCTTCAGTCATCAGGCTGTCAACCTGAGTTGGAGCGGCCACAAGTCTGGTCGGTGAGGCGGAAGGTCAGTTCGACGGGGACACCGTTGTGGGCTCAGTGGCAGGTTGGATGTTTTGGTTGGAGGGAAAAAACGTTGTCCGGGTCGTAGGCCCGCTTCACATCGCGAGTCGCCTGGGGTTGGCCTTCCCCTACGAGCCTGCGCCCAACCGGGATGTGGAGGGTCGTTGTGGCCGAACCGCGGCCGCTACGCCCGGCCCAGCAGGAAGTAGGTAACCATCTCCCCCTTCCCTTTGACGTCGATGGAGCCGCGGCGTTCGAAGCGGTAGCCGGGGTTGAGACACCGGTAGGTGCGTTCGGTCACCTGGATCCGTCCGGGCAACCCGTGGGTCTCCATCCGGCTAGCGGTATTAACGGTGTCGCCCCACAGGTCGTAGATGAACTTGCGGCGTCCAATGACCCCCGCCACCACCGGGCCGGTGTCGATCCCGATCCGCACCGACAACGGCTCACCCTCGGGGTCGCTGCGGCCCGCCGTCTCCGCCTGAATCTCGAGCGCCATGTCGGCGATCGCCTCGGCATGGTCGGGGCGGGGGTCGGGGATCCCGGCGGCCACCATGTAGGCGTCGCCGATGGTCTTGATCTTTTCCAGGCCGTGGCGGTCGGCCAGCCGGTCAAAGACGGTGAACAAGTCGTCGAGGGTCCGCACCATCTCGGAGGGGCTGATCCGCTGGCTGCGGCCGGTGAAGTCCACCAGATCGGCGAACATCACCGTCGCCTCCGGGTAGGCGTCGGCGATCACCTCGTCACTTCGTTTGAGGCGCTCGGCGATCGGCGCCGGGAGGATGTTCAACAGCAGCCCCTCGGACCGTTCCCGCTCCTCTTCCAGGGCCCGGCGGCTGCGCATCGACTCCCCCAACAGCAGCACCGCTGCCATCAGCGCCGCGTCGGGCAGCACCCGGCCCAACAAGGGGACTACCGCTTCGCCCTGGAAAAGGCTCCGGTAGGCGACCCAGCCGAGGGGGGCGACCACGAACCAAGTCCCGATCCCCAGCGCCCAACCGAGGTGACCGGCCGCCCAGGCGGTGGCCAGCGCCACCGACATCGGCACCGCCGGGAATATGCCGGGATAGTCGACCAAGTAGTAGACCTCGACGAGGGCGGCCGACCCCAGCAGCGACACCAGGGGCCAGCGGCGCCGGATGAGGACCAGGGCAGCGATGGCGGCGGCTATCCCGTAGGCGAAGGCGTCGGGGGGCATCGCCGGCTCCTCGACGATGCCCCTCAGCTCCCGGGGGTCGGCGGTATTGATGGCGGTCGTGATCGCCACCGCAAGGACGACCGCCAGCAGCACGTCGACCACCCAGGCCGGCACCCGTCGCAACTGCGTGGTGATCCGTCCCTGAGGCCTTGGCCAGACCGTGCTCACGCCCTCAGCCTGACCGCCATCCGAGGCCATTGCCAACCCCCACGCACACCGGGCCCAACACCCGCACTGGAGGTGCCGTTCTGCTCGGTTTCCGATGTGGGCGATTCCGCTACACAACTACCCGATATCAAGCGGTCAGGGAAGCGGCCCGATTGTCTCGAAGTCAAAACCGTCAATGAGTCGTCGCTCGCCAATCGGCTCACCGAAGTCAATTCGTCCGCTGCTCAGGCAATCGTCACGACCAAAAGAGAATCGATCGGGATCTGAGCCGATTGCGAATATGACGGTCGTATCCCCGAAGCTCAGCTTGAAGTGACCGTCCACTTCGTTGTGGCATCGCAGTGCTACGTCGACAACTCCCGGTTCGATCTCCTCGTACCCAATCAGGTCGACGACTCCAGGAGGACCTGATGCCGACCAGAACCCGACGATGAGAGCAATCACGCCCGCTATGGAAAGCCAGATCACAGTTCTGCGTCGGCCAGGTGTCATTTGCGATCAGGCTATGGCGCGCGCAAGCACGATGTGCCGTTCTCGCGCACCTGGCGAAATGCTCGTTATCCGCACATGATTGTTGATCTCGGGCGGATCGGAACTCCCCGCGGGTGATGGTCGTCATACTTGATAGGGATGAAAATGGTCCACATTCGCTGTCGCTCTGGCCGTTCTGTTAGCAGGGTGTGTCGAGTCGGGTGTCAACGACCAGAGCACCACAACTGAAGTTTCCGCTCCGGTGACGGAGCCGTCGACCCAGGAGACGACCGCCACAACCGTCCAGGTAACAACTCTCATGCTTCGAGAGCCTGACGAGCCGTTGGAGTTCACCGAGTTCGAAACGTCGACGGATTGTGAACCGACGGCCGAGTACTCCAACCTTCAGGTGATTCAGGCCTTCGTTACGGCATACAACGACCGCGACCTCGACAGGCTTCGTGGGCTCGTCTCCGAGTCCGTCACGATCGCTGACATGAGTGGGATTCCTCACTTGGGAGAGGATGACTGGACAGGAGTCACGCGCTGGGCAGAGGCAGGCTGGAGTGTCGACGACCGCTTCGCGCTGACTCGCTTGGTCATGTACGACTCGTGGTCGGTGTTTGAAGTCGAGCGGAGCAACGACGTGCTCCGATCAAATGGGATTGAGCAACTCCATCACTCCTGGAAGACCCACAGTTCCAATTGCACCATCTCCCACATGGTTCTCTACCTGCCATTCGAGGAGCTTGGCCCGGCCGAGTGTCGATTCTGGGAAGCGTTCTCCGACGAACTCGCAGAGGGCACAACGCAATACATCAACGAACCAGAAGCCTGCTCGGGTTAGGCCGTTGATAGCCGTTCCCGACGACAGGAGGCACCCGACCACGAGGTGCCGCTCTGCTCGGTCTCGAGATCGGTGCGTTATCGCTCGGGATCTGTTGTTATGCGTGTTGCCTGAGCGTTGCCATGGCCAAGGCAATGGCTGTTGCGAACAGGAACATCGCAGCCAACGGGATGTACCAGATGTTGATCGACTGCGCCTGGTTTGCCGGAGGGGAATGTCAGCTTGACAGCCATTCAGCTTGAACCCGCAGCTTCGGCGACGTGATGCGGGCGCTCGCGGTTGGCTGGTTGAAGGACGTGGCGACACCAGGCTCTTGGATATGACCTCCTTGGGGTCATGGCGATCATTCGGCCTCGACTATTTCCGGTGCTAGAAATCCGTGGAACCGACCTGTGTTGATAAGGAGTGGTGCGATGGCGTCTCGTGGTGATGATCTTGACCGGACTGTCCTGCCGATTCCTGAGCCTGAGGTTCCGACGTTCACTGAGCTGGATGTGCGCAACGTGGAGATGCCTGAGCGTTTCGAGGTGCGAGCACCCGAGGGCGCACCGAACGTGGTGATCATCTTGCTCGATGACTTTGGGTTCGGTCAGGCGACCACGTTTGGGGGTCCGATCCCGATGCCGACGTTGGAGCGGCTGGCGAGTGAGGGGCTTCGCTACAACAACTTCCATTCGACGGCGGTGTGCTCGCCGACTCGTGCCGCACTGTTGACCGGCCGTAATCATCACGTCAACAACACGGGTCTGGTGATGGAAACTTCCACCTCGTTTCCTGGCAATACCGGGCAGCGGCCGCGCAGTGTGGCTGCGATCGGCGAGATGTTGCGTCTCAACGGTTACTCCACGGCCTGGTTCGGGAAGGATCATGAGACTCCGCCGTGGACAGTGAGTGTGTCGGGTCCTACTGACCTGTGGCCGGTCCGTCAGGGTTTCGACCGGTTCTACGGGTTCATCGCAGGGGAGACCAACCAGTATTTCCCCGATGTGTACGACGGGATGACTCGGGTCGACCCGCCCGAGGACCCGGACTACCACTTCATGACCGACATGACCGACCAGGCCGTGTCGTTTGTGCGGACGCAGCAGGCTCTGACTCCTGACCGACCGTTCCTCATCTATTTCGCGCCTGGGGCGACGCACGCCCCGCATCACGTTCCCAAGGAGTGGATCGACACCTTCAACGGTCAGTTCGACCAGGGTTGGGACAAGCTGCGAGAGGAGACGTTGGCACGGCAGAAGGAATTGGGGATTGTGCCTCCGGACACGGAGCTCGCCCCGAAGCCTGAGGCGATCAAGGACTGGGACACGCTGTCACCGGACGAACAGCGGTTGTTCCGCCGACAAATGGAGATTTTTGCTGCCTTTGCCGCCTACGCCGACCATGAGATCGGGCGGGTCATCCAGGCGATCGAGGAGGCCGGGGCGATGGACAACACCCTGGTGTTCTACATCGCCGGGGACAATGGTGCCAGCGCCGAGGGTGGCATGGTCGGAGCGTTCAACGAGGCAGCCTATTTCAACTTGGCACCCGAGCCGATCGAGGAACAGCTCGAGCGAATCGACGAGTTGGGCGGGCCCATGGCGAACAACCACTACGCCGCAGGGTGGGCGGTGGCCGGCGACGCTCCATTCACCTGGACCAAGCAGGTCGGCTCCGACTACGGCGGAGTGCGTAACGGGCTGGTCGTCCACTGGCCAAATGGGATCACCGCACGCAACGAGATCCGCACCCAGTTCCACCACGTGATCGACGTTCTACCCACTGTCCTGGCGGCTGCCGGGCTGCCCCAACCGTCATCGGTAAACGGGGTGGTGCAGACCCCAATCCAAGGGGTAAGCATGACCTATTCGTTCGACGACGCCGAAGCCCTCTCCAACCACGTCACCCAGTACTTCGAAATCGCAGGCAACCGCGCCATCTATGACGACGGCTGGTTCGCCCGGACCATCCACAAGGCTCCGTGGGAGATGGCGCCGCGGGCAGCGCTGGCCGATGACACTTGGGAGCTGTACGACACGAGCAAGGACTTCAGCCTCGCCAACGATCTCTCCGCCGAAATGCCGGAGAAGCTCGCCGAGATGCGGGCCTTGTTCATGGAGGAGGCGGCCAAGAACCACGTCCTGCCAATCGACGACCGCACCATCGAACGGTTCAACGCCGCCATCGCCGGACGCCCGGACCTGATGGGTGAACGCACGTCGTTGACTCTGTACGAGGGTATGAGCGGTCTACAGGAGAACATCTTCATAAACGTCCGCAACCGCTCCAAGACGATCACCGCCGACGTGGTCATCCCCAACGGCGGAGCCAACGGTGTGATCATCTGTCAGGGCGGTCGCCCGGGTGGCTGGAGCCTGTACCTCAAGGACGGCAGACCGTCATATGTCTACAACTGGCTCGGCCAGTACTACTACACGATCACCGCTGACGATCCATTGCCGGCCGGTAACACCATCATCACCCTCGACTTCGTCTACGACGGCGGCGGGCTCGGTCGCGGCGGTACGGCCATCATCGTCGTGGATGGACACAAAGTCGCTGAAGGACGAGTCGATCGAACCCAGCCGATCAGCTTCTGGGGCGAGACCGCCGATGTCGGCATCGACCTCGCCTCACCCACCACCGAAGACTACAAACCCGGAACCGGCAGCCGATTCACGGGCAAGATCAACAAGGTAACCGTCGAGGTCGGGCCCCTCGATCTAACCCCCAAAGATGTCAAGAAGGTGGACCAACACCGAGCCGCCGCAGCAGACGCTATCGAATAAGCCATCCACGGATTCCGCGGCAGCCGGGTCGTCGACGCACCAACAACAATCCTTCCCGCCTCAAGGCAGCGGTGGGAGGAGCGACTGCAGAGAGCTCACAGACGATCAGAAGATCCCCCCTTTCGCCGCACAGATCGCTCATCGGCACCGCGGTGTCCAATGTCCAGCAAGTAGCGCATGGCCGGCATTATGCGCTGTCCGCCGACTCAGAGTTCGAGAAGGTGTCGCTTGTGGTTGTCGGGTTTCCGCCTGCTACGGCCCCTCTCTGCCGTGCGTCCTTTCGTCAACGTCGAGTGTGCCTTCGTCCCTGCATCGAACCAGGTGCTCCGACAGACTCCTCGGCACGTACGGACCATTCCGGCCGCAACACCTGTCACCCGCTGATCGGCTCCAGGAGCTCGGTGGGGATTAGAAGCACGATGGCTGCCAGCAGGTTGAACCCCGAGTGAAGGAAGATCGCCGGGCCCAATCGTTTGGAACGCAAGGTCACCCAGGCCAGGATCAGACCGACGATGAACAGCTGGGGTAGGACCACCGCGGCGGCCTGAAGCAGGCGACTCGGGTCCAGGCCGAGCAGATGAAATGCTGAGAAGACCAGGGCCGTCACGACCATGATCGTGCGGCGGCTGCGTTCTCCCAGCGCCTTGAGGAGCACTCCGCGGAAGATGAGCTCTTCGGTGACCGGGGCGAGGACCACGGCGGTGACCACGGCCGCCACCCGAGCCGTGGTGGTCTCGAGGCCCGAGATCGCGGTGCCCACCTGCTGGGCAGATTCGCCGTCGGGAAACATGAGCGTGCTGAGGGGCAGGAAGAGCACGGCCAATGCGAGCTGTAACAGCAGCCCCAGGCCCAGGTACATGACGTCCCGGCCCTCGACGGAAAACCCCAGGTCGGGATCGTCCTTGCGTCGGCTCAGGGCCCAGAGCACCAAGAGATGCCCGATGTATTGACCGGTGAGGGCCAGCACCAGAGACAGCTCCTCGTCGTCGAGCAGCGCGCTCAAGGCGACGAACAGGGCCGCGCCGATGAATCCGCCCAGGATGACGAGTATGAAGTCGAGTAGCGACCACGACCTGGGCACGTGGCGACACTAGCGGCGGGGCGGTGATTGGCCCGAGGCTTGCACTGTTACGCTGGCCAAAAGCGCTGTCCGGAGGTTGGTCGGAGTGGAAATCGACATCGGGATCGGGAAGTCGGGCCGCCAGGCTTTCGGCTTCGACGACATAGCAATCGTCCCTTCGAGACGGACCCGCGATCCCGACGACGTCGACATCTCGTGGCAGCTCGATGCCTTCAAGTTCAGCCTGCCCATGATGGGGTCGGCCATGGACTCGGCGATCAGCCCGGCGACGGCGGTGCAGATCGGGCGGTTCGGAGGTTTGGCCGTCCTCAACCTCGAAGGGCTGTGGACCCGCTATGAGGACCCTGAGCCGTACTTCGAGGAGATAGCCGAGCTCACTCCGGACAAGGCGACCTTGCGCATGCAGGAGATCTACCTCGAGCCGGTGAAGCCTGACCTGATCGGCCAGCGAGTTGCCGAGATCAAGGCGGAGGGTGTGGTCACCGCGGCGAGTCTCACCCCGCAGCGGGTGAGGAGTTGGGCAACGCACGCCCTGGGTGCAGGGCTCGATGTGCTTGTCATCCAGGGCACGGTGGTCTCGGCCGAACACGTTTCCAGCCGCGAGGAGCCACTCGATCTCAAGGAGTACATCGCAAGCTGTGAGGTGCCGGTGATCGTTGGTGGGTGCGCCAGCTATTCCACCGCACTCCATTTGATGCGGACCGGAGCGATCGGGGTCCTGGTCGGGGTCGGCCCCGGGGCGGCCTGCACCACCCGCGGCGTGCTCGGGGTGGGCGTTCCCCAGGCCACCGCCATCGCCGACGCCGCCGGCGCCCGGATCCGCTATCTCGACGAGACGGGCCGTTACGTCCATGTCATCGCCGACGGTGGGATGAGGACGGGTGGTGACGTGGCCAAGGCCATCGCCTGTGGCGCCGATGCGGTGATGATCGGCTCTCCGCTCGCCTCTGCCACCGAAGCGCCCGGACGCGGCTTTCACTGGGGCATGGCGACATTTCATCCCACACTGCCCCGTGGGGCCAGGGTCGAAGTCGGCGATCGGGGCACCTTGGAGCAGATCCTGGTAGGCCCGGCTCACGAGAACGACGGCAAGCTCAACCTGTTCGGCGCACTCCAGGTATCGATGGCCACCACCGGCTTCTCCGATGTCAAGGAGTTCCAGAAGGCGGAGGTCATGATCGCCCCTTCATTGCAGACCGAGGGCAAGACGCTGCAACGCAGCCAAAGAGTGGGAATGGGATGAGCGAACCAACACCATCGGTGTTGGTTCTGGATTTCGGGGCTCAATATGCCCAGTTGATCGCCCGTCGTGTTCGGGAGAGTCACGTCCACTCCGAGATCGTGTCCCGTGAGATCACACCTGAGGAGATCAAGGGTCACAATCCGATCGGTCTCATTCTCTCCGGTGGGCCGGCATCGGTCTATGCCGAGGATGCCTACCGAATGGACCCGGCGATCCTCGGGTTGGGAATCCCGGTGCTCGGTATCTGTTACGGGCACCAGCTCCTTGCCGATCTCGCCGGGGGAACGGTGGCCAACACTGGCAGCGCCGAGTATGGCAACACCACACTGCAGCTGACCGGGGACACCCTGCTACTCAAGGACCTGCCCGCCGAGCAGCAGGTCTGGATGTCCCACCAGGACCAGGTGACCGAGCCACCGGAGGGGTTCGTCACGGTGGCGACCTCCGATGGAGCTCGGGTGGCGGCGATGGAGGACCGCGACCGCGCGCTCTTCGGAGTCCAATTCCATCCCGAGGTGGCACATACCCCTCGTGGCGTCGAGATCATGAAGCGGTTCCTGTACGACGTCTGTGGGGCGGCGCCGACATGGACCTCCCACTCGATCATCGAGTCCCAGGTCGAGTCGATCAAAACCCAGGTCGGGAAGGGCCGGGTGGTCTGCGGTCTATCCGGCGGCGTCGACTCCGCCGTGGCCGCCGCCATTGTCCACAAGGCGATCGGGGACCAGCTGACCTGCATCTTCGTAGATCACGGGCTGCTCCGGGCAGGCGAGGCGGAGCAGGTCGAGGAGACTTTCCGTTCCCACTTCGACGTCGACTTCGTCCACGTGAAGTCCGAGGATCGATTTCTCGAGCTTCTGGCCGGGGTGACCGATCCCGAGCAAAAGCGCAGGGTGATCGGGGAGACCTTCATCCGGGTCTTCGAGGAGGCCGCAGGAGCCGTTGGTGATGCCCGATATCTAGTCCAGGGCACCCTGTACCCGGATGTGATCGAGTCGGGATCGGCCAGCGCGGCCACGATCAAGACCCACCACAACGTGGGCGGTCTTCCTGAGGACATGACCTTCGAGTTGGTCGAGCCGCTGCGCGACCTGTTCAAAGACGAGGTGCGGGCGATCGGGGAGGAGCTCGGGCTCCCGGAGGAGATCGTGTGGCGCCAGCCTTTCCCCGGGCCCGGCCTGGCGGTGCGGGTGATCGGCGAGGTGACCAGGGAGCGTCTCGAGCTGTTGCGGGCAGCTGACCTGATCGTCACCGAGGAGATCCGGCGAGCCGGTCTGTATCGGGACATCTGGCAGGCATTCGCAGTGCTTCCGGCGGTGAGGACGGTCGGTGTGCAGGGTGACCTGCGCACCTATGCATATCCGGTAGTGGTGCGCGCCGTGACCTCGGAGGATGCCATGACCGCGGATTGGGCCCGTCTCCCCTATGAGCTGCTGGAACGGGTCTCGAGCCGGATCATCAACGAGGTCCCCGGAATCAACCGGGTCGCCTACGACATCTCGAGCAAACCCCCCGCCACCATCGAGTGGGAGTGACCGGGGTTAGAAACCCCCTACCTGAGGTAGGTGACGCCATATATGGCGCCACGGCGACAGAGAAGGGCTCGTCCGGGGAGGAAACGAGGCAGAAACGGTCGTTGGGCCCGTTCAGACCGTAGGTTCGCCTGCCGATATCACTGATACAGGCAAGGGAAGCGACCCAGGTGGATCTCAATACGCCCGAGCTGACACGGATATTTCGTGACGAGCTGGAAGAGCGCTCCGGCAACCTCGTCGCGGGCGCAGTGGCCCTCCGCCAGGGTGAGCTCGACCCAGCCCGGATCCAGGACCTGATCCGGGACGCCCACACCATCAAAGGGTCGGCCAGTCTCCTCGGGTTCGACGACATCAAAGAAGTTGCATCGCGTCTCGAGCATCTCTGGAAGCAGATCGGCGACGGCTACTCGCCACCGGGTGACGTCTTGGTCGCCATGGAGGCGAGTGCGGGCCGCCTGCTTCCGTCACTGGACGCAGAGGACAACGAACTGGCCACCATCGCCGACAAGTTGGTCTTCGTCGACCGGTCGGCGGAAACAGACGATGAGGGAACCGGCTGGTCCCCGCCGGCCGAGGTCATCCCATTGCGCAGGCCCGAACCGGGCAGCCTCGGCGGGCTACTCACCTCTGTCTCCGACTCGTTGCTGGGAGGGTCGACCCGGGTCGACACCGGGGAGCTATACCGCCTGATCAATCGGATCGTCGAGGTGTCCCTCGACTCCGATGCACTGGCCGATCTTTCATTGCTCTCGATCGAGGGCTCGGATCCCGCCTTGTTCCGGAAGTCCTGGAGGCAACAGCTGGAGCGGCTGGCGGCATCGATCTCCGAGATCCAGGATCAGGCAGTCGCCTTGGCCAATATCCCGTTCCGTGAGGCGTCGGCCACGTTTCCACAGTTCGTCCGGTACCTGGGTCGCCGGATGGGCAAGGATGTCCGCTTCGAGCTGGTGGGTGACAACGTTCAGCTCGATCGCCAGATCGTCGATCTGCTCCGCGAACCCCTGCGTCACCTCCTGGTCAACGCGGTCGACCATGGGATCGAGCCATCGGCTGTGCGCTTGGCCGCGGGGAAGAGGGCGACTGGCACCATCAGCGTGGGCGCCGAGATCATCGACGAACGCGTCGAGGTTTCGGTTGCCGACGACGGCGCCGGGATCGACTGGGATCGAGTGGCCGACGAGGCTGCCGAGCGCGGGATTCCGTTCGTCTACTCCGACCTGAGCCCTGTGCTGTTCCTGCCCGATTTCACGACAGCCGAGGAGGAGACCGACTTCTCCGGCGCCGGCGACGGGCTGAGCGCGGTCCGGGACATCGTGGAGAAGGTGAACGGCGTCGTTCACGTCGAGAGCCCGAAGGGGATGGGAACCAGGGTCACCATGACCCTGCCCCTGTCTATGGTCCTCCAGAACGTGGTGGTCGTTGCCACCGGAGACCAGTTCTGGGGCCTTCCCGAGGCGTCGATCGAAGCGGCGATGCCACTGTCTCGAGCCGAGATCTCCGCCACCGAAGGGGGTCGGGAGCTCAGGTTCCAGAGCCGGGAGATTCCCTGTGTGTCGTTGGCCAGGGCGGTCGGAGTGACCAACGCAGGAGATGAGGCGGAGCTGCTGGTCATCAACACGAGGTACGGGCTCGTGGCGGTGACAGTCAGCGAGCTGATCGACCGGCGACGGGTCGCGGTGAAGAGCCTGGGGCCGATCCTCGAAGGCCCGGGCCACGTGACCGGTGCGGCGTTGCTCGGCGGTGGCCAGGTGCTCGTCGTGCTGGATCCGAACTTCCTCGGCTATGTCGCCCGAAGGACTCCCCGCACAGCCGCCGATCGGCCTCGGATCTTGGTCGTCGACGACTCGGCCGGGGTCCGCCAGCTCCTCTCGGCCACTCTGAACGGGGCCGGATTCGATGTGGAGGTCGCGGCCGGTGCCCGCGAGGCGATGCTGGCCATGACCAACAAGGGCTTCGAGGCGATGGTCATCGACTATTCGATGCCCAGATCCAACGGTGTCGAGCTGGTACGCACCATGCGCGCCTCGGACGTCACCGTCCCGATCGTGATGGTGTCCGGCGTGGCCACCCAGGATGAGAAGCAAGCGGCCTGGGAGGCGGGAGTGGACGCCTATCTCGACAAGTTCGATCTCCGGCAGGGGGTCCTCACCGACACACTGCGCCGGATGATCGGTGCCGACGAGGGTGCGGATGCGGGCTGAGATGGCGTTGGCCGTCCCATCAAGTAGCTTCTGTGTCGATCGATAGAGACAAAACATGCCGCAGTTGCCGGATTCACTGAGCTGGTTGTCCCTGGCATTGGCGCTGGTCGGTGTCGTGGGAGTCATCTGGGCCCTGGCGATCACCCGGCACGGGCGTCAGCGCGAGCGCGAAGTGATGCGTCTCTCCGAAGAGGCACATCGGATCAAGAACGAGTTCGTGGCGATGGTGAGCCATGAGCTGCGAACCCCGTTGACTTCGATCGCAGGGTTCGCCGACACCCTGGTCGAGTCGTGGAAGGACCTCCCTGACGACGAAGTCGACGAGTTCCTCGGGATCATCAATCGCCAATCCCTTTACCTCGGAGACCTGGTCGAGGATGTGCTGGTGATTCCCCGTCTCGAGGCGGATCGGCTGAGATTCCATCCCGAGCTCTTCGATCTAGGCGACCTGCTCGGAGACGTGACCAAGATGGTGTTCCCCACCGGGGGAAAGAAGAGCTCGATCGTCTCGCTTCCCGACGGGGTCCGGGTCAGGGCAGACCGTCGCCGGGTTCAGCAGGTGATTCGCAACCTGATGGAGAACGCCCGGAAGTACGGCGGCGACCAGATCATGGTCGAGGGCTTCGTCATGGGCGACCAATACCTGATCGTCATCTCGGACAACGGCCCTGGTGTCCCCGACGAGGAGACACAGCGGGTGTTCGAGAATTTCGAGCAGCTTTCGAAGGGTGACACCAGGGAGGCGACCGGAATCGGGCTGGGGCTTCCCATCGCCAGGAGACTGGCGCGGGCGATGGGGGGAGAGGTCTGGTACGAGCGCAGGTTCCCCACCGGGGCCCGCTTCTGCTTCTCACTGCCCTTGCGCCGGCGTGCGGTCCTGGGCGAGGACGAGCTGCCCGAGCCGATCGACCTCGATTCGATGGCAACGGTGGAGCTGGACGACAGCGTCGCCCCCGCCCTCTGAACGCACCCAATCACGGCCATGGGCTATGGTCGGAACCCAAGGCGCGACTGCCGAGCCACGATTCTTGGGAGTTGGTGCGAATCTCGGCGGACACCAGATACTGGCTGATGCGGATCGGTTCGGTGGCGGGAATCATCGGATCGATACTCGCCGGTGTCGGCAACGGGTTGCATCCGGTCACCCCGCGCGACGACCCGGTAGGAGTGGCCCAGGTCATCGCCGATAGCGGCGCATGGACCCTGGTCCACATGGTCATCCTCTTCGGCACCCTCCTCATGCTGGGCGGGCTCGTCGCCATCCGGGTCTCGATCGAAGGGGGGCGAGCCGAGGCCCTCGCCCGGTTCGGCCTTTACGCGGGGGTTCTTGGGACGACCGTTGGTTTGATCACATTCGTCCTCGATGGTGTGGCCGCCAAGGAACTGGCCGATACCTGGGCGGCGACCCCGGAGGCAGGAAAGGAGATAGCACTCGGCCTGGTCACGGTGAATGAGACGATCAACTTCGCACTCGCCGGTCTGTTCAACCTCTCCTTTGCCGGGGTGCCCTTCACCCTCCTCGGGTTGGCCGTGGCCGGGAGCAACGTTTTTCCGCGATGGTGGGGATGGGTGGCCGCCGTCGCCGGCCTCGGCTCGATCGGAGCCGGCTTGTTCCAGGGATTCACCGGCAAACCCACGATCGCATCGCTGATCCTGACCATCATCGGGCCGACCGTCATTGTCATCTGGCTGCTGGTGATGGGGATCCTTGTCGGCCGTCTGGCGACAGCGACGCGGGCACCCGAAGTCGTCGCGGGCAACAAATGATCACACGCGTGTGATTCCGTCCCGGCGTCGCTGTACCATCGTTTCAGATGCAACAAGCCGAATGGTTCATCGACGATGTTCCCGCCGAGTCCCCCTTGTTCGCCGATCTCAACCCCTCGCAACGCGAGGCGGTGGCCGCGACCGAGGGCCCGGTCCTGGTCGTCGCGGGCGCCGGGTCGGGTAAGACCCGGGTCCTCACCTACCGCATCGCACATCTGATCCGGGATCTACGAGTCGCACCGGACTCGATCCTGGCCATCACTTTCACCAACAAAGCGGCCGACGAGATGAAGAGCCGGGTCGGGGCCCTGGTCGGCGGGGCCATCAGGTCGATGTGGGTGTCGACATTCCACTCGGCCTGCGTCCGTATCCTGCGCAGGGAGGCCTCACGGCTCGGTTACCGATCCGGGTTCTCGATCTACGACGATGCCGATTCGGTCCGGCTGCTCAACATCGTCATCAAGGACCTCGACCTCGATCCGAAGCGCTTTCCGCCCAAGGCGATGAAAGCTGTCATCTCGAAGGCCAAGAACGAGCTGGTCGACTACGAGGCTTTCGCCGATCAGGACGATGGCTTCTTTCACGAACAGGTGGCCGACGTCTACCGCCTCTACCAACAGCGACTCCTGACGGCTTCGGCCATGGACTTCGACGACCTGCTCATGGTCACCGTCGAGCTATTCGGCGCGTTCCCCGACGTGCTGGCGGCCTATCAGGAGCGGTTCCGATACGTGCTCGTCGACGAGTATCAGGACACCAACCGGGCCCAATATGTCCTGGTCAAGCAGCTCACGGACAGCCACCGCAACCTGTGCGTGGTGGGAGACTCCGACCAGTCGATCTACAAGTTCCGGGGCGCCGACATTCGGAACATCCGCGACTTCGAGGTCGACTATCCCGATGCCCGCATCGTCATCCTCGACCAGAACTACCGGTCGACCGAGACCATCCTCGACGCCGCCAACTCGGTCATCTCCAACAACACCAAGCGCACCCCGAAGAACCTGTGGTCCGACCGGGGGCGGGGGGTGCCCATCTTCCGCTACGAGGCGGAGGATGAGCACGATGAGGCGGGTTATGTGGCCGACGAGGTCGAACGTCTCCAGAAAGACGGATTCAACCTCTCCGACATCGCCGTGTTCTACCGCACCAACGCCATGTCCCGCGTCATCGAGGATGTGTTCGTCCGGAGGGGGGTGCCCTACACCGTTGTGGGCTCGGTCAAGTTCTACGACCGCAAGGAGATCAAGGACGCCATTGCCTACCTGCGGGCCGTGGTCAACCCCGCCGACGAGGTGTCGTTGAAGCGGATCATCAATGAGCCGAGGCGGGGGATCGGTGACACCACCATCGCCCACATCGACCGCTTCAGCCAGAGCCAGAAGATCGGTTTTGCGGAAGCTCTGCGCCGGGCCCGGGACATCCCCCAACTCAATGCCAGGGCCCAGACCGCGGTCGCCGAGTTCGTGACGATCATGGACAAGATGCGGGATGTGACCGAGGAGGGCGGGGTCCGGGCGGGTGTGGAGTCGGTCCTGGTCGACACCGGGATGGTGGCGACCCTGGAGTCGGAGCAGACGATCGAGGCGATGGGCCGGGTGGAGAACCTGCGCGAGCTGGTGGGGGTCGCCTCGGAGTTCGAGAGCTCCAACGAAGGCGCGGTCATCGGCGACGAGGAGTTCGACTTGCTGGACAACCTGCGTCGTCTCGAGGTCTTCTTGGAGACCACTGCCCTGGTCGCCGACATCGACGAGTGGGACGAGGGGGCGGGCGCCGTCACCCTGATGACCTTGCACACCGCCAAGGGCCTCGAGTTCCCGTCGGTGTTCATCGTGGGCATGGAAGACGGGGTGTTCCCGCACATGCGATCCCTTGGTGACCCCAACGAGTTGGAGGAAGAGCGTCGTCTCGCCTATGTCGGGATCACCCGTGCCCAGGACAAGCTGTATCTGACCTCGGCCTGGAGCCGGATGTTGTTCGGAGGCTCCAATTACAACCCGCCGTCACGGTTCCTCACCGAGGTGCCGGACGGGCTGATGGAGAAGGCAGGCAAACGCCAGCGTCGGACGGCATCGGAGCGGGCCGCCGCCAGTGGCCCTCGAACCACCGTCGATGCCGGGCAGATCAGCTCCGGCGACCGGGTCCGTCACGACAAGTGGGGATTGGGCACGGTGCGCGAGGTAGTCGGTTCCGGGGAGCAGGCCGAGGCGGAGGTCATGTTCGACACGCAGGGAAAGAAGCGGCTGCTCCTGGCCTGGGCGCCGTTGGAGCGGGCCTGAGCACCTTCAAGGCCTTCGTCGAAGAGGCGCCCCGGGGTGGGGCCTACGTGCGCATCCCGGCCGAGGTCGTCGCACAACTAGGAGGCGGGGGACGGATCCCGGTCGTAGCCACCTTCGACGGCGTCGCTTATCGGGGGAGCATCGTCCGTATGGGCGGCGAATCGGTTCTCGGAATGCTCAAGGAGATTCGGGAGGCATTGGGCAAGGATCACGGCGACGAGGTCGAGATTTCGGTCGAAGTCGACGTCGAGAAGCGCGAAGTAGAGGTGCCCGCGGAACTGGCCATTCTGTTGAAATCGAGCCCTGCCGCTCTCGAGGCCTTCGAAGCCCTGAGCTACACCCATCGTCGAGAGCACGCCTCTTACGTGGCCGGGGCCAAGAAGCCCGAGGCTCGGGAGAGAAGGGCTCGCAAGACGGTGGCGACTCTCACCGGTTGATTCCACGTCGGCTCCGGCCCACCCTCTAACTTGGACCCATGTTCCGCGCCATATTCAGGACATTTCGGGACGTGTGGGCAGAACCTGCCGGCCGCGTCCTGATATACGGGGCCGCGGTGATCTTGGCCACCGGGACGACTTTCTACACCATTGTGGAGCGCTGGTCCATCATCGACTCCCTGTATTTCACGGTTATCACCCTCACCACCATCGGATACGGCGATCTTCATCCCACAACCGACATCTCCAAGATATTCACGATCGTGTTCGTGATCGCCGGCGTCAGCTTCATCCTCGGCTTCCTCAACTTCATCATCAGCCGCACGGTCAAAGAGCGGATCGACCGGAAGGAGAAAGGGAGGTAGCGACTCCTATTGGGTGTCGGAGGCGACCCGCCCCATGCTGCCCACCTGGTCGGCGTCCTTGCCCATCTTGATGCGAGCTCCCCGGTCCAACTCCCGTTGGACCAGTGTGTCGTGGAGCGAGCCCATCTGCTCCTCGGTGATGTCGGGCAGACCGTAGGCCGCCTGCACGAACCGGGCCGTGTCGGCTCGGTAGTCGTGGCCGAAAGACTTGAACTGCCCGGGGATGACCACCATCGCATTCATCGCGTCGACGACCACCTGGGAGAAGGTGATGACCGGTGTCCACTTCATCGACTCGGGCACACCCCGGCCCCGATGGCCGTCCAGCCAAGACGGGCGTTTCACCGCCATCCGAAGCGACATCTGGGCGATCGGGTCGTTGTCATGATCGACGACTACGGCCCTTAGCTTGGCCCGCTCCTCCTCACTGA
This sequence comes from Acidimicrobiia bacterium, assembly GCA_050742015.1. Classification (GTDB taxonomy): domain Bacteria; phylum Actinomycetota; class Acidimicrobiia; order Spongiisociales; family ZC4RG35; genus JARDZU01. The sequence continues at coordinate 17,413 of JBOGEV010000062.1, forward strand.
GCGCCTGGTACTGCTCGAACCGGTCGAAGGGCGTGACCGTGCCATCGGGGGTGAGAGGATTTCGTCCTTCGCGCATCCCGGTCTTCGACCACCTGGCCAGCCCGGGCAGCCCGAACCACAGGGCCCGGTGAATCCCATAGTGATCGAACCCCGATATGCCCTGGTGCATGACCACGTCCGAGCTCGACCAGGCTCCGAGGCTCTCGCCGAAGACGAGCACCTT
>JBOGEV010000063.1:0-6285 GCA_050742015.1 Acidimicrobiia bacterium
GCAGCGGCAGCGCCGGAACCAGCAGCCGCCCCCGAGCCGGCCGCGGCCCCGCAGCCGGCGCCGACCGCAGTGGCCGTCGGCGGGCCGACCGGCGAAGAGGTCGACCTGGACCGGATACGGATCCGCACTGCCGAGAACATGATCATGGCCAAGCAGACCGCGGCCCACGTCTGGACCTCGGTCGAGGTGGACTACGAGCGGGTGGAGCGAGTGCGTCAGGCCCACAAAGAGCAGTTCAAGGCGGCGGAGGGTTTCTCCCTCACCTACCTTCCCTTCATCTCCCGGGCGGTCATCGATGCTCTAAAGACCTATCCAGTGGTCAACAGCTCGTTCAATCTCGAGGACAAGAAGGCCACGTTCCACAAGAACGTCGATCTAGGCATCGCCGTCGACATCAATCACGAGCAGCTGGTCGTGCCCAGGGTTCGCAATGCCGACAGCCTGCGTCTGGTCGGCATTGCCAGGTCGATCAACGAGCTGGCCGACAAGGCGCGGAGCCGGAAGCTGGGAGTGGACGATCTGACCGGCTCCACCTTCACCATCACCAATCCTGGCCCGTTCGGGTCGTTCATGTCGGTCCCGATCATCAACGTCCCCAATGTGGCCATCCTCTCCACCGAGACGGTGGTGAAACGGCCGACGGTGGTGACCGACGCCGACGGTCAGGACATGATCGCCATCCGCCACATCGGCTATCTGGGCCTGTCCTGGGACCATCGCGCCTTCGACGGCTCCGTGGCCGTGCTGTTCCTGTCCCGCATCAAGCAGAACCTGGAGACCTGGGACTGGGAGCAGGAACTGGCGTGACCAACGGGACGCGGACCCTTCGCACCCGATGGCTGGGCCGGCTCGCCTATACCGAGGCGTGGGACCTGCAGCGGGCGATCCACGAGGGGAAGGTGGTGGGGCGGACCTCGGACGACTACCTGCTCCTCCTCGAGCACCCGCCGGTGTTCACCATCGGCCGGAATGGCGATGGGTCCAACCTGCTGGTCGACCGGGTCGGGCTCGGCGCCGAAGTCCATCATGTCGACCGGGGTGGCGACATCACCTTCCACGGTCCCGGTCAGCTCGTCGGCTACCCCATCCTCAGCCTCGAGGACCCCAAGCAGATCGTCCCTTACGTCCGGCGTCTGGAGCAGACCCTGATTGCAACTCTCGGCGACTTCGGGGTCGAGGCCTGGGCCGAGCCCGGGTACACCGGGGTGTGGACGGCGAAGGGCAAGGTGGCCGCCATCGGGGTCAGGGTGGCCCGACGGGTGACCATGCACGGATTCGCCCTCAACCTCCATCCCGAAATGGCCTATTTCGGGATGATGAACCCGTGCGGGATCTCCGACCGCCCGGTGACCAGCCTCTCCGAGCTGGTCGGGAGGAAGGTGACGTTGGAAGAGGCGACCGAGAGTCTCATCCCCCGTTTCGAAGAGGTCTTCGGCTACCACGACGCGGAGACTCAACTGGCCGCCTTTGCCCGGGGCCAAGGCCGACGCTCCGAGTTCGAGGTCGATCGACTGCTGGAGGCGGGGACCTTCAGCCCGGAGCAGCGCACCGCAGAGCCGATCCTGATCAACGGCCGGCTACCCGGAGAACCGCCCCGGCCCGACTGGATGAAGGTGACCGCACGTCTCGACGGCGACTACCTCGAGCTGAAGAAGATGATGCGCGGCCTCGAGCTGAACACCGTGTGCGAAGAGGCGAACTGCCCCAACATCTACGAGTGCTGGGGGATGGGGACGGCCACGCTGATGATCCTTGGGGACAAGTGCACCAGGGCGTGCTCGTTCTGCAACGTGACCACCGGCAAGCCGACCGAGTTCGACATCTTCGAGCCGTACCGGGCTGCCGAGGCAATCCAACAGATGAACCTGAAACATGCCGTGATCACCTCGGTCAATCGAGACGACCTCGAGGACGGTGGGGCCGGGATCTTCGCTCACACCATCACCGAGAGCCGGCGTCGTTCGCCCGGCACCGAGATCGAGGTTCTGATCCCCGACTTCAAGGGTGATCGGGAGGCATTGCAGACGGTCATGGACGCGGTCCCCGAAGTCCTCAACCACAACACCGAGACGGTTCTCCGGCTCCAGCGAGACATTCGAACCTCGGCCAACTACGGGCGCTCCCTGGCGTTGCTGTGGAGGGCGAAGCAGATGAACCCGTATGGCCTGACCAAGTCCGGGCTGATCGTGGGTATGGGGGAGACCCGAGAGGAGGTCCTGGGGACACTGGCCGACATGCGGGCGGTCGGGATCGACATCATCACCATCGGCCAGTACCTGCGGCCAACCGCCCGGCATCGCCCCATCCATCGTTATGTTCACCCCGACGAGTTCGCCGGATACAAGTCATTCGGCGAGGGCCGGGGCATCCCCCATGTCGAGTCCGGCCCTCTAGTCCGCTCCAGCTACCACGCCCAGGAAGCCCGGGAGGCGGTCCCGGTCAGCATCGGACCGCGAACCTAATGCAGGGCGTCACGCATATGTGACACCCTGCATTTGGTTCATGGCAGAAGAGGCGGCGCCCTCAAACGTTATGCAGGGCGTCACGCATATATGACGCCCTGCATTAGGTTCGTTGGGCGTTACTCTCGCGGGCCATGTTGCGCAGAGGGCTTGTTTCGGGGATCGTTTCGTTCGCGCTATTGGTCGGGGCGCTGGCCGCCCCGGCCGGGGCCGACCCATCGGAGTTCGCCACCCAGGACGCGGCCACGGCGCAACTCCAGCAGGCACTCGCCAACGCCGGGTTCTATCGCGGGGCGATCGACGGGAGCTTCGGCCCACAGACCCAGCAGGCGGTGATGGCGTTTCGCAAGGAGGTCGGGGCCGCCCGCAGCTTCTCCTGGCACAGCTCGTTGTCCGGGCTGCTCGATTCGTACGTCAAGCCGTGGACGCCGTTCCGGTTCGCCGAGCCGGACCGGGTCGAGGTCAACCTCACCCGACAGGTGGCCTACCTGTTCAAGGGTGACGTCCTCTCCCAGGTGTTCCCGATCAGCTCGGGCAACGGCCAGCCCTACACCAACCAGTTCGGCAGTTTCAGCGAGGCGCATACACCGACCGGGGACTTCAAGCTCCAACGTCACATTCGCGGAGAGCGCATCTCCTTCCTCGGCGTCCTGTGGAACCCGTGGTACTTCACCGGTGGATACGCCCTGCACGGGTCGCCCAGCGTCCCCGCATTTCCCGCTTCGCACGGCTGCATCCGACTCACCATGTGGGACAGCGGCTGGCTGGAGAGCCAGCTTTCGATCGGGCTGCCGGTCCACGTCTGGTTCGAACCGGCCGGGGTCGGCCCGGTGTTCGCACCGGGCGGCACCCTGCCGGTCGGCGGGCCGTCTCCCTGCGCCGGCGGCAACTGCGACTCGGTGGCCTTCTACGACATCGCCTCCCGGTTCTATCACTGGGACCGGATCGATCATGCCCACCAGGTCAACGCCTTCTTCTACGGGAACCCGAGCGACATCGCCTTCACCGGCGACTGGGACGGTGATGGTGTCGCCACACCGGGCCTGTACCGGAGGTCTGACGGGTTCGTCTACCTCCGCAACTCGAACACCCAGGGTGTGGCCGACATCACGTTCTACTTCGGGAACCCGGGAGACCTGCCCCTCGCCGGCGACTTCGACGGCGACGGCCGGGACAGTGTGAGCATCTACCGTCCATCCGAGGAGCGGGTCTACGTGATCAACGAGCTCGGTCAGGACGGAGGTGGCCTCGGCGCCGCCGACTCCTCCTACGCTTACGGCAACCCCTCGGACGTGCCCTTCGTGGGCGACTTCGACGGGGATGGGACCGATACCATCGGGTTGCACCGCCCCTCCACCGGCAACGTGTTCCTCACCAACACCCATCAGGGTGGAGCCGCCGACTCGCAATTCGTCTTCGGCGACCCGGGCGACAAGATGACCTCCGGCGACTGGGATGACAACGGCACCGACACGGTCGCCGTGTATCGCCCGAGGAACGGCCTCCTCTACGTGAAGAACGCCAACGCCGGCGGTCCGGCCGATGCAACCTTCGATGCCGGAGTCGGTCTGGCCGGTGTCGTCACGATGGGCCGGTAACGGCACCGAGCGTGGCTGACTCGCGGTTCGATTACGCGGCTCGCATCGCACGGCTTCGGGACCTGATGAATGAGGGGTCGGTGGACTCTGTCATGCTGTCGGTCGGCTCCGACCTCCCCTACTTCACCGGATACGAGGCGATGCCCCTGGAGCGTTTGACCATGCTCGTGGTGCCCTCCGCCGGTGATGCCACCATGTTCGTCCCCAACCTGGAGGCGCCGCGAGTCGAGCCGGGGCCGTTCGAGATCGTCCCCTGGGCCGAGACCGAGGACCCGGTGGCTCTGGTGGCCAAGGCGGCAGTCGGCGCCCGTCACGCCGCCATGGGAGACCACACCTGGTCCACCTTCCTGCTCGGCCTCCAGCGCGAGATGCCTGACACCAGATGGTCGCTCGCCTCGGGTCTGACCAGGCACCTGCGGATGCGGAAGGAGCCGGCAGAGATCGAACTGCTGCGTTCCGCGGCCGAGGCGGCCGATCGGGTCCTGGCCCGGGTCCCGACCGAGGTCCGTTTCTCGGGGCGGACAGAGCGCGAGGTTGCCCGTGACTTTCAGGAGATGAGCGTGGCCGAGGGTCACGACGTCGCCTGGGCCGCCATCATCGCCTCAGGCCCCAACGGCGCGTCGCCGCATCACGAACCGGCCGACCGGGTGATCGAGGAGGGCGATCTGGTGGTCTGCGACTTCGGTGGCCGGGTCGGTGGCTATTTCTCCGACGTCACCCGCACCTTCGTCGTCGGCGAGGCGACCGCTCGCCACACCGAAGTGCACGAGTTGGTGGTCGCCGCCAACGAGGCGGGCCGAGCCGCGGTCGCTCCCGGTGTCAGCTGTGAGGAGGTCGACCGGGCCGCCCGTCGGATGATCGTGGACGGGGGTTACGGGGACTACTTCATCCACCGCACGGGTCACGGCATCGGCCTCGAAGGTCACGAGCACCCCTACATGATCGAGGGCAACGACCTGCCCCTCGAGACGGGGATGACGTTTTCGGTGGAACCGGGGATCTATTTCCCCGGTGAGCTGGGAGTGAGGATCGAGGACATCGTCGCCTGTGGTGAGAGCGGGGTCGACGACCTCAATCTCGCCGAGCGGCGATTGACCCATGTTTCATGACTCCAGCCGGTGGCTACCCTCGGCCCGGCTCATTCTCAATGCACCGCGTCACGCATGCGTGACGCCCTGCATTAGGTATCGGATAATGAAGCGGATCTCCCTCGCACTCGTCCTGGCACTCGCCCTGGTGGTAACTGGTGGGTTGCCCGGGTATGGGGCCACCTCCACCGCCGGGGATGCCACACCGAACTTCACCGAGTCCGGGACTTGTGGCGTGTACGGGATGAGAGGCCCGCTCAGCGCCGGGAGCCGTCTTGGCGATCGCCTCTACGGTCCCTTCGCCGACTACTTCGGCCGCTCCTTCGCCCAGGTGTCGGCTTCGATCAGGAACTGGGTCGAGCCCTCCGGACACGCCTACCGGGTCCACGTCCGGACCCTGCCCGCATTCCAAGTGGCCGCGCAGAGGATCAATGCGGCAGGAGCCGGCTACACGGTGCGGACCGGAGCCGCCTGGACCTGGCGCAACATCGGGGGCAGCACTCAGATGTCGCATCACGCCGTGGCCAACTCCGTCGACATCAATCCACCCCAGAACCCGGTCACCAGCGGGCGGCTCATCACCGACATGCCCCGCGCCTACCGGGAGGCATGGACCGGGGCCGGGTTCTGCTGGGGCGGGTCGTGGCGGTTCAGCAAAGACAGCATGCACTACTCCTGGCGGGGACCGGCCTGGGTGTCGGGGCTGATGGCCCGGCTCGACCCCTATGCCCCGCTCACCGGGTCGGCGGCGTTCACCACCAAGGCACTCGACGCCCCTTCGGCCGTGGGTGGGGCCAATGCCTACGCCATGTCCGGCAAGCGGCGCGACGGCGCCGACGACCTCTACGGCTTGGTGCCGGTCAACGGCAAATGGCAGGTGCAGGTGGCCGGGGCCGGAGCTCGGTTCGGGATCCTCGGCGTGAGATGGACCAGCGGCGCCTCGACCGGGGGCATCCCCGTCTTCGCCGACGCCGATGGGGACGGGCGGGCCGACCTGTGGCGATTCAGCACCGGTGGCTCGACCATCAGCGCCGACGTCTACTACGACCGTTCCCGATTCCGAAGCCTCGGCAAGCAAGTCTCCACCGGCGCCACCTGGTCATCCGATGCCGACCTGGGGCTCGCCCTGTTCGACAC
>JBOGEV010000064.1:0-10072 GCA_050742015.1 Acidimicrobiia bacterium
TCGAGATGTCGACTCCCGACGTGTATCGAAGGTGGGACCAGTTGGAAGGCCCGAGCGGCGAGGTCCAGTCTCCGGCCTGGCTCCCGCCAGTCCTTCGTGACGGCATCCCGATCCGGAACGATCTGACGCCTGCCGCTTTCGACATCGAGCCGGAGCTCGCCGACTTCATGGCCGAGCTGCGGGCCCGATGGGAAACGCCGGTGATGATGACCGGGTCCGGGTCAGGCTGCTTCGCCTTCTTTCCCGACCTGGACGAGGCCGCCGACGCCGCCACCTCGGTATCCGATCTGTGCCGGGCGACGGTCGGGGCCGCCCTGAGGGAGCAGGGGGTGTCGCGATCGGTTTGATCACCGAAAGGTGATCAAACCCAATGCAGGGCGTCACGCATGCGTGACGCCCTGCATTAGGTTGCGAGTTCCCGCACCAGGCGCTCGTCGACTTCGACGCCGAGGCCGGGGCCGGTGGGGACGGGGAATTCGCCGTGGGAGAGGGGGATCGGGTCGTGGGTGACGTCTTGGGTCACACCCTGGTTGGCGGGGCTGCACCCGAAGTCGATCCGATCCATGGCCGCGGCGCAATGAAGGTTCGCCGCCGCCGAGATCGAAGACTCGATCACCTTGCCGGCCAGATTGATCCCGAGGCCACCGGCGGCGCAGATGGCGGCGCCTCGCATGACCCCGGTCATCCCCCCGTGTTTGATCAGCTTCAGGCTCACCCCACCGACTGCGGTTCCGACGAAGCCGAGGACCGCCCCCAGGCTGCCCGCCGCCTCGTCCGCGCAGAGCCTGACCGGGGAAGTGGAGGCGAGTCGAAGCAGGGTGTCGAGCTCGGTGCGGGGGACCGGCTGCTCGATGAAGCGGATCTGATTCCCATCGAGTTGATCCAGGAAGGACCGTGCCTCGTCCTCATCCCAACCTTCGTTGACGTCACCGCACACCACACCGTCGCCCCCGACCAACTCGACTGCCTTGGCCAAGGTGGCCAACTCGATCTCGGGTGGAGCCATCCCCAGCTTGATCTTGAACCAGCGGAACCCGTTTTCATGACGCTCGGCCAGCTTGTCGGTGTCGACGGAGGCGTCTCCACTGCCGACCAGGGTCAGCGCCGGAATACGGTCGCGCACGAGCCCACCGATGAGTTGGTGGGCGGGAACGCCCAGTGCCCTTCCGGCCAGGTCGTGGAGGGCGATGTCGATGGCGCCGATCGCGGTGGTGGCCGAACCAGCGGCCTGGTGGAGACGCCCCCAGATCTCGGTGCGTCGCATGGGGTCGGAGCCAACAATGATCGCGGTCAGCCGCTCCAGGTCGGTGACGATGTCGGCCTGGGTCTGGTGGGTCATGGCCGGGGCCTCTACCCCCTCGCCCCAACCGACGAGGCCATCGTCGGTCCGTAGCTCGACCAGGACATTCCCGGTCTTCTCGATGACCCCGCTCGACATCGGGATCGGGGTGCGCAACGTCATGGTGATCGGGTGGATCTCCATCGAGGTGATTCGCATCGGGCGCCCTTCAGACCGCGAACCGGGTCATGGCCTCGGGTGTGAGCTCCACACCATGCCCCGGCACCTCGGGGACTCGGATGTGACCGTCGACGACATCGAAGGAACGGGTCAGGGCATCGGGTGGGATCAACTCGGCGTATTCGACCATGAAGCCGCGGCGACTGGCGCCGACCAGGCTGATCGATAGCTCATGCCAGAGATGGCTGCTCAGGGCGAGATTGTACGCGTCGGCGAGGTGGGCGATCTTGGCGAACTCGGTGATCCCGCCGCAACGGCCGACGTCGGGCTGGAGGTAGGCCGCCGCCCGCCGGTCGCAGATCTCACGAAACCCCCATCCGAAGTACACGTTCTCCCCGGCGGCGACGGGTACCGGTGAGGCGGCGGCGACCTCGGCCAGCTCGTCGCTGCTGTCGGCGAGCACTGGCTCCTCGATCCAGGCCACACCGTGATCGGCCAGCATCCCGGCGCTCTCCAACGCCTCGGTCACGGTGAAACCCTGGTTGGCGTCGGCGAACAGGGTGAAGTCCTCGCCCATCTCCCGGCGGAGGAGGGCGGTGCGTTCCTCGTCGCGGGGGCTCCCGATCTTGTACTTGTATGCGGTGATCCCTTGTTTGGCGAAGGTCTGGCACTCGGCGACCAGGTCGTCGTCGGAGAGGCTGTGCCATCCTCCGCTCCCGTACACCGGAACATCCTCCCGGTATCCCCCGAGCAGACGATGCACTGGCAGGCCGGCTTTCTTGCCCACGATGTCCCAGCAGGCGATGTCGACCGCCGACAGGGCCCAGACCCCGAGGCCGCCCCGCATCCGGGGCTTGTTCGGGCTCCACATCCGCTGCCAGAGGGCCTCGGGCCGCAGGGCGTCCTGACCGAGGATCAGGGGGGCGAGCTCGGCGTCGATGTAGGGCCTGATGGCGACCGAGGCATGGCCGCCGAGACCAGCCGTGATTCCGAACCCGGTTATGTCCTCGTCGGTGTGGATTTGCACCGCATTGGCGTCCACGTGGGTATATGTGGAGAGGGCCGTCGTGATCGGGGTGGGCAAGGGGAAGCGCAGTGCGGTCGCCTCCACCGCCGTGATCAGCATCAATTCTCCGATTGGAGCTTGGCCATCACCTGGTCGGTGCTCATGACCCAACCGAGGCAACGGGCGATATTCTGCAGCGCCGCCTCGTGGAGGTCGTCGCCGTACATGCTGCCCACGCAGTCCTCGAGGACCACCACCTGATAGCCGCGGTTGAGGCTCTCGAAGGCGGCGCATTGGACACAGGTGTTGGTGTTGATTCCCATGAGGATCAGGGTTTCGACATCGAGGAAGGTCCCGAGCAGCACGTCCAACTCGGTCCCGAGGTAGATGCTCTGGGTCTTCTTGCTGTCGATGATGCGATCACCAGGCTCGGGCCCGATCTCCGGCATCAACTCACACTGGATGCTCCCGACCAGGTTGTGCAGTGTCCCCTCGGCAAGTGCCCGTGTCGCCGGCGCCTCGTGGGAGAGCGTCATCCTCCCCGCGTCGACCCGGGGGTTGAATCGATACGCCTCCTCGGGCCGCCAGGTGAGGATGGCGTGTATAACCGGCATCCCGGTGTCACGGGCGAAACGGAGGAACTTCTCGGCCGCTCCCAGCACCCGGGCGGTGACCTCCTCCCTGACCGGCATCGTGGCGTCCTCGCCGCCGAGATGGCCGCGATGCATGTCGATAGTCACCACCGCGGTGCGCTTCGGGTCGATGTCAATCCAGGCGTTGAGCCGCCCCAGCTGGTCGGAATGGTCCTCCCAGTTCGTGGTCTTCATTCCTCCTCGCGGGTTATCCGCCGGTTGTGATCGTCGAAGATGTCGACTTTTCGGATCGCATTCAGACGACGCAAGGCGTTGGAAGGTGTTGGTTTGGGGACGAAAATCCTGGGGTCCGCCACTGACTCCCCTTCTCTCCGACGCGGGTTCCGATGGATCCTGTAGTTTACAATGAGTAGACGACCGAATACCCGAGACCTTCATCAGAGACGACAGCTCAATCTCCCCACGATGAGTTGGAATGGCTGAGATCGTCGGCGTGCTCGGAGTCACCCACAACCCGTTGATGTGGGCATCGTTGCAGGGGTCGACCCCGGATGATCTCCTCGGTGTGAAGGCGAACTTCGACCGCCTCCGCGATCGAGTAACCGGGTTGGAGCCGGACGTGATCGTCCTTGTCGCCTCCGATCATTTCCACATGCTGATGATGGACAACATGCCTGCCTTCATGATCGGCAAGGCGCCCGAGATGAAGGCCGGGCATCCCAACGAAAAGCGGGTCTTCGGGATCGCTCCGGCCACCGTCGCCGGTGATACGGGTCTGGCGGCGCACCTGCTGGGAGGACGGGACCTGGCTCCCGGCTTCGACTTCGCCTTCAGCGACGAGCCCTGGCTCGATCACTCCTTCCTGGTCCCATTGCTATTTCTCACCCCCGATCTGGGCATTCCCGTGGTCCCGGTGTTCACCAACTGCAACGCGCCGCCGATCCCGACCGCGGCCCGGTTCGCCGCCCTCGGCTTCTACCTCGGTGAGGCTATTCGCTCCTACCCCGGGTCACGCCGAGTGCTGGTGGTCGGCAGTGGCCATCTCGCCCATGAGCTGGGCGGTCCCCGTCAATTCCTCGGGGAGAGCCCGGATCCAGGATTCGACGAGAGAGCCGTCTCCTGGATGGCCGAGGGCGATCTCGAATCGGCGGTCTCCTCCGCCAGCTTCCAGCGGCTCACGGAGGCCGGGAACGAGAGTTATCAGTTCCTCAACTTCGTCACCTGTCTCTCCTTGGCCGGCCTAGGGGCGGCCCTGGCCGAGGGCACTCCGACGAGATTCGGCAACCTTCCCTTCTTCTCCTGGGAGGTGTAATGAGCCGGTACCTGGTGAACAAGGTGATCTGGGAGGTGGATCGAACCGACCACGGGCTGGCCGCGTTCAAGACCGACCCCAGGGGATTCCTCGACGCTTGGACCGGGTCGTCAGAGGGTGGGTCATTGAGCGGAGATGAACGAAAGGCTCTCGAGACCAGGGACTACGCCGGGCTCTATGCCATGGGGGCCAACCCATTCCTGCTCTGGCAGTTCGCCCGCTCGGTGTCGGTCCCCGACGAGATGACAGTCGAGGAATTGATCGCTTCATTCCGGGAGGCAATCGAACCTCACGGGTATCCCGACTTCCACACCTGAGACCAAGTGTGAGCCGGTTCTACATTCCGATCAGCCCGCTGTCCTGGGTGGGAGGGGCGATCCGGACCTGACCGTCGAGAGCCGGATCGTCGGCGGAGCGGCTCCCCCGATAGGCGTCGGCCTCTCCGAGCACCTGGTTGGCGATGGCGGTGGCGTCCCGGTCGGAGGTTCCGCCTTCGGCTGTGATCCGTTTGAGGAGGAAATAGACGGCGACCAGTCCGACGATCACGAGAGCGGCGACCAGGAAGCCGGTCATGAGCTCAATCTACCCGGCAGAAGCCCGGCGCCCATGGGTGCCGTTATCGTCCCTCCCCACCAGGAAGGAGCACCGTGGAACTGGAAGGCAAGGTGGCAGTGGTCACCGGAGGGAGCCGGGGGATCGGCAAGGCGATCGCACGCAGGCTCGCCGAGGAAGGGGCCGACGTCGTCGTCGCTTCCCGCACCACCGAGACTCTCGAACCGACTGCCAAGGAGATCGCCGCCGCCACCGCACGCCGGGTCGAGCCGGTGCCGGCCGACCTGTCGACGATCGAGGGTTGCGAGACCCTCCACGACCAGGCCACGAACCTGTTCGATCACATCGACGTCCTGGTCAATTGCGCCGGAGCCACCAAGAGCGGTCCGTTCCTGGAGTTGACCGACGAGACCTGGCAGGACGGCTTCAACCTCAAGTTCTTCGGGGCGGTCCGTCTCTCCCGGCTCTTCTGGCCGGAACTGAAGGCCACCCATGGTTCGGTGGTCAACATCGTGGGAGGGATGGCGCGGACCCCTAACCCTGGTTTCACCATCGGCGGGTCGGTGAACGCTGCCCTGGCCAACTTCAGCAAGGCGCTGGCCGGTCTCGGGTTGGTGGACGATGTGAACGTCAACACCATCCATCCCGGTCAGGTGAAAACCGAACGGCTCACCGAGATGATGACGGACCAGGCCGCGGCTCAGGGAAAGACGCCGGAACAGCTGCTGGATGAGACAATCCAACGTCAGGGCATTCGACGGCTCGGTGATCCCGAGGATGTGGCCGAGTTGGCCGTGTTCCTCTGTTCGCCCCGCGCCCGGCACATCCAAGGCACGTCCATCTCGGTGGACGGAGGGGGGACCAAGAGCCTGTTCTGAGCAGGCCCGGGTTCATCGGGTTCAAGCCACTGCGCGGTCCGGGTAGCTTCGCCGATCCATGGGATCCGCAATTGGACAGATTCTCCCCACCGCGATCGGTGTTGCTATCAGCCCGATCCCGATCATCGCAGTGGTGCTCCTGCTCGCCTCGCCGAAGGGCAGTGGCAAGGCTCTCGGCTTCCTGCTCGGATGGCTGGTCGGTCTGGGGATCGTCGGTGTGGTGGTGCTCCTCGTTGCCGACCCGGCCGGGGCCAGCACCGATGCGGGGCCGGCCGACTGGGTGGGCTGGCTATTGGTGGTGTTGGGGGCTCTGGCCATCCTTCTCGGTATCCGTCAGTTCCGGGGGCGCCCCCGCGGTGATGAGGAGCCGCCCATGCCCAAATGGATGGCTGCCATCGACAAGTTCACGACAGGCAGGTCCACATTGATCGGGTTCGTGCTGGCGGCGTTGAACCCGAAGAACCTCACTCTCACGCTGGCCGCGGCGGCGACAATCGCCGCCGCCGGTCTGTCCACCACCGACTCCTACATCGTGCTCGCCGTCTTCGTCCTCATCGGCACCCTCGGCCTGGCCATACCGATCGGCATCTACTTCCTCGGGGGGGACAAGGCGGAACAGACGCTGGAGGAGCTCCACCACTGGCTGGCGGTCCACAACGCGGCGATCATGTCGGTCCTCTTCGTGGTGATCGGGGCCAAGCTGCTGGGTAGTGGGCTCGAAATCGTCCTGGCATGACCAATCGAGAAGGAGGGTCACAACCCATGGCTAATGAATCAATGCCCCCTGGAACTGGCGGTGATCGTATTTCCGGGGAGCAGATTCAAAAGGGGAGATCGTGCCAGCCTTCGCCGACCTCGTCGACTCGGGCACGGCTCACATAGCTGGGACGATTTGTGCCAACGAGGACTCGCGTAGGTTCGATCCTCATGACGAGTTCACCTCAGACTGAGCAATCCGACTCACCGACGAAAGTCGAGCCCGCGGGCATGCGCCGGATCCCGGGTGGCCGGTTCATGATGGGATCGGAAGATTTCTATCCCGACGAACGGCCGGTGCATGAAGTCGAGGTCGACGGGTTCTGGATCGATGAGCACCCGGTGACGGTTGGAGAGTTTCGGCGATTCGTGCGCGAGACCGACTACACCACCGTGGCCGAGCGGCCTCTCGACCCGGCCCAGTATCCGGACGCCCTCCCCGAGCTCCTGGTGCCGGGCTCCCTGGTCTTTCGCAAGACCGAGGGGCCGGTCGACCTCAACGACTACCGCAACTGGTGGGAGTACGTGCCCGGGACCAGTTGGAGAAAGCCTGGAGGCCCGGGCACCACCATTCACGGACGGACCGATCATCCGGTGGTTCAGGTAGCCCTCGAAGACGTAGAGGCCTATGCCCGGTGGGTGGGGAAGGAGCTGCCCACCGAGGCCGAGTGGGAATTCGCCGCCCGAGGCGGCCTGGAGGGGGCCACTTTCGCATGGGGAGACGAGCACTTCCCCGAGGGGAAGGCGATGGCGAACAGCTGGCAGGGCGAATTCCCCTGGCAGAACCTGAAGCTGGACGGTTTCGAGGGGACGTCACCCGTCGGCAGCTTCCCTGCAAACGGCTATGGGCTCTACGACATGACCGGGAACGTGTGGGAGTGGACGGCCGACTGGTATCAGCCCCGGCATCCAGATACCGCGGAGCACGCCTGCTGCGTCCCGACCAACCCCCGGGTCACCTCCCCGGAGCAGAGCTACAACCCCGGCCAACCGGGGGAGCACATCCCGCGCCGGGTGATCAAGGGCGGCTCTCATCTTTGCGCACCCAACTACTGCCTTCGGTATCGACCCGCGGCTCGTCAGCCGCAGATGATCGACACCTCGATGGCGCATCTCGGGTTTCGCTGCGTCGTCCGTGAGCCACGACAAGAAAGGAACGCATGATGGCTGACAAACCCAACATCCTCGTCATCTGGGGTGACGACATCGGGATCACCAACCTGAGCTGTTACAGCGACGGGTTGATGGGCTATCGCACACCCAACATCGACCGGATCGCCGCCGAGGGGATGCGGTTCACCGACTCCTACGGCGAGCAGAGCTGCACCGCGGGCAGGTCGGCTTTCATCACCGGCCAGAGCGTGTATCGGACGGGCCTGAGCAAGGTCGGTGTCCCCGGATCGCCGATCGGGCTATCCGCCGAGGACCCGACCATCGCCGACCTGCTCAAGCCCCTCGGCTACGCCACTGGCCAGTTCGGGAAGAACCATCTCGGCGATCGCAACGAGTTTCTGCCAACGGCACATGGGTTCGACGAGTTCTTCGGCAACCTCTATCACCTCAACGCCGAGGAGGAGCCGGAACGACCCAGTTGGCCCTCGCCCGAGGACTTCCCCCGGTTCAACGAGATGTTCCGTCCTCGCGGCGTGATCCACTCCTGGGCCACGGACGAAGACGACGCCACCGACGAAGGCCGTTTTGGCCGGGTCGGCAAGCAACGAATCGAGGACACCGGGCCCCTGACGGCGAAGCGAATGGAGACCATCGACGACGAGGTCACCGACGCGTGTGTCGACTTCATCAAACGTCAGCACGAGGCCGACACGCCCTTCTTCGTCTGGATGAACACCACCCACATGCACTGCTTCACCCACACCAAGCCGGAGAGCATCGGCCAGTCGGGACGCTGGCAGTCGCCGTATCACGACACGATGATCGACCACGACAGGAACGTGGGCCAGGTGCTCGACCTGCTCGACGAGCTGGGCATCGCCGAGGACACCATCGTCATCTACTCCACCGACAACGGGCCCCATATGAACACTTGGCCCGACGCCGGGATGACCCCATTCCGCAACGAGAAGAACTCGAACTGGGAGGGTGCGTTTCGGGTCCCGGAGATGATCCGCTGGCCGGGCAAGATCGAGGCAGGTGCCATCTCCAACGAGATCGTCCAGCATCACGACTGGCTGCCCACTCTGGTCGCCGCCGCCGGCGAGCCGGACATCGTGGACAAGCTGAAGGTAGGGCACGCTTTAGGGGAGAAGACATACAAGGTCTGCATCGACGGCTTCAACCTGCTCCCCTACCTCACCGGTGCGGAGGAGAAGAGCCCGCGAAAGGGCTTCATCTACTTCTCCGACGACGGCGACGTGCTCGGTCTTCGCTACGACAATTGGAAGGTCGTATTCATGGAGCAGAGGACACCGGGGACCTTGCAGATCTGGGCCGAGCCCTTCGTGCCATTGCGTCTCCCCAAGCTGTTCAATCTGAGGATGGACCCCTTCGAACGGGCCGACATCACTTCCAACACCTATTACGAGTGGATGCTGGAAAACCCCTTCATGGTGCTGGCCGGGACCACCATCGTCAGCGGGTTCCTCGAGACGTTCAAAGAGTTTCCCCCGCGACAGAAGGCCGCATCCTTCACCATCGATCAGGCCATGGAGAAGATGGAAGCCACGCTCGCCGGAGGTTGATGGTGATGTCTGCCGATCTCCCATCGTGGAAAGACACTCCGACCCGTGCCGCGATCGAGGAGTTCCTGAGGTCGGTCACGACTGACGGCCCCGACTTCGTGGGTCCCGAAGACCGTGTGGCGACCTTCGACAACGACGGCACACTCTGGTCGGAGAAGCCGATCCCGATCCAGCTCGACTTCACCCTTCGTCGCATGGCGGCGATGGCCGAGGCCGACGCTGCGCTTCGGGATCAGCAACCCTGGAAGGCCGCGTACGGGCACGACATGCATTGGTTGGGCGAGGCAATGGTCAAGCACTATCACGGTGACGACGCCGATCTGGGACTGCTACTGGGCGCCGTCCCGAAGACGATCGAAGACTTCACCGTCGACGACTACCACCGGGAAGTTACCGCGTTCTTCGAGAGTGCCGACCACCCCGTCCTGAACCGTCCCTACCGGTCATGCGGGTTCAAGCCGATGGTGGAGTTGTTGCGTTATCTCGAAGACCACGGGTTCACCAATTACATAGCCTCCGGGGGTGATCGGGACTTCATGCGGCCCATCGCCGGGCACATCTACGGGATACCCCCGGAGCGGATCATCGGGAGCTCGCAGGCGATCGAATACCAGGAGAGGGAAGACGGCACCGATGTCCTCTACAAGTCGGAGATGGAGTTCTTCGACGACGGGCCGACCAAGCCGCCCCGGATCTGGTCGAGGATCGGGCGTCGTCCGATCCTGGCCGTGGGCAACTCCAACGGCGACATCCCGATGCTCCGCTTCGCCCGGGCTCCGGGTCGGCCCGCTCTTCGACTTCTCCTCCTCCACGACGA
>JBOGEV010000065.1:0-3368 GCA_050742015.1 Acidimicrobiia bacterium
CTATAGGGTCGGATCGCCGCGCCAAAAGCACTCAGTCAGTCGAAGCCCAGCCGGTCGAGAAGCTGTGGCTTGCGTTGCCAGTCGGGCTCGACCTTTACCTGCAGTCGGAGGTTGACCCGATCACCCAACAGGACTTCCAGGTCGTGACGGGCCTCGGTGCCAGCCGCCTGTAACAGGGCGCCTCCCTTTCCGATCACGATCCCCTTCTGGCTCTTGCGCTCGACGATCACGTCGGCGCTGATGTCGATCAGCCCGTCGTCGCGCTGCTCCAGGTCTTCCACCGCAACCACCAGCGAATGCGGAAGCTCCTCCCGGAGACGATCCAGGAACTTCTCACGGATGATCTCGGCGATGACCAGGTCTTCGGGTTGGTCGGTGGCCATACCCGGCGGGTAATAGGCGGGGCCCTCCGGCAGCCGGGTGACGACCTCGCCGATCAGATCGGCGACCCCGGTCCCATCGACGGCCGAGACCGGGACATAGGAGGCGAAGTCCCACTCCCCGGCTTTGGTGAGCTGATCCACGACCTGAGCTCGGCCGGCGACATCGAGTTTGTTGACGACGACGATCACCTCGGCGCCCGCCTCTCCGAGACGCTCGGCGATCAGCCGATCACCGGGCCCGATGGGCATGGTGGCGTCGATTAGGAACAGCACGACGTCGGCATCGCTCAGGGTTCCGTACACCAGCGAGTTCAGCCGGTTTCCCAGCTCGTTGCGGGGTTTGTGGAGGCCCGGGGTGTCGATCAGGATGATCTGGTACTCGGGCTCCCCCGCTTCAGGGCCGTTGACCACGCCCCGTATCGCGTTGCGCGTTGTCTGCGGGCGGGACGAGGTAATCGTCACTTTTGATCCCACGAGCAGGTTCACCAGAGTGGACTTGCCGACATTGGGGCGACCCACGACGGGAACGAACCCCGACCTCATTCGACGTCCACGGCCTCCGAGACCGACACCGCCACATCGGCCACGCGTCTCCCCTGCATTCGGGTCACGGTCAGGGTGAGGGGTCCATAGGAGAACTGCTCTCCTTCATCGGGCACCCGCTCGGCAAGACCGATGACAAGTCCCGCAACGGTGTCCCAATCCTCGTCGGGGAGATCGACGCCGACGACGTCGGCCAACTCGTCGACCGGGAGGCGGGCGTCCACGTCCCAGCCCCCGTCCGGACGGGCAGCGATGAATGTCTCGTCCTCATCGGTCTCATCGGCGATCTCACCGACCAGCTCCTCTAGCAGATCCTCGATAGTGACCAGGCCGGCCACCTCGCCGTATTCGTCGACCACGATCATCTGGTGGTGATGATTGGCTTGCATCTCACCGAGTAGGGCCGATGCCAATTTGGTCTCCGGAATGAACTCGACGGGTCGCATGACGTCGGCCACCGACGCGGGGCGACGGCCCTCGCTGAGCATCGGAAGCAAGTCCTTCACGATGACCAATCCGACGATGTCGCCGTTGTTGGTCACCGGGATCCTGGAGTAACCCTCCTCGGTGGTGATCGAGATCAGCTCGTCCACCGATGCCGCGATCGGGACGGTCACCATGTCCGGCCGGGGGGTCATCACTTCGCGAACGACCGTCTCGCCGAACTCCAGCACCGAATCGATCAGCTCCCGCTCTTGCTCGGTGGCGGCCTCGGGCACCGTTTCCTCGGCGGTCTCTTCCTCGGAGTTGTTGTCGGCTATCAACTCGTTCGCCCAGCCGCCAAGCCCAACGGCCAGGGCCAAGGGCCGTGCCGAGAGGTAGGCCACGGCGCGAGGCCTTCGCCGCCCGAGCTGTCGCGGGGCCAGGTCCCCCAGGAGGAACACGACGAGGAAGACGGCCAGGGCATATACGACGGCCGTTCCAAGAGACTCTCCTGCGGCGAAGACGGCCGTGGCCGCCACCGCCGCCACCACCAGGAGGCCGGTACCGACCAGGGCTATGGCCGGCGTGATCTCCTCCCGCCCATCGAGGAGCTTGGCCACGATCCCGGCGCCCCGAACCTCGTCCGATTCATCGCGGAGGGCATCGGCGCGGGGCACTCTCGATATGGCCGACTCGGCGGCCCGCAGCCATGCGGCGAGAGCCAGGGCCACCACGGCCAAGATGAGTGTGGCCACGGTCATGGCCGTTTCACCCCGACCAGGGACAAGAGTTCCACCTCCCGCCGCTCCATCAGCTCTGCGTCGTCATCGTCCACGTGGTCGTAGCCGAGGAGGTGGAGGATGCCGTGGGTGACCATCAATGCCATCTCGTCGTCGAACCCGGTCTCGTTCTCGACGGCCTGACGGCCGACATAGGCAGGGGCGACAATCACATCGCCGATCACGAGCGGCGGCCCGTTGGCATCGTGATCGGGCACCACCCCGGGCATCAACTCCTCCACCGGGAAGGCGAGCACGTCGGTCGGCCCCGATCGGTCTAGAAACCGCTCGTTGTAGGACGACATCTCCCCATCGCTGACGAGGAGAACCGTCACCTCTGTCTCGGACGGAAAGCCCTCGTGGGAAAGGACCAACTCCGCCAGATGGCGCAATTGGTCGAGGTTCACCGGCTCACCCTGTTCGTCGGCCAGGAACACGCTCACTGGCCGGCGCCGGGTTTTCGACTAGGAGGGTCGTCCATCAAGATCCGGGGAAGTTCGGGTACGCGATGCGCTGATGGTAATGACCGACGAGAGAGTCGAGGAAAGCGGAGCGGATCAGGGTCATCTCGGACAGGGTCAATGGTGACTCCGAGAGCTGGCCATCGTCGAGTTTCTCGTTGATGACTCGGTCGACCACCTTCTCGATCGCCTCGGCCGTCGGCTCCTCCAGCTGGAAGTTGGCCCGGCACGCCGCCTCGAGCGAGTCAGAGAGCATGACGATGGCCGTCTCCGCCGTCGTCGGCTTGTGGCCGATGTGGCGGAAGTCGTCGGGGTTGACCTCCCCATCGTTCTGGGCCCGTGCCTTCTCGTAGAAGTACCGCATGATCCCGTCGCCGTGGTGACAGACGATCCCGTTGGCCACGTCGGACGGGATCTTGAACTGACGCGCCAGCGCCACCCCGTCGGTGACGTGACGTCTAATGACCTCGGCCGACTCCTTTGGCGTCAAGAAGTCGTGGGGGTTCTGAATCCCGAACTGGTTCTCGATGAACATCGTCGGATTCTCCGTCTTACCCAGGTCGTGGTAGTAGGCCATGGCTCGGGCCAACAATGCGTTGGCTCCGATGGCCCGGGCAGCGCCATGGGCCAGGGTCCCGACCATCAGGGAGTGGTTGAAAGTGCCGAACGCCTTCTCTTGAAGCAACTGGAGCGCCTCGTGGTTGCGGTCGGTGAGATCGAGGAGGCTGAGGCTGGTGGTGATGTCGAAGGCCGATTCGAAGAACTGAAGCGCCGCCAGC
>JBOGEV010000066.1:0-1005 GCA_050742015.1 Acidimicrobiia bacterium
GTTCCGACCCCATAGGGTCGGAACGCCGCGCCAGAAGACGAGGGGGTTGAACCTGATCTCGACATCCCTCACTCTCGGGGTGTGGGCGCGGACCAGAGGATCAGGGAACTCGCCGAGAGGCAACACGGTGTGCTGAGTCGTCGCCAGCTGTGGGAATGCGGGATCGCGGACCAGCAGATCCAGCACCGTCTCACCAACGGGACGCTGAACCGGCTGTCGAGGGGCGTGTTGCGGTTGGGTGGCTCGCCGATCACGGACGGCACCCTGGCCATGGGAGGAGTCCTCGACTCGCCCGGTGATGCCTACCTGTCCCACCAGTCGGCCGCCGCCTGGTGGGGCCTACCCGGATTCCTCGTCGAAAAGCCGGTGCACACGATCATCCCGTGGCAGGGAACCAGACAGAGGAAGCGGCTCGCCACGGTCCATTATCACCGCGCCTTGCCCGAAGGGCATCTACGGCTTCTCAATGATGTTCCCGTGGTATCACCCGCCCTCACCATCTTCCTCCTCGCCGGCGTCCTACACCCCGGCCGGACCGAGCGGGCGCTGGACAACGCCTGGTCGCTGGGGCTGGTCACTCACCAGGGCTTGCACAACCTGCTGGTATGCCTCGCGGCTCGGGGGCGGAACGGGATTCGGGTCATGCGCAAGCTCCTTGCCGACCGGTCGCCTGATTACGTAGCCCCTGAGTCAGGGGTCGAAGCCAGAGTGGGTCGACTCGCACGCGACGTCGGGGTGGTACTTCGCCGTCAGGTACACGCCGGGGATGACGAGTGGATCGGGCGTGTCGACTTCCTGATCGATGGCAGCAACAAAGTGATCGAGGTCCTCTCTCGTCGCTACCACCTGTCGTACCTGGACCGCCTGGCCGATCGAGCCCGCTTCACCCGGCTCAACGATGCGGGCTTCCTCGTCCTCACCCTGTGGGACAGCGACATCTGGGGCAACGCCGACCTGGTCAGGGACCGTATCGAAGCCTTCTCGCGCGGCGTTCCGACCCTATAG
>JBOGEV010000067.1:0-1582 GCA_050742015.1 Acidimicrobiia bacterium
CACCGCGTAGGCAGTCTGGGTGGTGTCAGAGGCGAACAGCGTTCACGTCTCTGACGGTCCTGCTATCCGTTTCATCTGGGTGGCGGCGAGCCAGGTCGTGATGGGTACTGCTGCAACGAGGCCGATAGAGCCGACCAGCGTCCGGATGATCTCGACGGCTACGACTTCGGAACTCCCGACGACTCTCAGGGAGAGTCCCGAAAGGCTGTAGAGGATCAACAAAGGCATCGCTGCTCCGGCGTACGCCAGCAGCAGCGTGTTGACCGTGGAGGCAATGTGATCCCTCCCAATGCGCAGGCCGGAGTCGAATAATGACCGCTGGTCGAGGTTCGGATCGGCACCTCCGACTTCCCATACGGCGGATGCTTGGGTCACGGTCACGTCATCAAGGGCACCGATCACACCAAGCACAATGCCGGCCAGCAACAAACCGGTGAGGTCGATGTCGGGAAGCGCCAGCAGATAGAAGGCCTCCTCGCTGGCCAGACCGGTGAACTGGGCGAACTCCACCACTACCCAGGACAGAGCCGTGGTCAGAGCCAGGGCTCCGAACGCCCCAATCGCCGCAACGTGAGTCAACGGGGTGTAGCCGTGTGCAAGGTAGAGGGAGATGAGGACGATGGCTCCACCCCCGACAAGAGCCACCATCACCGCATCACGTCCGATGATGATCGCCGGAACGATGAACCAGATCAGGATGGCGACGCTGATGGCGAGGCCGAACAAGGCGGCCACCCCCCGCATTCGTCCCAGGGCGACCACAGCAACAGCGAAGATGAGGGCGACAACAAGGAGGAGCGGACCTCGGTTCCGGTCGTAATAGCTGACCGAGGTACTGTCGTCCTCGGCCACGACGAGAGACAAGTAGACCGGGTCGCCAGCCTCTAACTGGGGCTGCCCGGTCTCATCGGGGAATTCCTGAGTGAACGTCTCCCCACTCCCGCCCATGAAGACCACCGTGTCACAAGTCAGGTCAGCGGCGTAGCTGCAAGGTCCATTGACGACAGAATCCACGGTTGCAGGTATCACATCGTCGGCAAACCCGAACGCAAGACGGTCGAAAGTCGGTGACTCTCGCGGCCACAGAACGACAAGGCCGACGACAATCGCAATGGCGATCACCACTACGTTCATCCCCATGCTCCATCGAGGCCGAGGAAACTGACGTCGGTCGGGCCCCAAAAGACGCTCAAGGTCCGATGGCTCCTGCGTCACCAACTCAATCTACGTGAGGAACCAAGCCAATGAAAGTGAGCCGAAACTAGGTGTGCTGACCCCGCCTAGGTCTCGAGACCCATCCCGCGGCGTCAATACCGAGTCGATAGGTGCTGGTGTCCATGTTCCAGGTCAATAGCGGCCGCAGGCAGCAGGAGCGCGACCTGGCGACCGAACTGGAGAGGGAAAGGGAGCTGCGTCTCAAGAAGGACGCATTTCTCGACGCGGCCTCTCATCACATAGGGAACCCGCTCGCGGCGGTCGTCGGATTCTCCGAGTTGCTCCGCGACCGGACCCGGGACTTCAACGCCGGGGTGCGCAACGAGATCATCGAGCTGCTCGCCATTCAGGCACTCGAGACCTCACA
>JBOGEV010000068.1:0-8168 GCA_050742015.1 Acidimicrobiia bacterium
AGGCGAGACGATCACTCACTCGGTTCCAGTCGATGGCCGGGGTCCCGTAGCCGTCGAGGTTCTTCTCAGTCACCGGTTGCATCGCGGCATCTCCTTCGCTCCGGTTCACATCTCTTACCGACGTGCGGATCTGCCAAAACTCATCGATCGGAGCCCAGAAAAAATCTCGGCCGATCGGCGACCAGGGGATGGTTCTTGTCATAGCCGGGTTATACGGTAGAACATATGTTCGATACGTCGACTCTCCCGGCTGATTTGGCTTCGATGGTCCCGGGCCCGGAGCTGGCGGTTCTTCTGGCGGGGGTGGACCGGGAGGGATTGTCGGGTCATGACCGGGTGGAATTGTTGAAGGCCCGACTCCGGCTCCGCTCTCATCTCGACGCGGAGCTGTTGGCGGACATGGTGTCGGTCCTTGATGCCGAAACCGAGACTCTGCCTGCTGATTATGCGGTGCATGAGATCAGGGAGGTGGCCGCCTCGGAATTGGAAGCCGCCTTGGTCTGGACCCGTCGGGCCGCCGAAGGCCAGCTCGATTTCGCCACCACCCTGGTCTCCGACTATCCGGCCGTGTGGCGGGCACTGCATGCTGGTGTGATCGATCTGCCCAAGGCTCGGGTGATCACCGGTCAGACCCTCCATCTCGAACCAGATATCCGTGACCAGGTGGTCGATGCCGTCTTGGGGAGAGCACCGTCTCATACCACCGGCCAGTTGGCAGCCCGGATCCGACGACTGGCCATCTCCGTCGACCCCGATAATGCCAAGAAACGGTATGAGACCGGGTTGGAAGAACGAAAACTGACTTCGGAGGCCAATCCGGACGGGACGGACAACCTGTACGGATGGCATCTCCCCCCAGGTCAGACCCGGGCCATCATGAAAAAGATCAACCGCTACGCCCTCCAACTGAAAACACTCGGAGACGGACGGACCATGGACCAGATCCGAGCCGACGTCTTCATAGACCTACTCCACGGCAAACACCTAGCCGAAGGTCGGGACCGGGGGATAGTCGACATTTCAGTCGACCTGACCACCCTCACCGGACTCTCAGAGAACCCGGGAGAAATACCAGGGTGGGGGCCGGTCATCTCTGACATCGCCCGCCACCTCGTCACCGAACAATCCGAAGCCGAATGGCGCTACACCATCACCGGAGAGCACGGGGAAGTGGTGTCCAACGGGACCACCCGACGACGGCCCACCACCACCCAGAAACGACGGGTCCAAACCCTGGCCGCCACCTGTGTCTTCCCCGGATGCCGCATGCCCGCCACCGACTGTGACCTCGACCACAACCACGCCCACGCCCAAGGAGGGCCCACCCACACCAGCAATCTGGGACCGTTCTGCCGTCACCACCATGTCATCAAACACCGAGGCTGGACCGTCATCCAGACCCACCCCGGCATCTACCAGCTCACCAGCCCCCTCGGCCACACCTACACCAGCCAACCCCGCGGCCCCTGACCCGACACGACCGGGATACATGAGCCATAGTCAATTCGGAAGCCGAACCAGTAGGAGCGCATGTCTTTCCAGCTGAGCATGGTGGGTCTGATCGTCCAGGACATGGGCAAGGCACTCGAGTTCTATCGGAGACTGGGCCTGGACATTCCTGAAGGGGAGGAAACCAAGCCCTTCGTCCAGATCCAGATGGAGAGCGGGGTGACCATCTTCTGGGACACCTTCTTCGCCAAACGTCACCACCCCGACATGGAGCGTCCGAGTGGGGGCTCGCGGGTGATGTTGGAGTTCTTCCTGGAGAGCGAGGAAGCGGTCGACGCCAAGTTCGAGGAGCTCACCGAATACGGCTACCCGGGTCCGATGAAACCGGAGCAGACTGTCGGCCCCTATGCGGCGATGGTCGAGGACCCCGACGGCAACATCGTCCTTCTCACCGCCGGGTAGAGCCGCGCTTCAACCGACCTTCATCAACACCTTGAGCGAAGACGGATCGTGGACCAGCTCGAATGCCTTGTCGGCGTCCTCGAGTCCCAGCTCGTGGGTGATGATCGGCTCCAGGCTGAGGGCGCCGGCTGCGGCGAGGGCGACAGCGTCGGCGTAGTCACCGATGACGGCGGCCCGGGGGTTGTGAAGTGTCAGCTCCTTGTGATAGAGCTGGTAGTAGGGCAGACCCTGGTTCCCCCCGGTGATGGTCCCGTAGACCAGCAGCTCCCCCCCGGTGGCCACCAGCTCGATCGCCTGGGCCAGGGTGGCCTCGGTGCCGACCGCCTCCACCATCAAGTCGGGACCCCGACCGTCGGTGACCTCGGCGAGAACACCCGGTGCGTCGTCCGGGGCGGCGACGAAATGGGTCCCCGACCCGGTGGCCAATTCTCGCTTCCACTCGGAGCGGGTGATCCCGACCACGGTCATCCCGTGCAGCCTGAGGAGCTGGGTGATGAGTTGCCCGGCGACTCCCAATCCCACGACCGCGGCCACCTGACCGGGAAACGGGCGCAACGACTTGACGGCATGGACACAGGTGCCGAGCACCTGGAGCACACCCGAAGCCTTCTCAGTGATACTGGACGGCACCGGGACCAGTCGGTTGTAAGGGACGAGTGCGAGCTCGGTGAACACCCCGTCCATGTCCCGACCGAGCAGCCCCCCATTGACGCAGATGTTGAAGCGGCCAGCCCGGCACAGGTGACACCAGCCACAGGCCACGCCGGGGTCCACTAGCACCCTGGTGCCAGCCGGATAGGGGGAGCCCTCGGGGGCGGTGACCACCTCGCCCACCATCTCGTGACCCATGATCCGGGGATACTCCACAGGGATCTTCCCGGCCAGGATCTTGGTGTCGGTGCCGCAGATCCCCACCTGGCCGGCCCTCACCAACACCGAGGCTCCCGGATCGGGCTCGGGGACATCGGTGATCTCGATCTGGCCCGATGCGACTACACGGACTGCTCTCACTGGTCTCCTCGAAGGGGAAGGGACATGGTAGAGACGCTGATAGCGCCCTCTGTGACCGGTTGCGTCCGATCAGAGTTTGTAGTCTCTACCCCATGGATCCGACCCCCGAGCTCCGGCTCTCCCCGTCCGAGGAGGGGTTTGCCGCCACCAGGCAGACGGCTCACGAGTTCGTCCGGAGTGTGCTCCGCCGCGCCATCCTCAACGGCGAGCTGGCCAGCGGGAGTCGGCTGGTCCAAGCCGAGCTCGCCGCCATGCTCGACGTGAGCACCACGCCGGTTCGGGAGGCGTTACGCGACCTGGCCACCGAGGGCCTGGTCCAGTTCGACCCCCACCGCGGGGCCATCGTCTCCGAGCTCAGCTCGGAGGACGTCCACGACATCTACGAGATCCGCCGCGTGCTCGAGCCGCTGGCGATGAGACAGGCCGTGCCCAACATGAGCGACGCCTTGCTCGCCCGGCTCCGAAAGCTGCATCAGAGCATGATCGACGAGCCCCACTCGGTCGATTGGGTCGATCGAAATCGCGTATTCCACATGGCGGTGTACGAAACGGCCGCCTCGCCCCGTCTCGCCGCCATCATCCGCAATCTCCAGGACGCCTCGGTGATGTACATCGGTGCCTCGCTCCAGCACAAGCCGGGGCTCCGTGAAGACGCCAACCACGGTCACGCCGACATCCTGGATGCTTTGGAGAACCGCGATATCGAAGCTGCGGTCGAGGCTCTCGACGAGCACCTGCGCACCTCGATCGACGCCTTCGACGCGGCCGAAGAGGACTGACTCCAACTCAGACCACCTCCGTGGGCTCGGCCAGCTCCTCGGGGGCGCCGCGATCGGAGAGCAAGTTGAGGGCAACCCCCACGATGACCAGCATCAAGGCCAGGGTGAGCGTCGTGGTGATCTCTTCGCCGAGAAGGATCGCCGAGGACACGACACCGATCACCGGCACCGCCATCAGGGTCAGGTTGGTGGAAACCGCGGAGAGATTGCGCAAGATCACGATCTGGGCCCAGAAGGCGATTCCGGTCGCGAGGAGGCCTTGATAGAGGACCACCCACACCAATTGCGGCGTCCAGTCGATCACCGGCCACCCATCGACCACCAGGCCGAGAACGATCAGGATCACAGCGGCGCCGAGGAGCTGCCACGGGATGGCCTCGAGGGGGGTGATGCTCCAGCGGTGACCCCTGATGTGGACTGCGGTGGCCGCATTGACGATGGCGGCCAGGATGAGGAGCCCATGGCCCAGTGCCACGCCTGGCTCTTCCCAATCGAAGGCCCACGGCTCGAATAAGACGACGATGCCGATGATGCCGAGTGCGAGGCCGGCCCATCTCCGCCCACTCATCCGCTCTCCGAGGAAAACGGCGGCAATTGGCACAGTCCACAGCGAAGTGGTCCACACCACCACCGAGGACCGGCCCGGGGGGACCAACTCGAGGGCGAAGAAGACCAGGACGAACACCGAGGCGAGGCGAAACACGGCGAGCGAGGCGACGATGGGAAGGTCTTGACGCGGGGGCAAGGCAAGGTTGCCGGTGACCACGGCCACGGTCATGATCACCGCGAGGGCCCCAGAGACCCGGAACACCCCCATCCAGATCGGCGTGATCGACTGGATGCCGGTGGCCATGACCGGCCAATTGAGACCGAGCACCAGCACCACCGTTGCCAACAGGACATAGATCGCAGGGCGGGTCAGTCGCCGCGCTTCGCCGGTCCGCTCGTCGTCGATCCAGATCAGGTCCTTGATCCGGCCGGTCACGAGAGGGCCCCAGGTCGGGCAGTTATCGTGCCTCCAGCCTGTCCCCGACGAATGCGGTCACCATGAAGACAATCGACGTCCATTGCCACCTGGCCACGCCGGCCAGTCGCCCTCCGGTGGATTCCCATCGGCGCCCGGAGAACGAGCCCTACGACTTCTATATGGGCCAGGACTCCAAGGACCACAACCAGGTGATGTTCCCATCCATCGCCGACCAGCTCATCAACCCTGCGGCGCGGATCGAGCACATGGACCGTATGGGGATCGACCTCCAGGGTCTGGCCACCTTCGTCTCCGAGTACAACTACTGGGCACCAGGGGCGGACGGGGCCGAGTCGGCCCGGATCCAGAACGACAACCTCGCCGAGGTGGTTGCGGACAACCCTGATCGCTTCGTGGCGATGGGGGCGACGGTCCCCCTCCAGGACATCGATCTGGCCATCGCCGAGATGGACCGTGTCGTCGACGACCTCGGTTTCAAGGGGCTCCAGATCGGGGGCACCGTCGATGGTCGCAACCTCGACGAGCCCGGGTTCCGACCCTTCTGGGCTGCGGTCGAGGCCAAAGGGATCCCGGTCATCCTCCACCCGAGCGGGTATCCCGAAGGCGAGCGTTTCGGCAGCTATTTCCTCACCAACTGCATCGGGAACCCGCTGGAGACGATGGTGGCGGCGACCAGGATGATCTTTAGCGGCCTGTTCGAGGAGCACCCCGGGATCAAGCTGGTCCTGCTCCATGGCGGGGGCTACCTCCCCTTCTACAGCTCTAGAAGCGATCACACCTGGGAGGTTCGCCCCGAGACCCGGGTGGCTATCCCCGACCATCCCCCCAGCGTGTACATGAAGCGTCTCTATTACGACACCATGGTGTTCCAGCCCCTCTATCTGCGGCATCTGGTCGAGATCGTCGGCGTCGACCACGTGCTGCTCGGCACCGACTTTCCCTTCGACATGGGGGAGACCGACCCTCGTGGCCTGATCGCCGCCACTGAGGGTCTCACCGACGCCGACCGGGAGGCGATCTCGGGGGGCAACGCGGCCCATCTCTTTGGGATCGACTGACCTCGGGCTCATGAGCCGGCCGGGGAGACCATGCCCGTCGCTGCGGGACCTGCGTCGTCGGGGTCGTAGCTGTAGTTGAGGAACCTGGGTGCCCAGCGCCCGATGGCTAGGACGCCGAGGACACAGGCGAGTCCCCCTGACACCACCGAGAAGCGGACCGAGGTGAGTGCAGCCACCACTCCTGCTTCGAGGTCGCCCAATCTCGGTCCGCCGGCGACCACTGCGGTGTGCATCGCCGACATCCGCCCCCGCAGCTCGTCGGGTGCGCTCAGCTGCAGGATCGTCCCCCGGAAGATTGCGGAGATGACATCTGCCGCTCCGGCCAGACCCAGCATCACCAGGGCGAGTGGCAGAGATGTGGTGAGCCCGAAGATCGCTATCGCGACCCCCCACCCGATGACGGCGATGATCGTGGCCCGTCCTTGTCTCCGCACCGAGCCCACCCAGCCGGACGTGGCGGCTGCGACGAGGGCGCCGAAACCGGGTGCGGCATAGAGCAGGCCGACCGTGAAGGCGTCGCCGCCGAACAGCTCGGTGCCGATGGCGGGGAACAGGGCGGTCGGCATCCCGAAGACCATGGCATTGAGATCGATGAGCAGGGTGGCCTGGATAACACGCCGATCCCGGAGGAACCTGAAGCCTTCGGCGATCGACGACAGCTCGAACTTGCGCCGCCCCCCCTTGGCATGGATCTCGGGGAGTTGACGCATCAGAAGGGCCCCTACGAGAAACATCACCGTCTCGACGCCGAAGCTGAAGGGAAGGCCGGCGGTCGCGATGAGCAAGCCGGCGATCGCTGGAAAGGCGGCGTGGGCGACGTTGGTCATCGTCTGGTTGAGCGCAAAGGCCTTGGAGAGGAGCGCCGGGCCGACCAGACCGGGCACGATGGCATGACGGGTGGGGGAGTCGACGCCGGAGATTCCGGCATTGATCGCGCTGAACACGTACAACGGCCATATCAATGGCACATCGAGCAACGAGTTCCACATCAGCGCGGCGGCGGTGCCGGCCAGGGCCAATTGGGATATCACGAGTAGCTTCCGGCGATCTACCGCATCGGCGAGAGCGCCGCCCACGATTGACACGACGAGGAGTGGGAGGAGTTGGGCCAGACCGAGTAGGCCCACGGCCAGGGTCGAGCCGGTCAGCTCGAAGACCTGGAACGGGACCGCGACGATGGTGAGGTTCCGCCCGGCCTGGACGAAGAACATGCCCGCGAAGAGCCATCGATAGGAGGGGACCTCGCGCAGCGGGGTGATATCCACCACCGCCATCCGTCCCCACTGTCTGAACCGATCCCTCAACTGATCACCCTTCCCCTGGCCTCGCCCGGGTCACCATTGGGGAGATCCACGGGAAGCTGACCGTTGACCATCCATTGTAAGGGTGCCGCGGCCGCCCTCAGAATGAGGCGTTCTAGTGGTCCGTCGCTGAAATAGCGGTCCGGTGTAGTGTTGGGGGATGGTTGCATCTGCTGAAGCACTGATCGTTTCGGATGAGGATCGTGTGGCGCTTGAGGGGTTGGCGAGGTCGCACACTGCGCCGGCGCGGGAGGTGCGTCAAGCCAGGGCGTTGTTGTGGGCGGGGGAGGGCGTGTCGAATGCTGAGATCGCTCGGCGTTGTGAGACGAACCGGCCGACGATTCGGCGGTGGCGGTCCCGGTTCGAGAGCGAAGGGATTGGGTCGGTGGGCCGGATTCGTTCCGGGCGTGGCCGACCCCCAGAGATCGATGCCCACAAGATCGCAGCGATCGTGACCGACACCGTGACCACGGTTCCCGATGACGGCTCGGTGGCATGGTCGACGCGGACGATGGGCGAGCGTCACGGGGTCGGTAAGGACACCATCGCCCGGATCTGGCGATCGCGTGGTCTGCGGCCGTGGCAGGTCGACACGTTCAAGTTGTCGACCGACCCGGACTTCGAGGACAAGGTCATCGACGTCGTCGGTTTGTATCTGAACCCGCCCGAAGCCGCAGCAGTGTTCGCGTTCGACGAGAAGACCCAGGTCCAGGCGTTGGATCGCACCCAGGCGTCGTTGCCGATGATCCCGGGTCGGGCCGGCACCATGACCCATGACTATCGGCGCAACGGCACCACCGACTTGTTCGCAGCGATGAACGTGGCGACCGGCGAGGTCCTCCACGACACCCGAAAACGCCACGCCGGGACCGACGTGTTGGCGTTCTTCAAACTTATCGACCTGCACGTCCCTTCCGGCCAGGAACTCCACGTGATCCTCGACAATCTGTCCGCCCACAAGTCCCAGCCCGTGCGTGACTGGCTCGCCCACCCCAAACGCCGCCGCTGGCATCTCCACTTCACGCCGACCTCGTCGTCGTGGCTCAACCTCATCGAGACCTGGTTCTCGGTGCTGACTCGCAAGGCGCTCACCAACACCAGCTTCACATCAGTCGCAGAA
>JBOGEV010000069.1:0-3411 GCA_050742015.1 Acidimicrobiia bacterium
TGTGAGCTGCTGGATCGCTCGACGTTCCGGACGCCGCGTGAGGCCCGGCGGGCGGTCTTCGACTATATCGAAGGCTGGTACAACCCCCATCGCCGGCACTCGTCCCTCGGCTACGAGACTCCCGTCAACAACGAGAGGAGGTGGCTTGCACCGGTCTGAAAACCCCAGCGCTCACCCGTCCACGAAACCGGGACAACTCCATAAAGGCCTCATCTATGGAGGTGGCGTCGACTTTGTAGGTTATGTGGTGCCGTTTTCCCTCATGCTCTCGAAAGAGAGAAATGCCCCGACAAGTTTGAAGTTCGTTGCCTTTATACACAATGATACGGTTGATTATGTGGGGCGGCCCGTTAATCTCCATTACGTGGATTAGCCTTAACATGCCGACTCATCTCTTAGGGCCTGGCTAAATAGGCTGTGTGGTGACACGCATGGGGCGGATCGGACGACCGACGAAGTTGAACAAAGCGGTGGCGGCGAAGATCCTGAAGGAGCTGGAGGCGGGGCTCCGATCGTTCCCGCGGGGAATCCAGGTCCTCCTGGCCGCGGCCATCGCGATTTTCATGGGGTTCTTCGGGCTCATTTTCCTCTTTTCCGATTCGGCGTATGGGTCTCTCGAGACGGCTATGTGGTACGCGATTCATTTCTTCCTCCCGGGCTTTGCAATCGGCCTCTTCTTGCCTCGGGCCTGGTACGTCTCGGTGCTGGTGGCATGGTTTCCAATCTTGGCGGCGCTCGGATACGGGTGCGCCGCCCTCCTGAGGAGCACGTTCTGACGGATTGGATGGCCTTCTGGGTTCTGCCCATCGCCCTTGCCCTGCTGGGAGGCCTGACTGGCCTCCTGACACGCCGCCTCTTCGATCGAATGAGATCAGGCGTATAGGGCCTGGGGCTGTGTACGTTTCTGGGTACGTTTCTCTCGCCCGAACCCGGTGATCGGCCGGAGGGAGGTGCTCGATTTCCGGCGAGAACCCGTTGCGGGTGAACGGATTCCGGTAAGTGCCCCGTTCGGCTACCCCAGGCGGTGCCCGCCTCCGGAGCTGTAGGTCAGAGGTTCGAATCCTCTCGGGCGCACCACTCGCTCCCCACCAGAGCCCTCCGGATCAATGCAACCGGGATTGCTGTAGCTTGTTTACAGCAGGGGGGATTCCACCGGGAGCCGCGACACTTGTCAGCTCGTACACTCCGTTCTGCGGTCTCGATTGCGGCATGGACGACCCTCGGGCCGGTCCTGCACATGGGCTCGGACCTCCTCGCGCAGGGCGTCACCACCACAACCATACGCGGTACCGTCCGTGCGGCCGATGGCACCGACCCCGACGGTACCCGGGTCCAGGTCCTCAACACCGCCACCGGCTTCGTCGCCGAGAGCGAGGTTCGGCATGGCCGGTTCCTACGCAGGTTTTGGTCGCGGCAGTCGGTTTCTCATGCGTGTCCAAGAGCGTCAATCTCATGGAACGCCAGACCGTAACCGTGAACATCTCGTGCGCGACTTGGTCGCCGGATGGGGCTCGCATCGCGTTTTCGTGCCAGGGCCCTGCGCCAACCTGGGGAACTCGACATCTGTGTCGTATCGTCGAACAGCAGGACTGGGTATCTCAGTTCCAATTTTGGCACTCCGACCAAGATCACGGCGAACACCTGGACCAACAACGATCCAACGTGGAGTCCCGACGGAACGCGGATCGCGTTCACGACGAATCGCGACGTGGCTGACGGCCAGAACTACATCGCGCTCATCAACCCCGACGGGAGCGGCTTTACGCCCCTCGTACCGGGTCGTCAGCCCGCCTGGTCCCCCGACGGGACCCGGATCGTGTTCGTGGGTGGAGCAAACGAGCCGGGGTTGCACATCGTCAACCTGGACGGCAGAGGTCTCGAGCGAATCACCAGCGATCGTGCCGATAGCGCGCCGTCGTGGGGGCGCTGATGAGGAAGAGCTCGCTCTGCTCGGTGGTCGGGCTGTGCGCCGCCGTCGCCTGCGCGGCGCCCATCTCGACTCAGAGAAGCCCCATGCACCTCAGGGTCATCGAGCTCCGCAACGACACCGACCGCGAGCTCGTTCTTGCGATCGAGCCCACCGCCGACCAGAAGCTGGAAGCCCCGACCACCTTCACCGGTCGCTTCGAGCCGGGCGAGACGAAGATCCTCTACGTGTACCATGGGCTTCGCTATCAGGTGGACGTTCTCGAGCCGAACGGCGATCCGGTCACCCGCGGGATCTTCCAGGTAGACCACGACATCGGGCTCGCCTTCGGCGGCGACTCGCTGGGACCCGCGGCGCGGCTCGCGGTGCGGCTGGGAGTTCCCACCCTCATCGTCGCCGACAGCCTGCCGAGATCGATGTCCTTCGATGTGGAGCAGGCGAGCTGGTCCCCACCAAGGGGTCGGTATCGGCTTCAGGAGGGCGATACGGCCCCGCGCTGAGTCGAAGCTGATTCCCGGGTGAGCCCGGCCGCTCATACTGCTTCCCGTGATCAAGCAATGGTGCTTCGCTCCATCTCCGGCCCCTTCAAGCGCGGCTCCGTCCGGGCGGCGACCGGGTCTCGATCGCAGAGCGACCCGCGATGCCGCAGAAAGGAAACCATGAACTGGCTGTTCTTGCGACTGGTATGCCTAGCCTCCGTCGTGGCCATGGCCGCGGCGTGCGATTCCAATCCCGTCGATCCCGACGCCAACCGCCCCCAGCTGGGGGGGATCGTTGGGATCGTCAGATACGCCGAGAACGTAGATCCTATCGAAGGCGACCGCATCGAAGGCGCCCGCGTCTCGCTCACCGGCCCAGGGGGCGCGCGCGAGGCAACCTCGACGTTCGACGGCTCGTTCTTTTTTGAAGAGCTGCCGGCGGGCGTCTACACCCTGGCTGTGAGCGAGGACGGACTCGCCTGCACTTCCGTCACCGTCACGGTGCAGGCTTTCGAAGCGACGGAAGTCGACCTTTCCTGTGTGGACGCACTGTAGGCGGCCAGGTGACGACCCTCCCGGATAGAGCGACCGCCTTCGTCATCCTCGTCTGCAGTTAGAAGACATGGGCGACGGCATGAACGCTCGACTCATGCGGCTTGCGTTCTCGAGGGGGTAGCGGCCCTAGCCAGGCTCGAGAAGGCGGAACCCGCGTTGGGACTGGACTTGTCGGAGGCCGCCTCTGGCACAAGATTGGGGAGGCCCATGGTCCGGGCGCCGTCGTGGCAGCGCGACGGACCTCGCAACCGGGTCCCAACATCGCACTCAGACTTCTCCACCGTGAAGCCCCGGGGAACGCGGCCGCCGGCCGCTGCGGGGCAAGGCTCCAGGAAAGGGGTCGGGAATGACCAAGGACGACTTCGCCGCCAAGCTGGCCAAGAAGACCGACATCTCGAAGACGAAAGCGCACGAAGTGCTCGACGCCGTCTTCTCGACGGATCCGAGACA
>JBOGEV010000070.1:0-13177 GCA_050742015.1 Acidimicrobiia bacterium
CCTCGCCGTGCCCGCACCCATGTGGTGCGTCGCACCAGCGTGGTGGTTGTCGCCGTCGGCATCCTCCCGTCGACCATCCCCAGGGACCGCAGGGTCCGCATCACCCCGTTGTAGCCGAAGGTGACCGCCGCCTCGTCGAAGCGATCCGCCTCTCCGCCCTCATAGAGAAGCATCTTGATGCCCTGTTCGGATGCGGCCTGGCGGAGCGAGCCGTCGCGCAGCCGAGACTTAATCGTGAACGGGGCCCCGAACGCGCGCGCCAGCCGGAGGGTCTCCGGGTCGTCGATGTCGGCGCGCACCTGGGGCAGGTTGGTGCGGTGGTTGGAGGCGGTGTGACAATCGATGCCGACCGAGCAGTGGGCCACCACCTCGGTCATGAACAGATGTGCCAGCCGGGAGGCGGTCGACCCGCGGGGCGAACCAGGGAAGACGCGATTCAGGTCGCGCCGATCCGGCACGTAGCGAGACCGCATCAAGAACCCGAGGGGGTTGACGATGGGCACTGCGATCACCGCCCCGCGCAGACTCTTGGCGTCGAGGGCCTTCATGACCTTCCTCACCACCTCGACACCGTTGATCTCGTCGCCGTGGATCCCGCCCGAGACCCAGATGTTGGGCCCCGAGGTCCGACCGTTGATCACCGCGATGGGGAGCGAGGCCTCGGTTCCCGAGGGGAGATGGGCGAAGGGAAGCTCGATCCTCACCTTCCGCCCCGGGGAGACGGTCACCTTGCCGATGGTGATCGGGTCGTTTCGGGTGTCAACCACGACCGCGTCTGGCCGGCTCGTGCTCGGCGTTGTCCTCGATGAACTCGATGATCGTGTCAGCGATGTCGACCCCGCTGGCCGCCTCTATCCCCTCCAGACCGGGTGACGAGTTGACTTCGAGCACCATCGGGCCGCTGTCTGACTGGAGCAGGTCGACCCCGGCCACATTCAGCTCCATCGTTTTGGCGGCCCGCACCGCGGTAGCTCGCTCCGCCGGGGTTAGCTTGATCACTTCCGCTTCGCCGCCGCGGTGGAGGTTCGAGCGGAACTCACCGGGGGAGGCTTGCCGCTTCATGGCGGCGACCACCTTTCCCCCGACCACGAAGGCCCTGATGTCGGCGCCACGGGCCTCTTTCACATACTCCTGAACCAGGATGTTGGCATCGAGCTGGCGGAAGGCGGAGATGACCGACTCGGCCGCCTTCCTGGTCTCGGCGAGGACGACGCCCAGACCCTGGGTGCCTTCGAGGAGCTTGACCACGATCGGTGTGCCTCCCACCACCTCGAGCAGGCCGTCGATGTCCTGGGTGGAGTGGGCGAAGCTGGTTGTGGGCAAGCCGACCCCCGCCCGGGAGAGGAGTTGCAGCGAGCGCAATTTGTCCCGCGATCGACTGATCGCCTGGGAGTCGTTCAGTGTGAACACCCCGGCCATCTCGAACTGGAGGACCACCGCGGCCCCGTAGAAGGTGTAAGAGGCGCCGATCCGGGGGATGACTGCGTCGGGGCGGACCTCCTCGCCGCGGAACAGGACCTTGGGCTTTCTCGCCGAGATCTCCATGTAACAGCGCAGATAGTCGACGATCGAAACCTCGTGGCCCCGTTCCACCGCGGCTTCTTTGAGGCGCTGGGTCGAGTAGAGATTCGCGCTGCGGGAGAGGATGGCGATCTTCATCCCTCTGCCTCATCACGACGGGGGCGGGAGCCCACGTAACTTTGTCCGGGGTCGATGACGAACTTGTTCCTCACTGCACGTCGGCCGAGGAGCATTCGGAAACCCATCTCATCGCGGCTGGTCAGGTTGACCAGGGCCTCGATCTCGACGCCGGCCACGATCAGCTTGGTCCGGATCACCGGTCGCAGCTCACTCCGGCCACCTGGGTTCTTCACCTTCTTCTCCATGGCCAACGGCGCCTCGCACTGGATCGTGGGCTTCCTCGACCTTTGCTTGGGGTGGATCTCGAAGCGAAGGTACTCGGTGCCGTCACGTTCGAATCGCTCGAGGTTGAATGCATGGAGCGAGGAGTTGTCGGCCCCGGTGTCCACCTTGGCCTTCATCTCGAACACACCCAGGTCGGGCAACTGCACCCACTCCCTCCACCCGATCACCGTCTTGCTACTCACCGGCCGCATCGTAGAGATCGGGGACCGTTGATCTGCATAGCGTGGCCCGCGCCATCGGTCGACCTTTAAGTAATCTGCTATTGAACCTATCAAATTCATTGCGGTATGATGACGGAGGAAATTGCTCACGACTAGGTGAACCAGGAGGTATCGAGCATCATGCTGCATCGTTTTGACCCGTTCTTCCACGACTTCGAATGGCCGTCCGCCCGGGTAGGCACCCGGCGCTTCATGAACGCCGACGTCTATCGCAAGGGCGACCGCTACTTCGTCGAGATCGATGTCCCGGGTGTATCCGAAGACGCAATCGAGATCACCTTGGACCAGAAGACACTGGCCATCACCGTCGATCGTCCCTTGGGCGACGACGAGGATCGCTCCGCCCTGATCCAGGATCGCCCGTTCGGCTCCTTTGCCCGTCGCTTCTTCCTCGGCGAGGGTCTCGACCCCGATGGAGTCGAAGCGAGTCTCGACCGTGGTGTCCTCACCGTATCCATCCCGATGGCGGAGACGGCCAAGGCTCGCAAGATCACGGTGAGCACGGTCCCCGAAGCAATCGAGGGTTGAGCACCGATTCTTCGCAGCGGCAGAAGGCCCCGGTCCCCCCAAGCCGGGGCCTTCTGCATGTCCGCCCTACATGCGTCAGAATGACGGTGTGAGCGACGAGAAACGCCAACTGCCCCCATGGTTGATCGGTCTGGTCTTCGCCGTGATCTTGACGGTGATCGCCCTCGTCGTGCTCGATGCCCTGGGTTATGGAGACGACCCGGCCGTGGGCGCCATCGCCTTCCCAGCTATCGCGCCGCGGCGATAGTCCAGCCCGCCTCAGCGTTCGACGCGGCGGAAGCATGCGGCGGACCGGCGTCTGTTTGCCGAAGGCCTGCCTGGATGAGCGACCGTGGAATCGTGGCGGGCTGACGGTGGGCCGAGGCAAAGTCCGCCGCAAGTCAAACAGGCGGCGGGATGGGATTGCCGCCGCAGTCGATCCCCTCAGCCGGCCGGTAGTCGGCGATGAAGGTGTCCACCACCACTCGTCCATCCGGATATGTCCGTTGTCGATCAGTCTCGACATGGGTGCATTCCTGACGACGTGAGGAGCGCTGGTCCAGCTCGGCGATCTCGATGTGCCGGGTCGAGTACATGCTCACCGTGATCGAGGTATCCGAATAGGAGGTCCAGATCAAGATCGGATAGTCGGTCGTATTGGTCATCGCCAGATCCGGGGCCGGGTTGGAGATGGTCGCCTCCCTCCCATACGGATACCTCGAGAAGTAGATGCTGTGGCTTCGGTACTCGACGAAGTCCATCCCGGCGAAGTAGGCGGCGTTGAAGATGGTCGTGGCGAACTGGGAGACGCCCCCGCCGATCTCCTGGATGAGGTGGCCCGACCGAATCGCCCCCGCGGCGAAGAATCCGTTCTCGACTGTGCGAGGGCCGACGAACTCGTTCAACGAAAGTGTCTCCCCAGGCACCAGATAGACCCCGCGCACGATGTCGGCGATGCGTTGGATGTTGCGCACCCTCGTCTCGCAGCAGGCGTGCGGGGTGGTGAACTCGCTGACCTTCTCCACGACGAGGCTCCCATCGGCCCAAGCCGTGAGGGCAGGGTCGACGGTCGGTCTCGGTTGGAGGGCGAAAGGCCCGCGCTCGCCGGCCAGGATCTGGCCGCCGAGCCACTCGCCTGCTCCCTGCTCACAACACACCGGTGGTGGGTCGCCGGGTGTGACGACGGCGACCACATCGTCGACGACGTCGAAGGTGGGCTCCACGAATGGGCCAACCGGGCCCACGATCGCGTTTTCCATTGCCGCCTGCAGGCCTTCTCCGTCGAAACTGGCCTGGATCTCGCCGCCACCGATCTCGAACTGCAGCTGGGCCTGAACCACGCCCGCGGGGAGGACGGCGCCTTTGCCGGCGACCGAGATCCCGATCCCGTCTCCGGTCGACTCGTTGAGTCGGTCGACGGTCTCTTGAGCCTCCTCGTCCGAGACCGTGGGATGGATCTCCTCGACTTCGATGACCACTCGGTCGGGTGGGTCGATGAGGTCGACGTTGCCAAGTTGGGCGACGATCTCGTCGATGTCGGCCTCGGTCCCGATCACTCCAGGGATCAGCAGGAGTTGCCCGGCGCCGTCGGGACTGATGCCCGGCTCGGCGACCACGACCGGGGTCAGGCCGGGATGGTTGTCGAGGGCGGTCCGGGCAGTCTCGGGGTCGAATGCCCACTGCTCTTCGACCTGATCGGGGACCAACCCGCCGAGTGCCCAGGAGGCGAACTGCCTCCACACCGACCCTCGATGACGGGCACCAAGAATCTGCTGGGCCGTCGCCGGTTGGTCATAGGTGAAGCCAATCGTCCCAATGGGGACGGCCAGCTCGCCCTGTTCAAAGTCGATGACGATCCCACGGGTCAGGACTTCCGCCGCACGGTCGGCGACTGCGGCCTCCACCTGGGCGGGTGCGACCCCCTCGAGCGAGACGCCCGAGTAGATGACATTGTTGGCCACTGTCTCGCCCTCGCTCGAGACATGGTTGGACCAGCCGAGGCCTGCGAGCGCAAAAAGGACGAACCCGAGAGCCAAGAAGGCCCAGCTGAAGATGGAGAGTGGGGCAGCGTGCTTGGCCAAATCCCATGACATGGTACGGCCAATCCCGCCATGTCCTGCGCATGGGGAACAACGGCGCGCGGGCCCAGGTCGCCGAGCCGATGGTGAACCAGGCCGACCAGCAGCACATGGCGTGGCTGGCCCGGTCCTTCGGTCGCGCCGATTACGCCCCGCTCAGCACGCAGGACTTCGAGGCCCTGATCGGTGTCGCCGAGGTCGTGTCCAAATACCCCGGCGCCCTTCTGTTCCGGGAGGGCGACGAGGCATCGGCTGTATACCTCGTGGAGTCCGGCAATATCGAGGTCTACCGGGGCGAAGGCCCCGCCAAACGAGTGGTGGCCCATGTCGGGGCCGGCGCCGTGCTGGGGGACATCGCCATGTTCGGGGGAACGCCCTACATCTCCTCGACCCAGGCGCTGAGCCGGGTCAGGGTGTTCCGATTCGGTCGCGACCAACTGCTGCGAGAGTTGGCGCGCAACCCGGCGATCTGCCTCCGCTGGCTGGTGGCGGGGTTGCGCCAACTCGAGGGGATGCAACGTCGGGTGATCCGGCTCATGCACAAGACGGTCCTGGGTCAGGTGGCCGACCTGCTGGGGGAGGAGGCCGACCAGCGCGGGGACGTCCATCTCTCCCAGACCACGATCGCCACCCTGCTCGGGGTCAGCCGGCAGTCGGTCAACGAGGCATTGGGTCGTCTGCGCGACCAGGGCGCCGTCGAGACCGGCTACCGCCACATCCGAGTCCTCGACCCGACCAAGCTGGACCGCATCTCGGTTTCGTAGGACCTCTCGGGCGCAGTGGGTCCGGAGACCCTTGACTCATTTCCCGACCCGGTTGTATGCTGACCTACGACCTTCGGGTCCGGGGCAGGCCGCTGTCGAGTCGGCGTAGAGTCGGCGGAGCGGCTGTTTCGACAACTGAAGATTAAATTGGAGGCATGCTGACGCGTCTGTTAGCATGCCTTGTCTGCGTTACTTAGATCTGATCCGCATTCCTCAGGAGGCCCCCCTTGGTTTCGCGCGTTGCTGAGCGCTTTTCATTTGGAAAAATCCCCGAAGTCCTACCCCTACCCGACCTCCTGGCAGTACAACACGAATCGTTCAAATGGTTCCTCGACGAGGGTTTCCGCGAGATCTTCGAGGAGATCAGCCCGATCGAAGACTTCACCGGCTCCCTCGCCCTCGAGCTGA
The DNA here is from genome assembly GCA_050742015.1 of Acidimicrobiia bacterium. Lineage (GTDB taxonomy): Bacteria > Actinomycetota > Acidimicrobiia > Spongiisociales > ZC4RG35 > JARDZU01. Next base: position 5,905 of record JBOGEV010000070.1, read on the forward strand.
CCGACCACCGCTTCGGCGAGCCGCAGATGAGCCTCGAGGAGGCCAAGGAGCGCGACTCGAACTATGCGATGCCCCTGTTCGTCACCGCCCGGTTCATGAACCGCTCGACCGGTGAGATCAAGGAGCAGCAGGTCTTCCTCGGCGACTTCCCGATCATGACCGACAAGGGCGTGTTCATCATCAACGGCACCGAGCGAGTGATCGTGTCCCAGCTGGTCCGCTCCCCGGGCATCTACTTCGACGTCACTCCGGACAAGACCTCGGACAAGGACATCTACTCGGGCAAGATCATCCCGGGCCGGGGTGCATGGCTCGAGTTCGACACGGACAAGAAGGACACCATCGGGGTCCGGGTCGACCGCAAGCGCCGTCAATACATCACCGCCTTCCTCAAGGCCCTCGGCATCGCCGAGACCGACGAGGAGATCCTGGCCATGTTCGATGGCGCGGAGTCGATCAGGAACACGATCGAGAAGGACACGGCACACACCAAGGAAGAGGCACTCCTCGACCTGTATCGCAAGCTGCGTCCCGGTGAGCCGACCACCGTCGAGTCGGCCCGCGGTTTGATCCAGACCCTCTTCCGCAACCCAAAGCGCTACGACCTGACCCGGGTCGGCCGCTACAAGATCAGCCAGAAGTACCGCGAGGACAGTCCCGCCGACTATCGGGCCGAGGGTCTCCAACTCCTCCGGGACGAGGACATCATCGACGCCATCAAGTACCTGGTGGCCCTGCACGCCGGTGAGAGCACGATGATCACCCACACCGGGACCGAGGTCAACGTCAACACCGACGACATCGACCACTTCGGCAACCGTCGGATTCGCACTGTCGGCGAGTTGGTCCAGAACCAGGTGCGGGTCGGTCTCACCCGTCTCGAGCGCGTGGTCCGGGAGCGGATGACCACCCAGGACCCGGACGCGATCACGCCCCAGAGCTTGATCAACATCCGCCCGGTAACTGCGGCGATCAAGGAGTTCTTCGGCACCTCCCAGCTGTCCCAGTTCATGGACCAGCCCAACCCGCTGGCCGGGCTCACCCATCGGCGACGTCTCTCGGCGCTAGGCCCGGGCGGGCTCTCCCGTGAGCGCGCCGGCTTCGAGGTCCGTGACGTGCACCCCTCCCATTACGGGCGGATGTGCCCCATCGAGACACCCGAAGGCCCGAATATCGGTCTGATCGGCTCCCTGGCCTCCTATGCCCGGGTCAACGAGTTCGGCTTCATCGAGACCCCCTACCGCAAGGTCGAGGGGGGCAAGGTCACTACCCAGGTCGAGTACCTGACCGCCATCGAGGAGGAGCGATTCATCATCGCTCAGGCCAATGCGCCCATCAAGGAGGACGGTGCGTTCCAGAACCCGAGGGTCCTGGTCCGCCGTGACGGCAGCGAGGTCGACTACGTGCCGCCGAAGGACGTCGATTACATGGACGTGTCACCGAAGCAGATCGTGTCGGTGTCGACCTCCCTCATCCCGTTCCTGGAGCACGACGACGCCAACCGCGCCCTGATGGGCTCCAATATGCAGCGCCAGGCCGTCCCGCTCCTGACCGCCGATGCCCCGCTGGTCGGGACCGGTGTCGAGCAGCGGGCAGCCCAGGACTCCGGCGACATGATCGTCTCCCCGGTCACCGGCGAGGTGGTCGAGGTCACTGGTGACGAGATCGTCATCAAGGAGAAGGAGACCAACAAGAAGCACACCTTCGTCCTCGACAAGTTTCGACGGTCCAATCAGGGCACCTGCATGAACCACAAGCCCCTCGTGCGTGAGGGGGATACGGTCAAGGTGGGCGACGTCCTGGCGGACGGGCCTTCCACCGAGACCGGCGAGCTCGCCCTCGGGCGCAACTTGCTCGTCGCCTTCATGCCGTGGCAGGGCCACAACTTCGAAGACGCGATCATCATCTCCGAGCGTCTGGTCAAGGACGACGTCCTCACCTCGATCCACATCGAGGAGCATGAGATCGATGCCCGCGACACCAAGCTCGGGGCGGAGGAGATCACCAGGGACATCCCCAACGTCCCCGAGGAGGTGCTGGCCAACCTCGACGACGAGGGGATCATCCGCGTTGGCGCCGAGGTCGGCCCCGGAGACTATCTGGTCGGCAAGGTCACCCCCAAGGGCGAGACCGAGCTCACCCCCGAGGAGCGCCTGCTGCGTGCCATCTTCGGCGAGAAGGCACGTGAGGTCCGTGACACCTCGCTCAAGGTCCCTCATGGTGAGAACGGCAAGGTCATCGCGGTCAAGGTGTTCAAGCGGGCCGAGGGATACGACCTACCGCCTGGAGTCAACGAGCTGGTCCGCATCTATGTCGCCCAGCAGCGCAAGATCTCCGAAGGTGACAAGCTGGCCGGCCGTCACGGCAACAAGGGGGTCATCTCCAAGGTCCTCCCCGAGGAGGAGATGCCTTTCCTACCCGACGGCACCCCTGTCGACATCATCCTCTCCCCGTTGGGTGTCCCTTCCCGGATGAACCTGGGGCAGGTCCTCGAGACCCATCTCGGCTGGGCCGCGGCCCAGGGGTGGGAGCCCTTCGAGGGCACGAGCCCGGCAGTCGGCGGCGCCCAGCCCTGGACCAAGGTGGCCACCCCCGTGTTCGACGGCGCCCGCGAGGACGAGATCATGCAGGTGATCCAGAGTGCAAGGCCCAACCGGGACGGTGATCGTCTGGTCGGCGACGACGGCAAGGCGGTTCTGTACGACGGCCGCAGCGGAGAGCCCTTCGACAGCCCGGTGACCGTGGGTTACATCTACATGCTGAAGCTGGTCCATCTGGTCGACGAGAAGATCCATGCCCGGTCCACCGGCCCCTACAGCATGATCACCCAGCAGCCGCTCGGGGGTAAGGCCCAGTTCGGTGGTCAGCGGTTCGGGGAGATGGAAGTTTGGGCCTTGGAGGCCTATGGCGCTGCCTACGCCCTCCAGGAGTTGCTCACCATCAAGTCGGACGACGTCCAGGGACGGGTCAAGGTGTACGAGGCCATCGTCAAGGGGGACAACATCCCCGAGCCGGGCATCCCGGAATCGTTCCGGGTCCTGGTCAAGGAGATGCAGAGCCTCTGCCTCAACGTCGAGATGCTCTCCGCCGGTGAGGAAGTCGAGCTCCGTGAGCTGGAGGAAGAGACCTACCGATCCGTGGAGACCCTCGGCATCGACCTCAGCCGGCCCGAGCGCCCCGACTCGGAATAGCCAACGGTTTTATATAACGCAGGCGCAACTGAAACGAAGGACGGGAAGACGAGTACATGGCGCAGCAGCTTTTTGATGAACTGAAGATCGGCCTCGCCTCCAGCGACCAGATCCGGGCCTGGTCCTATGGCGAGGTGAAGAAGCCGGAGACGATCAACTACCGCACCCTCCGACCGGAGAAGGAGGGTCTCTTCGACGAGCGCATCTTCGGTCCCCAGCGGGACTGGGAGTGCTACTGCGGCAAGTACAAGAGGATTCGCTACAAGGGGATCATCTGCGAGCGCTGCGGTGTCGAGGTCACTCGCTCCAAGGTGCGGCGGGAGCGGATGGGTCACATCGAGCTCGCCGCGCCGGTTACGCACATCTGGTTCTTCAAGGGTGTCCCCAGCCGGCTCGGTTACCTGCTCGACATGTCCCCCAAGGAGCTGGAGAAGGTCATCTACTTCGCCAGCTACATCATCACATCGGTCGACGACGAGAAGCGGCAGAAGGACCTGCCCGAGCTCGAGGCTGCGATGCGGGACGAGATCGAAGTGGTTCGCTCCGAGTTCGCCGAGTGGAACCAGGTTCGCCTCGAGGCGCTGGAAGACGAGCTGGAGCGTATGGAGGAAGGCGGGGCCAAGAGCCAGGAGATCAACGCCCGCAAGAAGGAAGTCGAGCGTGAGATCAAGGATCGCCAGGAGCGGTCCGACCGCGAGATCGAGCTGATCGAGGATGCCTACGACACCTTCCGCAAGTTCAAGCCCAAGGACCTGGTCGAGTCCGAGCAGCTCTGGCGCGAGATCTATTTCCGATACGCCGACTATTTCGAGGGCGGCATGGGTGCCGAGGCGGTCAAGGCACTGCTCGCCCATCTCGATCTCGATGCCGAGATGGCCCAACTCGAGGTGAACCTCGACGCCGGGTCCGCCCAGAAGCGCCAGCGCGCCACCCAACGGATGAAGGTGGTCAAGCCGTTCTGGGAGGGCGAGAACCGGCCCGAGGACATGATCCTGGAGACAGTCCCGGTCATCCCGCCCGACCTGAGGCCGATGGTCCAGCTCGACGGCGGCCGTTTCGCCACCTCCGACCTCAACGATCTCTATCGCCGGGTGATCAACCGCAACAACCGGCTCAAGAGGCTGCTCGATCTGGGTGCTCCGGAGATCATCGTCAACAACGAGAAGCGGATGCTCCAGGAGGCGGTCGACGCCCTGTTCGACAACGGGCGCCGCGGGCGAGCGGTGACCGGGCCGGGCAACCGTGCCCTCAAGTCACTGTCCGACATGCTCAAGGGCAAGCAAGGCCGGTTCCGGCAGAATCTGCTCGGAAAGCGCGTCGATTACTCGGGACGCTCGGTGATCGTGGTCGGCCCGTCGCTCAAGCTGCACCAGTGCGGCCTCCCCAAGATCATGGCGCTGGAGTTGTTCAAGCCATTCGTGATGAAGCGCCTCGTCGATCTCGACCTGGCCCAGAACATCAAGGCGGCCAAGCGGATGGTGGAGCGGCAGCGCCCCCAGGTCTGGGACGTCCTCTCTGACGTGATCCAGGAGCACCCCGTCCTGCTCAACCGGGCGCCGACTCTGCACCGTCTCGGCATCCAGGCCTTCGAGCCGGTTTTGGTCGAGGGCAAGGCGATCCAGATCCACCCGTTGGTGTGTGAGGCGTTCAACGCCGACTTCGACGGGGACCAGATGGCTGTGCACCTCCCGCTCTCCGCCGAGGCGCAGGCCGAGGCCAGGATCCTCATGCTGAGCTCGAACAACGTGCTGTCGCCGGCCTCGGGCCGTCCCATCGTGACTCCGTCTCAGGACATGGTCATCGGGATCTATTACCTGTCCGAGCACGTCGAGGAAGCCAAGGGCGCCGGTCGTCGCTTCGTCGACTTCGACGAGGCATTGATGGCCTACGAGATCGGCGAGCTTTCGCTGCATGCGCCGATCAAGATTCGGCTCGGTGATCTCACCGGTGACCCCGAGATGCACGCCGATCTCAAGCCGACCCTGGGCACCCTGCTGACCGAGGAGCCGCTCAGCCCCGACGCCTTGGCGGAGACGACCCTGGGCCGCGTCTTCATCAACCAGGCCCTGCCCGAGGGGTTCCCCTTCGTCGACTCGGTCGTGATCAAGTCGGACATCCGTCGGCTCATCGAGACCGTGATCGAGCTCTACCCGCGATCTGCGGTCGCCGAGACCCTGGACGGGATCAAGGAGCTCGGCTTCCGGTTCGCCACCAAGGCCGGTCTGACCATCGCCCTGGAGGATGTCCGCACTCCGGCCGACAAGGCCAAGATCCTCGAGGAGTACGAGGATCGGGCCGAGAAGGTCCAGAGCCTGTTCCAGAAGGGCGTGGTCACCGACGAGGAGCGTCGTCAGGAGCTGATCGAGATCTGGACGGAGGCCACCGAGAAGGTGACCGACGCCATGAAGGGAAGCCTCAAGTCGGAGCGGTTCAACGCTCTCGACATGATGGTTGGCTCAGGCGCCAGAGGGAACATGATGCAGGTCCGTCAGATCGCCGGCATGCGTGGTCTGGTGGCCAACCCGAAGGGTGACATCATCCCTCGCCCGATCATCTCCAACTTCCGCGAGGGGCTGTCGGTGTTGGAGTACTTCATCTCCACCCACGGGGCCCGCAAGGGTCTGGCCGACACCGCGCTGCGGACCGCCGACTCGGGATATCTGACCCGGCGTCTGGTCGACGTCTCCCAGGAGATGATCATCCTCGACGACGACTGTGAGACCGACAAGGGAATCGTGATCTCGGTGGTCGACGAGCGTGGCAACAAGATCCGGAACCTCAGGTCCCGCATCTTCGGGCGCGCCCTCGCCGACGACCTCAAGGAAGGCCGCACCCTGGTGGCCACCGTCGACGACGACAAGCTGCGCGCGGGGACCGTGCTCGGGACCAAGGAGCTGCACGCCATCGAAGGTGCCGACATCGAGTCGATCCGGGTTCGCTCACCGCTGACCTGTGAGACCCGGGGCGGGGTCTGCCAGGCCTGTTATGGCCTGTCACTCGCCACCGGGCGGATGGTCGAGACCGGTGAGGCAGTCGGGATCATGGCCGCCCAGTCGATCGGCGAGCCGGGCACCCAGCTCACCATGCGCACGTTCCACACCGGTGGTGTCGCGGGTGAGGACATCACCCATGGCCTGCCCCGGGTCGTCGAGCTCTTCGAGGCCCGCACCCCGAAGGGCAAGGCGGTCCTCGCCGACGCCAAGGGTGTTGTCTCCCTCGTCGAGGACGGGGATGGCCGACGCATCGTGGTTCAGACCGGAGACGAGGAGGCTATCTATCCGATCTCCCGTTATGCCAAGATGCGTGTCGCCAACGGAGTCGAGATCGAGGCCGGGACCCAACTGACGGAAGGCCCGCTCGATCCGAAGGAGGTCCTGGAAATCCGCGGAGTCCGCGCTACCCAGCAGTACCTGGTCGACCAGGTACAGGAGGTGTACCGCTCCCAGGGCGTGGAGATCCACGACAAGCACATCGAGATGATCGTGCGCCAGATGCTGCGCCGGGTCAGGGTGGTATCACCCAGTGACTCCGACTTCCTGCCCGCGGCCCTGATCGATGATCAGAACTTCCGTGACGCCAACCGGGAACTGGTTGCAGCAGGGAAGCGGCCGGCCGAAGGCAGGCCCGAGCTGATGGGGATCACCAAGGCGTCTCTGGCTACGGACTCCTGGCTTTCCGCCGCCTCCTTCCAGGAGACGACGCGGGTATTGACCGATGCCGCCATCCAGGGTCGTTCCGACTTCATGCGCGGGCTCAAGGAGAACGTGATCATCGGCAAGCTGATCCCGGCCGGCACCGGCGCCCAGCAGTACCAGGCGCTGCAGCCGGCATTGCCCGGCGCCACGACGGTCGCCTCGCTCGGCTTCCTCGACGGCGGGCTCTCCGCCCCCGGCGAAGACGAGTCCCTCCCCGACGACCCCGCCGAATGGCTCGCCTCCCTGGGCGGCAGCCTCGGCGAAGGGGCCGACGAAGAGGAGTAGGAAACCTAATGCAGGGCGTCACGGATACGTGACGCCCTGCATAAAGAATGAACAGCAGGACCGCCTGTACCGGCGGTCCTGCTGATTCCACGGGCACATGGC
>JBOGEV010000071.1:0-2459 GCA_050742015.1 Acidimicrobiia bacterium
GCAAGGTGACACGGCGGGTGGTGGAGCCGGTCACGGCTTTCGTCGACGCCCTGGCGACCACGGTGGTCGCCTCGACCGAGGTTCCTCTGAACTCGGCCCGCGGCACCATTCTCGTCGCCGGCACCCCGCCTATGGCCGTCTTCCCGATCGATGTGACTGCGCCCGGAGAGCGGGTGAGCAACACAAACCTGGGGAACCTGGCGGCCGACTCCTTGCTCTGGCAGGCGCAGCAATTGGCGCCGACCTTTGGTGTGGACACGCCGGTGATCTCCATTCAGAACGGGGGTGGGATCCGGCAACCGGACGCGCTCCTCTTCCCGGATGCAACCCCCGGTTCTCCGGTGAACGTGTCCCGGCTCGACATCAACAACCAGTTCCCGTTTCCCAACTTCGTGTCGGTCGTTGAAGACCTGCCGGTGACCCAGCTGAAAGTCTTGCTCGAGAACGCGGTCTCGCGTGTCGAGTTCGTCGACGGGCGGTTCGCCCATATCTCCGGGATGACCTTCACCTGGGAGTCGACCGGCACGCCGAACGTGGACCGGGTCAAGCAGATCGAGGTGGGGGGAACGGTGGTCTACGACGAGGCCACAGGAGGCTTCCCCGACCCCAGCCTCACCTTCGACGTCGCCACCATCGACTTCCTGGCCCGGGCCACCGAGCCCGACGGGTCGGGTGGTGACGGCTACAACTTCGGAGGCCTCCCGTTCACCACGCTCGGGGTGACCTACGAGCAGGCTGTGCTCAACTACCTGGCCGGGCCCTTGGCCGGGGTGATCACCGAAGTCGCTTACCCCAACGTCAGCGAGACCCGGGTGTTCCAGGCCGACCTGCCCGGCTGAGATATCCGCGACCCCGGGGTGTGTCCAGGCCCGGGGGTCGCGAAATTGGGGGGCTCAGCGGGTCCAGTAGAGGAAGGCGACCTGCTCCGGGCTGAGCGCGGTGCCCGAGTAGACGGTGACTTCGTCCAGGGAGGCGGCGAAGGTGCGGTTCTGACTGGTGGCAGAGTCGGTCCCGGGATCGTTGCCCCCTCCCCAGCGGTCGCCCCAACCCGCGAGGTTCCCGCAACCAGCGCGCCACCAGCCGGTCTGGGTCTCGGCGACGGAGTTTCCGTTGGAAGCCACCTCGACACCGTCGATGTAGAGACGCATTCCAGCCGAGCTCTGGGTGCCCACCGCCATGTGCCACTGATCGTTGTTGAGCCCGGTGGCGGAGTTCAGGGCGACATGTGCGTTGTTGTATACCCCGAACCAGATTCTTCCCTGTCCGTCCATGTAGAGATGCCGGTCGTAGGCGCCGTCAGTGGGGGCGGAAACGCCGGTGCGGGGGCGTTCGAAGCCGATCAGCTTCCCCCCGTTGCCGTAGTTGGACGGGGCGCGGAACCATGCGATGACGGTGAACACCTGGGGAGCGTTGATCGCGGTGTTGGATTGGGTGTTGATGCAGGCGTTGGCACCGAGGCGGACCGCACGATCAGGGGTGTCGGTCGCCAGTGCACCGTCGTTGAGCCTGGCGAAATTGCCGGATGAGCCGCTCGGGGCATAGGTGCCGGTGCGCCCGTTTCCCGATGCGTCGGCCGCGGTCCCGGCCGTCCCCGTCTCGTCCAGCTTCCAGTAGAGGTACGGGTCGAGGGCATTGATCTCGTTGGTGTAGGCCCAGTTGGGGATGGCCCAGGTGTCTGCCGTGTTGGGGGAGGACGCGGTGAAGGCGGCAGCACTGACGGAGGGGTCGGTTTCGCCGGAAAAGCCCAGGGAGGCAGCGAGGGCGACCATCAACACGACAGTGACCGATGGCGAGGGCCGGGCTCGAAGCCGCTTCGGGTCGGCCGGCTGCTTCTGGTCGATCCTGCGACGCAAGCTGCGCGTGTTCTGGTTGTCCCGCTCGTAGTCGAGAACGGTTGCCGCCACCGCCGCGAGCAATAGGACGAGTTGGGCGATGAGTGGCAGCCAGTTCGCCGTGAGGATCCAGACCACGGGGAGCCCGACGAACTGGACGAGAAGCCGTCCCAAACCGGTAACCGACTCATGGGGCACGGGCATGCTGTCGACGGTTGGATTTGCGTCGCCCTTGGTCACCAGCGTGCCGTCGTCGTTGAACGACACGACCCGGTGGGTGAGGATGTGCTCGTCCCGGGCCGGGTCTTCGAAACTGACCACGCGGCCGACCAAGTCGTCGATGGCGGGGTCCGGCGAGACGAGGACGACGTCGCCGGCACTGATGCCGGGCTCCATCGACCCGGTAACGATCACATATGGCTGCCAGCCGAACAAGATCGGGAGGAGGGTGATCAGAACACAGGCTGCGATGAACCACAGCCAGGCTCGTCCCAGGATTCCGGCCGTGAGCCGGAGCCGGGAGTAGGGCTGGAGGATTTGGATCTCGCTGCGGATCGGCTCGGTGATGGTGGTCATGGTCTTTGGTCCCAGTGCTTCCGAAAGTTGCCGGCCCGGCCCCGTTTCGGG
>JBOGEV010000072.1:0-1800 GCA_050742015.1 Acidimicrobiia bacterium
CCACAACATCGACACGTTCGGACTCGTCGCGGCCGGCAACCTGGTGGCCGTCGGCGAGCGCTACGGCCGGGTCTACCTGTCCGAGGACGCCGGGGAGAGCTGGCGCAAGCTGGCCGAAGCCCTCCCCCGCGTCTACTGCCTGGCGTTCGCCGGCTGACGGGCACCGGCCGCCAGGCAGAGCGACCCCGGCGGTGTCCTAGTCGTCGTCGTCACCGTGGTCGTCGTCGTCACCGTGGTCGTCGTCGTCACCGTGGTCGTCGTGGCCGCCGTGGTCGTCGATGCCGGAGCCGGGACCACTGTTGCTGCGGTCGTCCCGGCCGCCGTGGTCGTCCCGGCCGTCGTGGTCGCGGCCGTCGTCGTCCCGGTCATCGTCGTCCCGGCCGTCGTCATCGCGGTCGTCGTCGTCGCGGCCGTCGTCGTCCCGGTCATCGTCGTCCCGGCGGTCTCCCGGCTCTGCCCGCACGACGACGCCGTTCTCCATACGGATCTCCGTGCCGTCCGCGTCGTCGCGGATGCGGACCCGCTCCCGCACGGCGCCGTCCTCCAGTTCGACCTCGACCTGGACCCGGCGGCTGCCCTGACGGAAGTCGACCTCGACCTCCTCGCCCCCGGCGTCCTCCACCTCGACCCGCCATCCCGGTGCGGGCACGGCGCTCACGAGGCTGAACCCCGCACCGTCGCGGGTGTAGGTCACGGTGCCGGCCCCGGCGGCGTCGACCGTCCCGTCGCCCGGCGCTTCGGCCGCGCGGCCCGACCGGCCGATGGTTTCGGTGGACGAGGCCGTCGAACCGCCGTCGGAGTCATCGCCGGACGCTGCGGCCAAGAGCGAGGGCGCCGGGCCGACGCCCGTGACCAGGGCGAGGCCGATGCCGGCGCCCACGATGCCGGCGACCGTGCGGGTGCGACGTGGTGGCCTGAGGGGTTTCATTGTTGGGGGGTCCTTTCGGCTCCGGGGATCCATCGGCCCCAGCATCGGCGTCCCGCCCGTAACGGCGTCCCCGGCCGGCCCTAAGGGTGGGCTAAGTCAGGGCTCAGCCCGGGCCGCGGGTGCCACCGTCGTCGCCGTCGTCGCCACCTCCGGCGTCGTCGTCGCCCGACCCGGGGTCGCGGTCGTCGTCGCCGTCGTCATCGTCGGTCTCGACCTCGTCGCCGTTCTCCCGCGGTTCGACCTGCGGGCCGCCGTCCCACCAGGCGTCGATCCTGCTCTCGTGCTGGTCGCTCTCGAACTCGACCTTCACGCCGTTGCCGTGCTCCGGCTCCCAGTCCACGTCGAATCCCTGGTTGGGGGTCGCGGCGACGACCGACACGCCCGCGGCCGTGAAGCGCAGGGTCACGGTGCCGCCCACCAACCTGTAGGTCTCCGTGGTCGCATCCGCCGGTGGTCCGGCCGTGGTCGTCGTCGACCCGCCCGAGGGTGGGGCGGGGGTGCCCGCAGCCTGGCCCGCAGCCACCGCCCGGGCGACCTGGTCGGCGCTCAAGGGCGCCGGGCGGTCGTCGGTCACCTGGTCGCCGACCACGCCGATGCCGGCCCAGGCCACGCCGGCGGCGAGCATCGCCGCCAGCACCCACACCGCCACGAGCGCCAGGGATCGCCGCACGCCCCCATGGTGCCCGGCCGGAGGCCTAGGCGACGCCCAACCCCGGCCTAAGGGTTGGTTAAGGACCGCCGGCTCCTCCCGGGCGAGGTCACCGCGGGCCTAGCGTGGCCCGGTGGCATCGGTGCTGGTGATCGAGGACGACCAGCGGATCCGGGAGGCGCTCGCCGGCGGGCTCGCCGGGTCCGGCCACGCCGTGCGCACC
>JBOGEV010000073.1:0-61677 GCA_050742015.1 Acidimicrobiia bacterium
CTGCCCCGACCGTCGCCAGCTCGTAACGCCGCTCGTCCATGGGCTTGGCGATGGCTGCGATCAGGTGCCGCCAGGCGTCGTAGGCGCCGGGGTGCAACGAGAAAGTCCTGGTGTAGTTGGGGAGATAACCGACACGCTCCACGTCCCGTTCGTAGATGACCGCTACCTCGCCGTCGGCCACCGTCTCGTCGATCATCTTCAAGAACGCCATCAGTCCTCCTCTTTCATGACGTGACGCCGGGAAGGTCCCGCATCCGGGGATGCTTCCTCGCCTCCACACGACGGATCTTCATTCGTGCATCTACCACGACCACACCCGCACCTGGTTCGAGAACTTTCACCGGGTTCAGGTCCATCTCCAAAAGCTCGGGCACGGCTGAGATCAAACCCGAGACCCGGATCAGCGCATCCTCCAACGCAGCGACATCGCCCTGCGGCTGGTTGCGGTAACCCTCGAGCAGCCGGAAACCCTTGGTCTCGCGCATCATCTCCGACGCATCCACGTCCGTGAGCGGGTGGATGCGAAAGGCAACATCCTGGAGGAGCTCGACGTAGATCCCTCCCAGGCCGAATACGACCAGGGGGCCGAAATTGGGGTCCTGAGTCATCCCGATCAGGACCTCGTGGCCGCCAGTGACGAACTCCTGGACGAGGACCCCGTCGGCGTCATCGACCACCTTCGTCACCTGGCCATATGCCTTCTCGACCGCCGCCTCCCCCTCGACTCCGAGGACCACTCCTCCGACATCGGATTTGTGCAGCGCCGACTCGGAGATGACCTTCATGACGACCGGGCCGCCGATCTCGGCAGCGGCCACGATCGCTTCTCGCTTCGACGTAGCCACGATGGAACGGGGTACCCGCAGGCCGGCAGCCCGAAGCAAGGCGTCGACCGTGTCCGGATCGAGCCAACCCCCATCCTCGGGCACCTCGTTCAGAGCCTGGTCGACCAATTTCCGAATATCCCCCTCGACGGCCGCATCGAGTCGCCCTTCGATCCCGGGATCTCGTTGCCGCCACTCCCCATGTCGGACGGCCCGGGCCAAGGCCAGAGCGGCCGACTCGGGGAACAGGTAGGTGGGCACGGCCCTCCCGCCTTCGCCGCCTTCCAGATAGTGGGCGGAGTCTCCGGTTTGCATGAAGACGGAGAGCAGGGTCACCTCACCCTCGTAGGCGAGCTGAGATCTCTGGATGGCGTCGGCCACATCCTGGGCGCCCTCCGGCGAGACGGGAACGTAGATCACCATCAGGGCGTCGATCTCGCCGGAATCGAGCAGGAGCGAGATGGCGTGCTCGAATTCGACCGGCCCGCCTGATGCGATCAGGTCGACGGGGTTCCGGGTCGAGGCCTCGGGCGGCAGCCGGCTCGCTATCTGCTCCTGCAAGCCGGACGAGAGCTCAGGAAGGACCATCCCACTGGCCTCGAGGGCGTCGGCGGCGAGGATCCCCGGCCCCCCGGCATTGGTGACGATCCCCACCCGGCTCCCGGTAGGGATCGGCTGGCGGGCAAGCAGATTGGCGGCATCGAAGAGCTCTTCGATCGTGTCGACGCGGATCACACCGGCCTGTCGAAACAATGCCTGCACCGCCACGTCGGACGAGGCGAGAGCACCGGTGTGAGAGGACGCAGCCCTGCTCCCCGACTCGGATCGCCCCGATTTGACGGCGATGATCGGCTTGCGCCGCCCGATCCGCCGCGCCAGACGGGAGAACTTCTTCGGGTTGCCGAACGACTCCAGATAGAGGGTGATCACATCGGTCTGCGGGTCGTCCTCCCAGGAGAGGATCAGGTCGTTGCCGCTCACATCCGCCTTGTTGCCGACGGAGACGAACTGGGAGATCCCGATGTTGTTGCGAGTGGCGTAGTCCAGGATTGCTATGCCGAGGGCGCCCGATTGGCTGGACATGGCCACGTTGCCCGCCGGCGGGTAGACCGGGGCGAAAGTTCCGTTGAGCTGCACCGAAGGAGCAGTGTTGAGCAAGCCCATGCAGTTGGGCCCGACCATCCGCATCCCCGAGTCGCGCACGATCTCGAGCAACTCGGCCTCGAGTTTCGCCCCGACCTCACCGGTCTCGGAGAACCCGGCGGAGATTACGACGATGCCTCGCACGCCGGCCGCAGCACATTCTCGGGCCACTTCGATCACGAACTGCTGGGGGACGACGATGTAGGCCAGATCGACCTCGTCGGGCACCTCGCCGATCGTGGGATAGGCCCGAACCGAGCCGATGACCTTGGTCTTGGGATTGACCGGATAAAGGGGCCCGGTGAAGCCACCGAACAGGATGTTGTGGAACAGCCGGCCGCCGATCGATTGGGGATCGGTAGAAGCGCCGATTACCGCAACCGAGCGGGGGAAGAAGAGCGGGAGGATCGAGGCGGCCACCGCCCGTTTCTCCCGTTCCCACTCGGCCTGGAGCATGCCCTCACTCTCGGCCACCGGGAAGTCCACGGTGAAAACACCTTCGTCGATGGTCCGGGTCAGCTCGTAGCCCGAGTTGCGAAACAGCCTCATCATCTGCCGGTTCTCGGGGAGGACGAATGCCTCGAACTTGTGGACACCATGGGCCCGGGCGTGGGTGGTGAGGAGTTGAAGGAGCTGGGTGCCGATGCCCCTCCCTTGATGTTCGTCGGCGACGGCGAAGGCTACCTCGGCGGTGTCGGTCTTGGCCTGCTCCCGGTCGTAGCTGGCCAGCCCGATCATCTTGCCGTCGAGCACCGCGATCAGTGCCATCCGATCCGCGTAGTCGACGTGAGTGAAGAACTCGACTTCCTTCGGCTCGAGCGTCTCTTTGATCCGGAAGAATCGGAAGTAGCGCGACTCGGGTCCCAGCCTCTCGAAGAACTCCACCAGGAGGCGCCCGTCCTCGGGCCTGATCGGGCGGACCCGGGCGCCGCCGCCATCCCGCAGGGCGACTTCCAGCTCGAACTCCGATGGGTACTCGGCCACACGCCCACGCTAACGCGTGAGGTAAATGTGGGCCCAAAGGGTTGCCTTGACATTTGGTAACACACCGAGGGAACGAGACGTCCTTCCCGAAGTCAGGGCCTTGTGGCCGGTTACACTCCTGAGCACGGGGGTAGATCTATGTGGCAGAGGTGAATCACACGACCTAGATCTTCCTTCGCGCATCGTGGGGCCCGGGCCCGGTTCCTCTCCCCTCCCCCACCCACCGGCCCGGGTCCCACGACCTCTTTGGGGGTGATCGCCTGTTGAGGGGACGGCCCATCACTCGTCGCGACGCTTGACCAGATAGTCGTTGGTGTAGTCGATGCGCAGCTTCACCCACATCGGCAGGTGGTCCGACATCTGATAGGTGCGCCAGTAGGTGCGGTAATAGGACTGTTTGGAGCCGACCCCGGTCTCGGGCCGGGCATTTCCCTCGCTGTTGACCTCGTAGGCGTCACCCATGTAGGACCGATAGGTCGACTGGTCGTCCTCGGTGAACACGGTCTCGAAGAAGTCGAACACTCCCGCGCTCTGCTCCGGATTGGCCGGGTCGGCGAGGTCGAAGAACCCCGTGCGGGCGTTGAACGCGATCTGGTCGTAGAACTTGTCCTTCTTCACATTGCTCCCGGGAATGGCCTGAAGACGCTCCGGGATGACGAATCCCTGGTCGGTCATGGCGGTGAGCGTTGCGTCGGACTTGGAGAAGATGTTGAAGTCGCCGAGAAGGACCAGGTTCCGTGACCAGCCGCTCCGGCTCCGGGCTCGCATCCCGAGCAGGGAGGCGACCTCTCTGATCTCGCGCAGGCGGTTGGCGTCGAGGGCTTCCTGGGTCCCATAGAGGATATGGACCGTGGCCAGGACGAAGTCGGTCCACCCTGCCTTGAACCCGGCCATGAAAGGGGTCCGAGCGATCTGCTCCACCGGCACCCGCACCGTCCGTCCGCCCTCCCTGACCTCCATCGCGGGTAGAACCAACTCCCCGGCCAGGCCGCCGAACCTCACCTTGCGAGAGTCGTAGAGGAAGGCCATTCGCTCGTCGTTGCCGGGTCGGCCCTCGGTCACATCGCTGAAAAGGTATTCCCAGCTCCCACCGAGGATCCGGCGCAGCTCCTTCAGGCCCCGGAGGTCGCTACGCACTTCTTGGATCGCGACCAGGTCGAAGCGGTTCACGATCTCTGCGATGTAGAGCATCGCCTCAGGCAGCCGCTGGCCGTACGACTCGGAGTCGAACTCACGGATGTTCCAGGTGGCGAGGAGGACGGTGTTGTCGGTGTCCTTCTCCGGGATCTCTTTGTCCAGTTTCTGTCGCAGGGCAAGCAGGCGGGCGGTCGTCCGTCGTCGCTCGGTCTGATTCATCGCATCGAGCAACTCGGCGTAGAACGGCATGGCCGGCCGACTCTACGCCAGCCCCCTAAGGTCATCTCGAGCCAGGTCCAGGAGACGGAGAATGGCCGGAGAAGAAACCGGCCGGAACATGGGTTTCGGCGTGGCCATCGGCATCGCCATCGGAGCCGGGATAGGTGCGGCGATGGACAATGTTGCCGTGGGGATTGGGATCGGCGTCGCCATCGGAGTGGCGCTGGGGGCCGCTTGGGACAGCCGATCCGAGGAGGCCGAAGGCGAGGACGGGGTCGACGACGACGAAGCCAATGCGGACGGAGACGAGAGCAGCGAGGGTTAGGTGGGCAACCGACCGGCGACAAGGATCCGCAACGCGACCGGTGTGATCATCTGGTTCGGGCCCTGATGACCCAGTCGACTGCCTCGGATGTCGTAATACCAAGAGGTCGCTGCCCGGCGGGGTTACTGGTCCTTCCATCGACACCAGGCCTGCAGCACGTCGGTGAGCTCACCGGAACGTCGGCGCACCTCGTCGACGTCTTCGAATCGCATCACTCGTGCCGTGTCACCCTCGCCCTCGAGCCCAGGGTGCTTCCCCGGTATGTGGGCTCCGGTGTGGAAGAGCAAGCTCACGAATCGCTTGGCAGGGTTGAAGCTGAAGATGTTGCCCTGGTAGGAGTAGGTCGGGGTGCTCCATTTGATCGCCTCGGAGATCTGCGAGTCGGCGGCGAGCGCCACATCGCGCACCGCCTGCATCGCGTCCTCGAGCGGATGCCGCTTCTTCTCGAACCAGGCGTCTACGTCCGGGTTTCGCATCGTTCTACATCTTCCTCGGCTTGGGCTTCAGAGTCTTGACGTAACCGACGCTGAGCTCGAGGTAAGGCTTGGGTGTCTTCGTGTCCTCCAGGAGCTCGTCGGGCACGGCGACGAATTCCTTGGCCGGCGGCCAGGCCGGGTCACCTCGGAACAGCTCGGTTGCGTATGTGGCCATGAACTCGCTGCGCTGGGGCTCGGGGAGGCGGATTCCGACCATTCCGTGCTTGGAGTTGATGGTGTACATGTTCCCGTTGATCGCCGTGTAGGCCGATCCGAAGTTCGACTTGGCGTCGACCTCGGGAACACTTTCCAGGAGCCGCTGGTAGAGCAACTGCTTCGCTTCCGGCGCCACGACCTTCTTGGTCATCTTCTTTCTCCGTTCTAGATCCGCTTCGACGACATCACCCGTCGGGCACTCGCTCGTAGAGAAGGTCAAAGTCCTTCCTCCAGGTGCGGCCCTCGTCCTCTGATGCTTCCCAACGTCCGGCGATCCGATCCTGCTCGAGGTCGGCGATGAATCGCTGGTGGAAATCCGGGTCTTCGCGCGTGAGCTTCCAACCGTTGTCATCGAAGGTCATGAGGAAGACCCGACACACGCCGCGGTCGTCGTAGTAGAGGGCCATGTATGTGTCGCGGGCGTCGCTCCGCCCGATGACGAGGCTCAATTCGCCGTCCAGCTCCATACGTATGACCAGGAACGCGTCGCCGAGCCACTCGACAGTGGCCGAGCCCTGGACCTCGACGCCAGCCGGTTCGAGGAACCAAGCGTCCGAGAGGGTGAGCGTCCAACGGCCGACGAGTCCTTCGAGCTTCTCGAGCTCCTGGTTACGCATCCTCGGCCTCCGTTGAGTGCCCGGGGTGGGATTCGAACCCACACGAGCCGATCCGGCTCAAGGGGGTTTAAGCCCCTCGCGTCTGCATTCCGCCACCCGGGCCGGGTGAGCTTGTCAGGGTAAAGCCAGCAACTCCATTGCGACACCGTCGAGGGAGTCGTGCTCGGAAACCGTCACTTCGCCGGCATTCAGCGAATCCATGACCCCGGCGGCGATCAGGGACCCGGACAGGATCACCGGCGCCCGCCTCGGGTCCAGCGCCGGGATCGCCGCCGTCTCGTCGATTGTCTTCCCCGTGAGTGATTCGACGACGTCATCGAGTTTGTCGCGCTGCAGCCGGTACCCCTGGGCCTGCTCCCGGTTGTACTCGGGGAGGTTCTGGGCGATGGCGGCGATACTGGTCCAGGTCCCGGCCACCCCGATCACAGTCCGTGGCCGTAGATCGATGGCTTCGAATAGGTCAGCGATCAGGGCCCGGGCGGCAGCCAGCTCCGCAGCCGGCGCCGGTCGGGAGGGAATCACCCGCTCGGTGAGCCGGACCGAACCGATGTCGATCGACAACCCGCCCTCGGCGGTCACGAACTCGGTGCTCCCGCCCCCGATGTCGGACACGACGATGGGCCACTCGGCCTCCAACCTCGCGGTGGCACCGGCATAGGAGTAGTGGGCCTCCACCTCGCCCGAGATCAGTCGCGGCCTGACTCCGAGGGCCGATTCGGCGAGGTCGAAGAACTCCTCGCGGTTGGCGGCATCCCGGGAGGCGGATGTGGCTATCGCCATCCGCAATCCAACACCTTCCCGGTCCATCTCGACCCCGAAGCGAGCGAGGGCGGCCAACGACTCCTCGATACCTTCAGGGGAGAGGGTGCCGGTTCGATCGACCCCCCGGCCCAATCCGGTCACCGCTACCCACCTCGCCACCTCTTCGATTCCGTCGGTGACGAGCAGCCGCATCGAGTTGGTCCCGATGTCGACCACCCCGACTCTCACGGCTTGGGAGTCCAGGCCGGATTCATCTCGGCGCCGAGCACACAGGGTTCGGTGCAGTCGAGCGGCTCGATCCAATCCCGGACCAGGGCGCCGACGGGGTTGTCACCCCCGGCCCTGGCGTGGGCGTAGTGGGCGTGGAGGCACTTGATCCCGACCGTCGTTCCGCCGACTCCGCCCGACGGAGCCGGAGAGGTTCCTTCAGGGACCAGGGTGTCCCGTTCCTCCTCGTAGGCGGCGTGCGCGGCGCCGAGTCGGCGCCCGAACGCCGGGTCTGCCTCCGCCTTCTGCTCCAACCGTCTGATGCCACCCGCCCCCTCGAGGCGGCTGATCCGGGTCGTGGCCAACGGACAGGACAGCCAGAAGAGGGTGGGGAAAGGAGTCCCGTCGTCGAGGATCGGGGGAACCTTCACTACGACTGGCAGACCGAGATGACAGCGGGACACCGGGTTGGAGTCGGCCCGAAGCGGACGTCCTATCTGGGTTTCGACGATCTGGCGGTCGTCAGCATCGGTCATCCTGAGGGACCCAGGTCCTGACCGCTGAGGAATTCCCAGACTTGATCGACCCAGGTTTTGTCTTCGACAACCGGTTCTTGGGTCTCGACCGGCGCGGTCTCATCCCCGCCCGGCGGATCGAGCACCACATAGGCGGTCTCGCCGGGGCGAACGTAGCCCAGCTTCTCCCGGGCCAGTTTCTCGATCTCCTCATCTGTGTTCAGGGCATCGACGTCGGCTTGCAACGTCTGATTCTCGGCCTCGAGGTTGGCCAGTCGCTCCTGGGCCGAGCTCACCTGTCGCTGCGAGTCGATGATCTGGCGATAGGGCACCACCTGGGTGAGAAAGGCAGCACCGAGCAGGAGAAAGAGCAGAGTGACCAGGGCGACACCAGGGCGTCTGAGCAAGGTCATCCTGGCCTCCTGAATGCGTCCCATCCGGCAAACCGGGCCTCGTCCCCCAGCGACTCCTCGATGCGGAGCAACTGGTTGTACTTGGCGGTTCGCTCCCCCCGCGCCGGGGCCCCCGCCTTGATCTGACCTGCGTTGGTGGCGACTGCAAGGTGTGCGATGAAGGTGTCCTCGGTCTCCCCCGAGCGGTGGCTGACCATCGTCCTGTAGGAGGCCCCCTTGGCGGTGCCCATGGTGTGCAGGGTCTCCGATACGGACCCGATCTGGTTGACCTTGATCAGGATCGCGTTGGCCACACCCTGGCCGATGCCCTTGCGGAGGATCTCCTCGTTGGTGACGAAGAGGTCATCTCCGACCAGCTGGATGCGGTGGCCGACACGGGAGGTCAGCTCCTTCCAACCTTCCCAGTCGTCTTCGGCCAGGCCATCTTCGATCGACACCAGGGGATAACGCCCGACCAGGTCGGCCAGGTAGTCGACGAGTTCCGCCGAAGTCATCTCCCCGCCCTCGAGGGTGTAGTGCCCTTCGCGGTGGAACTCGGTGGCGGCCACATCGAGGGCGAGAGCGATCTGGTCACCCAGCTCGTATCCGGCAACCTCGATGGCCTCCACCAACAGCTCGATGGCCGAGACGTTGGTGGGTAGGTCGGGGGCGAGCCCGCCTTCATCACCGACATTGGTGCCCAGGCCGCGCCCTGCCACCACGCGTTTCAGGGCGTGGTACACCTCGACCCCGGCACGTAGCGCCTCCGAGAAGGAGGGGAGGCCGGCGGGGACGACCATGAACTCCTGGATGTCGACCGAGTTGGCGGCGTGGGCGCCGCCGTTGAGCACGTTGAGACAGGGCACTGGCAGCACCTGGCCGGCCGGTCCGCCGAGGTATCGATAGAGGGGCAGGCCCACCGCCACCGAGGCGGCCCTGGCCACGGCCAGGGACACGGCGAGGATGGCGTTGGCGCCGAGCTTTCCCTTGGTGGGAGTGCCGTCGAGATCGATCATCATCTGGTCGATGTGCTCCTGACGGGTGACGTCCAGACCGGTCAGGGCTGGTGCGATCTGGTCGCGGATGTTGGACACGGCGCGGGTGACACCCTTGCCTCCCCAACGTTCGCCGCCATCGCGTAGCTCGACCGCCTCCAGGGCGCCGGTCGATGCCCCGGAGGGGACGATGGCACGCCCAAAGCCACCACCCGTGGTGTGCACTTCGGCCTCGACGGTTGGGTTGCCCCGAGAGTCGAGTACCTGGCGAGCGACGATGCGCTCGATCGTGGGCGTGGTCATGGGCAGTGCTGATCCCCGGTTCGGCTGGACCGCCAAACTACCAGCTGTGCGTTCTACGTCTTGCGTTCTACGTTTCCTCTCCCGGAGGGGAGGTGGCGCCGAAGGCGACGGAGGGGGCACAACGTCTCGGACGTGGCCAAGATCCCCCCTCCCCGGCTTCGCCGGTCCTCCCCCCTTCGGTCGGGAGAAACACCAACGACGCTCTACTTCGCCTGTTCCCAGCGCTGGTCGAGCTGGGCCAGGGTGAGACCGTCCAGAGGGCCGATGGACTCCATGTGGCGGAACCTGGCCTCGAAGCGGTCGATTGCCTGGCGCAGAGCGAGCTCGCCGTCGACACCGAGGTGGCGGGCCAGATTGATCACCGAGAAAAGGACGTCGCCCAGCTCCGAGTTGGCCTCGACCGGGTCGGTGAGGACCGCCTCCAGCTCCTCCAGCTCCTCGCGGATCTTGGGCACGACCTCCGCCGCCTGCGCCCAGTCGAAACCGACTTTGGCCGCCCGGTTCTGGATCTTGGAGGCTCGCTGCATCGCAGGCATCCCGGTGGGGACACCGTCCATGGACGACAGGCGGGTCTCGCCACGCTCCTCGTCCTTGATCTGATCCCAATTCCTCTTGACCTCGGCCGCCGAGTCGACATCGACTTCACCGAAGACGTGGGGGTGGCGACGGATCAGCTTCTGCCGCATCACCTCGGCCGCGTCGTCGATGTCGAAGGCGCCTCTCTCCCGGGCGATGGCCGCGTGGAACAGCACCGAGAGCAGGACGTCGCCGAGCTCGTCCTCGACGGCGGCGTAACCCACCCAGTCCGGGCCATCCGAATCGAGATGGCCGACCGCGTCGATCAGCTCGTAGGTCTCCTCGACGAGGTATTTGACCAGGCTCTGGTGGGTCTGCTCCCGGTCCCAGGGGCACTCCCGGCGCAGAATCGCCATGGTGCGCACCGCACCGATCAGCCCACCCGGCTCGGAGTCGATGAAGATCGAGGTGCGAATTCCGGCGAGATCCGGGTCGACCTCGTCAGGTGACACCTCGACTCGAATCTGGTCGGAGGCGCCGAGACCCGAGAAGACAGTGAGGATCGCATCCTCGGGCAGGACCCGGGCGATCTGGGCCGAGACGTCGGCCAGCACCTCGGGTCGGTCGAGATGGGCGACGATGGTCGGCTTGTCCAGGACCAGCGGGTCGGGAAGCTCGTGACCGTTGAGAATCTGGAGGCCGCGATCTAGCGGGTCGTAGCCCACCGCGGCGAGGATGGCGTCGACGAAGGACTCGGCCGGGAGCACTTCGACGTCGGCTCCCGAGGTGAGCAGCTTCCGCACCGCGAACTCACCGACCAGGGGACTTCCCGGAACCGCGTACACCACCGGCCCTTCGGTGGCGGCGGCCAACACCCGGTCGGCTATCGCCTGGTAGACGTCGTCGAAAGTCTCGTGCCCTTCGTACAGGTCGTCGCAGGTCACGATCTCGCGCATGGCGCCGAGTTGCTCGGCGGCGGGATGCCGCAGCGTCCGGACGATGACCGTCGATCCCGGGTCGAGAAGGATGGAGCCGATGGCCGCCGGAATCCGGTCGAAGTCGCCGGGACCCAGACCGGTCACGGTTATCACTCTGTCGGCGGAACCACCTGTGGAGGGCTCGCCTGCCAGGTGCCGTAGGTCTCGTCGACTGTGACCTCCGCTCCCTCGACCTGTTCGATGAACCAGGCGTTGGTCGCCTCACCGACCGCCTGGGCGGTGAGTCCCTCGATCGCCTCGTCCTCCGTCGGGATCTCGTCCGCCCTCAGAAGGATGACATGGAACCCGAACTCGCTCTCCACCGGGGCGGTGGGGACGTCGACCTCGGCCGTGGTCAGGGCTTCGGCGAACTCGGCGACGTACTGCTCCGATGGAGTGCAGCCCAGATCGCCGCCCTGGGCGCCACTCGCGGTGTCGGTCGACAACTCGGTGGCGAGCGCGCCGAAGTCCTCGCCGGCTTCGATACGGCCGATGACGTCATTGGCCTCTTGCTCGGTTGCCACCAGGATGTGCGAGGCGCAATAAAGGGCTTCTGCCTCGGTCATGACCGCGTCGATCTCCTCCTGGGTGGGCGCCTCGACATCGGCGGCGAGGATCTCTCTGACCTGGGTGTCGAGAAGCTGTTGCCGGGCGACTTCGAGCAGGAACTGCTCGGTCACGCCGTTGGCCTGAAGGAACTCTTCACGAGTTTGCTCCTGACCGTTGGCCTCGACGATGGCCGTGGCCTCGGTGGCCACCTCGTCTTCGGTGATCTCGATGCCGAACTCTTCCTCGGCAGCGCGATTGACGATGTTCCACTGGATGCCGAATCCGAGGAACTGGGAGAAGGTCTCCTTGGGGATGGTCGACTCCTCACCGGGGTCGATGAGGCCCTCGACGTCGCCGACGGTGATGTCCTCACCATTTACGGTGGCGGCCACGGAGTTGTCGCTGCCGCCACATGCGGCCAGCGCGAGCGCGGCCAAAACGAGGATTGATGCAAGCTTCTTCAAGAGGTGATCCTTCGGGAAAAGGGGAACCCGAATTGTAGAGGAATCGGGCCGATAGCAACACTCGTCACCCGGTCTCCTCCCCCCACATCTGCTGCAGGAAGTCGATCAAACCCGGGATCAGGTCGCGGGGGGCCGGGATGAAGATCGTCCCTTCCTGGGCGTTCAGCACCGACCTCGGTTGCAGCCGCTTGAGCCTCACCTCCTGTGACGACTTGAGATCGACCGGTCCCATCCTCACCTCGTGACGAAGCTGGACCAGCTCCTCCAGGCCGACCCGGAGTGCCTCCACCCGCAACCGTGCCAGGGAGAGGAGCGCCTCGGCCTCTGGCGGCAGCGCGCCGAACCGGTCCACCCATTCGGCGGCCACGTCGTCGACCTCATCTCGGGTGGTCGTGGTTGCCAGCCGGCGGTATGCCTCGAGCCGCAGCTCCTGGTCCTCGACGTACGACTCGGGGAGGTGGGCATCTACCGGCAGGTCGATTCGCACCTCGCGCGTGAGAGCCGGTGCCGGCTCCCGCCCTTCGAGCTCGGAAACCGCTTCGGCCACCAACTCGGCGTAGAGATCGAACCCGACCGCCGCTATGTGGCCGCTCTGCACCTCGCCCAGGATCGAGCCTGCGCCCCTGATCTCCAGGTCGCGCAGGGCGAGCTGGAACCCCGATCCCAGATCGGTCGCCTCCCCGATCGCCTCGAGACGACGGTGGGCCTCCTCGGTCAGCGACTGATCCGATGGATGGAACAGGTAGGCGTACGCCCTCTGGTTGGACCGGCCCACCCGGCCCCGAAGCTGATAGAGCTGGGCCAGCCCGAGGAGGTCGGCGCGCTCCACGATGAGGGTGTTCACCTTGGGAAGGTCGAGCCCCGACTCGATGATGGTTGTCGCCACCATCACGTCGTATTCGCCACTCCAGAAGTCGATCATGACCTGTTCGAGCTGACCCTCCGACATCTGACCATGCGCTACGACATACCGGGCGTCGGGCACCAGCTCCTGGAGACGAGCCACCGCTCGGTCGATCGACTGAACCCGGTTGTGGACGTAGAAGACCTGGCCCTCGCGCAGCAACTCCCTCCTGATCGCTGCCGAGACCGCCTGTTCGTCGTAGCCCCCGACGTAGGTGAGGATGGGGTGCCGGTCCTCGGGTGGAGTCCTGATGTGAGATACGTCGCGGATCCCGGTCAGGGCCATCTCCAGTGTTCTCGGGATGGGAGTGGCGGTGAGGGTCAGGACATCGACTCCGACCTTCAGCCGCTTGATGGCGTCCTTGGCCGAGACCCCGAAGCGTTGCTCCTCGTCGACAACCAGGAGACCGAGGTCCTTGAAATGGATGTCGGCCGACAAGAGGCGATGGGTGGCGATGACTACGTCGATCTCGCCCGTCGCCAGCCCGGCTACGACGGTCTTCTGCTGCTTTGGGGTGAGGAAGCGGGATAGGGCCTCGACTCGGACCGGGTAGCTCTGGAACCGCTCGGCAAAGGTCTGATGGTGCTGCTGGGCGAGCAACGTCGTGGGGGCGAGCACAGCTACCTGCTTGCCGGCTTGAACCGCCTTGAAGGCGGCTCGGATCGCCACTTCGGTCTTCCCATACCCGACGTCACCGAACACGAGCCGATCCATCGGTTGGCCCGACTCCATGTCCCCCTTTACGTCGACGATGGCCTGCAGCTGGTCGTGAGTCTCCTCGTAGGGGAATGCCCCTTCCATCTCCCGCTGCCACGGCGTGTCCGAGTCATAAGTGTGCCCGATGGCCGAGGCCCGCTGACGGTGCAACTCGACCACCTGCTGGGCAACGGCGGCCACGGCCCGGCGCACCTTGGTCTTCTGCTCCGACCAGTCACGGCCACCCATGCGGGAGACACGAGGGACCTCACCTCCGGTGTAGCGGCGGACGGCCGCAAGTTGGTCGACAGGGACGTAAAGGCGGTCCTCGCCCGCGTAGGCGATCACCAGGTACTCACGCTCGATCCCGGCCATGGTCCGGGAGACGAGACCCTCGAACCGACCGATGCCGTGCTGGTGATGGACCACGTAGTCCCCTTCGGTCAGGTCCCGGTACTGCTGGGAGACCGCGGCGCGCGCCCTCCCGATTCGCCGATGCGCCCGGCGTCGACCCGCTATCTCCTGCTCGCCGAGCACCGCCACACCCAGCGACGGGGCGACAAAGCCCCTGTGTATCCCCACCGGGATCACCGCCGACCGCGGATTGTCCAGGGACTCGAGCCGGTCGAGGACGAGACCGTGCTCGGCCAAGGCTCCTGCCACCCGGTCGGCCGCCGGACCGCCGTCCATCGCGACAACGGTGCTCATGCCGCGGCCGAGCAGGCGGCTCAGCCCACCGGCGACGGACTCCGGGTCACCGGGAATCGCATCGAAGGACCTGATCTCCAGCACCGGGTCACCCGGCCCGCTCGGTGCGGAGGGCACCCCGAGGTAACGGCGGTCGGAGAGACTGTCTTCCAGGTCCAGGAACAGAGCCGGATGCTCGCCGGCCACCGGCGCCTGCTCCCCCCAGGTCGGGGCCAGCGCCGCAGCCAGCTCCGACTCTTCTTTGATCAGGTCTCTGGCCCGGTCGAAGGCCCGACTCGGCTCGACGAGGACGAGATGAGCATTCCTGGGAAGGGCATCGATGAGGGAAACGGGGTCCGCCAGCCAGGGGAGCCAGGACTCGACACCGGCGAAGATCTGGCCTTCGACCAGGCGATCCCATGTCGACGCGCTCCAGGGCTCCGACATCACCAACTGCCAGGCCCGGGCCCGGATCCCGGGATCGGGGCGGACCTCACGCGCCGGATAGGCGGCCATGCGAGGGATCACATCCTCGGAGCGCTGACTTGCCACGCTGAACGCCCGAATCTCCTCGAGTTGGTCTCCCCAGAAGTCGAGACGCATCGGTGTCTCCAGCTGGGCGGGAAAGACATCGACGATCCCGCCCCGGACCGCGAACTCGCCGCGAGCCTCGACCCGATCGGTGCGGCTGTACCCGAGGTCGGCCAGGGCGCGAGCCAGTTGGTCCATGCTGACCTCGTCGCCCGGTGACAGGGTCAGCGGCTCGGGTGAAGAGGGACTCAGTCTCTGGATGGCGCCCCGGACACTGGCAACCACCACCACCGGTTCGGAGCGAGCGAGGGCATGTCTCGCCTCCGAGCGATGAGCCATGGTGGCGATGTTCGGGGACACGTGCTCGAAAGGCAGGGTCTCCCAGGCGGGAGCGAGAAGCACGTGATCGATGAACAGGGAGATGTCGTCGACCAACTCCTCGGCGTCGGCCTCCCCGGGCGCGATGACGAGGAGTGGAGCGCCGAGCTGCTCGGCGAGACCCGCGATGGCGAACGCCCGCCCTCCCGGCGCCACGGACCAGGTGCCATGGAGATCGGGCAATGGGGCAGACCGCCACCCGGACAGGAGTGGTGCGAGGGGAGCAACCATCGGGAGGCCGATGGTAACCCCGGGTTCACAGGATGCCTTCAGCGCAGCAGACCCTGCTCCCCGAACCAGTCGACAGTGCGTTGGATGGTGGATTCGAGGGTGGTGTAGTGGAGGCCGAGCTCGTTGGTGGCCCGGCTCCCGTCATAGACGTGGCCCGCACGCAACACCCGGACCATCTCCCGGCAAACCCTCGGTCGGCGCCCAGCGATTCTCGCCCCGATCTCGGCGGCGGTAGCCCCGGCCGCGGCCGCCCAGCCGGGCACGAAGCGGGGCGCCAACCGGCGACCCGTGACCTCAGCGAGAACGTCCAGCACCTCGGCGATGCCGGAACTGGCGCCGTTCAGGATGTAACGCTCGCCGTTGCGGCCGTTTGATGCGGCGAGGACATGGCCCCGGGCGCAGTCGTCGATGTCGACGATCGACACCTGTGTATCCACCAGGAACGGCAGGTCCCCGTTGAGCACGTCGAGGATCAACTTCCCCGTCCCCGTCGCGCGCCCCGGGCCCTGAACCGAAGAGGGGTTCACCGCCACCACGTCGACCTCCCCAGCCTCGTCGAACAGAATCCGCTCGGACAGGTGCTTGGACCGCTCATATCTCGACAGGTAGCTGCCTCGATGGGAGCCTCCCTCGACCCCGATCGTGCCGGGTGCCTCCCCGATCGCGGCCGCCGACGAGGTGTGGATCATCCGCCCCACCCCGGCCGAGCGACAGGCCTCCAGGACGTTACGTGTCCCTTCGATGTTGACCAGGTCCATGTGCTCGGGGTCCGTGGAGCACATCTCGTTCACGCCGGCGACATGGAAAAGCCATTTCGCCCCATCGGCGAGGGTGCGCAGGGCGGGAGGGTCGAGCACGTCGCCCTCCACAGGCACCGCTCCCAGATTCTCCACACTCGACGCCGCCGGCGCCGAACGGGCCAGGGCGCGCACCTGATGACCGTCTGCGATCAGTTGGCGAAGAAGGGCGTATCCGACGACGCCGGTGCCACCGGTGACGGCGATGTTCACGTTCGTGTGTGAGTTGGCTCTGAGCGAACCGTGTGCCAGAAGGCCGAGATGTAGCCCCATGCGGAGCCGACCGTGGCGATCACCGCGATCAGCATCACCCACTGGTCCAGGTACCAGAAGCCCCACCGCTCGGGGAGCCGGAAGAAGGCGAGGAAGATCGCCAGGAACTGCGTGGCGAACTTGATCTTGCCCCAGGTCGAGGGGGCGATCAGGCCACCTTGTGCCGCCACCACGCCGCGCAGCGCCATGACGAGGAACTCGCGGAAGATGATGATCGCCGCCGGCCAGATCGACACGTGATCGATGGAGACCAGCGCCAGCAGGGTGCCGGTGATGAGGATCTTGTCGGCGGTGGTGTCGAGGAAGGCACCGAGAAGGGTCCCACCACTGGTCCTCCTGGCCAGATAGCCGTCGAGGAAGTCGGTGAAGGCGGCGATGGCGAAGAGACTGGCCGCGATGACGAGGGCGTTCTCGATCTGCTCCGATCGGGTGAACGCCATGATGAACGGCACCAAAAGGATCCTGGAAAGGGCCAGGATGTCAGGCGTTGAGATCGCATCCTCCTCAACTCAACTATCCGATCTTATCGGTAGGGCTCAGCCTGAGAAGAAGGTCGACAATTCCCCCGCCGTCTCCTCAGGCGCCTCCTCCGCCAGGTAGTGCCCGCAAGGAAGGGCCCGCCCCCGAACGTCGTCGGCCCACCCCCGCCACACGTCCAGAGTGTCGTACCAGTCCTGGGGCTTGGACAGCCCGCCCCAGAGGACCAGCAGCGGGCATTGGATCCTTCGCCCCGCCTCCATGTCGGCCAGGTCGTGCTCGAAGTCGATGGTGGCCCCCGCGCGGTAGTCGTCACAGATCCCGCGGATGGTCTCCGGGTCCCGGAAACACGCCAGATAGTCGGCGACAGCTTCCGGGTCGAAGAAACTCGGGTCCGGGCCACGGTTGGTGTGCCAGCGCCAGAACCAGTCCGGATCGGCGCCGATCAGCTTCTCGGGGAGCGGGGAGGGCTGGGCCAGGAAAAACCAGTGATAGAGACCGAGTCCGAACTCACGGCCACCACGCTGGAAGGCTTCGCCGGTGGGGATGATGTCGAGCAGGGCGAGTCGCTCCACGACGTCAGGGTGATCGAGGGCAAGTCGATAGGCGACCCGCCCTCCCCGGTCGTGCCCGGCCACCGAGAACCGCCGGTGGCCCAAGGCCGACATGAGGTGGATCTGATCGGTCGCCATCACCCGTTTCGAGTAGGACATGTGGTCCGGGGTGGACGTCGGCTTCGAGGTCAGGCCGTATCCCCGCAGGTCCGGCAGCACGACGGTGAACTCTTCGGCAAGGACGGGGGCCACCCGATGCCACATGACGTGGGTTTGCGGATTCCCATGGAGCAGCAGCAGCGGGGGCCCGTCGCCGCCGATTCGCACCCGAACCTGAAGTTCGCCCGCGTCCATCGTCTCCAGCCGGAATCCTTCGAACATGGAAGGCATTCCACCAGATCGGCTTCGACTACGGGGTCAGACCCAGTCGAGCGACCTCTCGACGGCCTGTTGCCAGCGATGGTGCAGCCGTTTTCGCTCTTCATTGCCCATGCTCGGCGACCACCGGTGGTCCTCCGCCCACAGGGCCCTGATCTCATCGAGGTCCGACCAGTAACCGACGGCCAGACCGGCCGCATATGCCGCCCCCAAGGCTGTGGTCTCGGCCACCTTCGGCCTGATCACGTCGACGCCGAGGAGGTCGGCCTGAAACTGCATGAGGAGGTCGTTAGAGGTCATGCCACCGTCGACTCTCAACTCTTTGAGGCTGACACCGGAGTCGGCCACCATGGCATCGAGCACGTCACGGGTCTGAAAGGCAGTCGATTCGAGGGCGGCTCGGGCGATGTGCCCACGGTTGGCAAACCGGGTCAGACCGGTGATGACGCCCCGGGCGTCGGGTCGCCAATGAGGGGCGAACAGACCGGAAAAGGCGGGGACGAAGTAGACGTCTCCGTTGTCCTCGACCGAGCGGGCTAGCTCCTCGACCTCAGCTGCATCGTCGAAGAGGCGCAGATTGTCCCGTAGCCACTGCACCAACGACCCGGTGACTGCCACCGAACCTTCGAGGGCGAAGACCGGAGGCTGGCCTGCCCGCCGGTACGCGACCGTGGTGAGCAGGCCGGCTTCCGAGCCAACCGGCGTCTCACCGGTGTTGAGCAGCATGAAGTTCCCGGTCCCGTATGTGTTCTTGGCCTCGCCGGCGTCGAAGCATGCCTGTCCGAAGAGGGCGGCTTGCTGATCGCCGAGGATCGCCGCCAGCTTCACCCCGGCCAGGGGACCCACACACTCGACGTCGATGCCGATCGAGGGGACTATCTCGGGAAGCATGGCGGTGGGCACCCCGATCTCCAGAGCCAGGTCGGCGTCCCAGGTGGTGGTGGCCAGGTCCATCAGCAGGGTGCGGGAGGCGTTGGTGACATCGGTCATGTGGTCGCCGCCGGCGCTCCCGCCTGTGAGGTTCCATGCGATCCACGAGTCGATGGTGCCGAAGGCGAGCTCGCCTCTCTCGGCGGCCTGAGTCAGGTCGAGGTCCTCGAGGAGCTGGCGAGCCTTGGGCCCGGCGAAGTAAGTGGCAAGCGGAAGCCCGGTCTTGTCCCTGAACCTATCCGGGCCCGCCTCGCCGCCGAGGTCGACACACAACTCGGCGGTTCGGGTGTCCTGCCACACGATCGCGTTGTGAACCGGCTCGCCTGTGCGCCGGTCCCAGATCACGGTGGTCTCCCGTTGATTGGTCAGGCCGACGGCGACGAGATCCGAAGCCTTCAGCCCGGCGCTCGCAAGCGCCCCTTCGATCACTGACGTTGTCTTGGACCAGATCTCGACCGGGTCGTGCTCGACCCAACCGGGTTGGGGGAAGATCTGCCGATGCTCGCGCTGGTCGATCGAAATCGTGTTCCCCTCGTGATCGAAGACCATGAATCGAGTGGAGGTCGTTCCCTGGTCGATGGCGCCGATGAGCTCAGCCATGGGACCTTCCTACCTGTCGAAGGCGGCGCGTCGGTCGTCGACCGACAGGGCGCGGCCGAGGTACGTCGACGTGCCCGATGCCAGCAGCTCCCGGCCGGCGGCAGCCATGGCCCCGTACGCGGCAAACGCCAACGCTCCACCGGTCGAGACGCGTCGCACACCCGCGTCGCCCAATTCGGCGACGCTCGGCCCGTCGACCCTGGCCAGGACGTTGACCGGGGCTCCCACCTCGCTGGCCACTCGCCGGATCTGGTCGATCTCGACCAGCCAAGGGGCATAGACCACGTTGGCGCCGGCCTCCCGGTACGCGATGAGACGGGAAATGGTGTCGTCGAGGTCGTCGAACCCGTAGAGATGGTTCTCCGCCCGCGCAGTCAGCGTCATGCTGTGTGCTCTCGCAACTTCGGCCGCGGCCGCCACGCGCTCGGCGGCGACGCCGAGGGGGTCGATCCCGGTCGCCGGGTTGTAGTCCTCGATCGAGATCCCGGCCGCGCCGATCTCTGCGATCTGTTCGATCGTGATCGCAACGCCATCCGGCGTGTCGGCGAAGCACCGCTCGGCGTCCACGGACAACGGGACGTCGACGGCCGAGGCCAGGACGGCGGCATGCTCGACCAGTTCGTCGAGGGTGACCTCCTGATCCATCCGACCCAGCGATGCCGCATGGCCCGAGCTGGTGGTGGCGATCGCCGGGAAGCCCAGTGATTCGAGGATGCGGGCCGACCCGATGTCCCAGGCGTTGGGCATGACGAAACAGCCATCCTCGTGCAGCTCCGCGAACCGGTTCCGAAGTGAGGCGACCGACATCGGCAGCGAGGGTAACGAGGCATGCGTTGGGCGGTTCAGGGCTCGAACGTTATGCAGGGCGTCACATATCCGTGACGCCCTGCATTAGGTACGCGGTTCGCGGCCCCTCAGGGCGGCGAGCTCCTGGGCCCGGGCCGGGTCGGTGGGCCAGAGCTCGACCACGTCGGCGGCGTCCTCGACCATGAGAGCGACCTCGGGCCGCTCCGCCTTGGTGAAGGGGCGGAGGACGAAGTCGGCCGCATCCATCTGTCCTGGTGGACGGCCGACACCGAGCTTGAGACGGTTGAAGTCCTTGGTCCCCAGAGCCGACTCGATGGAGCGAACCCCGTTGTTGCCGCCGCTGCCGCCACCCACCTGGAGACGAAGCCGCCCGAAAGGGAGGTCGATGTCGTCGTGGACCACCAGAACCGAGGCCGGGGACAGATCGAAGTAGTCGAGAAGGGAGCGCACCGCCCGACCCGACTCGTTCATGTAGGTCATCGGAACCGCGTAGAGCACCCGATCGTCACCGGCGCCGATCGTGGTGACCTGGGCCCTCACCCGGGAAGGTGCCCGGCCCAGCTTCTCGCCGGCCCGTTCCAGGACGCGGGCCAGCACCTCATAGCCTGAGTTGTGGCGGGTGCCTTCGTAATCGACCCCGGGATTGCGCAGGCCGATGACGGCCTGCGTCGGGCTACTAGCCCGACCCGCCCTCGGCTTCGTCTGCAGCAGGTTCTTCAGCCTGGCCATCCGGCTCCTCACCCTCGGCGGGCGCCTCCTCACCTTCGAGCAGTTCGCCCTCGACCTCTTCGGGCTCTTCCTCGATCTCGGCCGCCGGGGCGGTCACGCTCATCAGAACCGTTTCGGGGTCCTCGGTGTAGACGACTCCTTCCAGGTCGGGCAGATCGGCGATGCGGAGTGCACCGCCCAGCTCGACTCCGGAGATGTCGAGCTCGATGCCCGACGGGATGGAGGTCGCCAGGGTCTCCACGATGACATGGGTCTTGCTCGGCGAGAACACACCGCCCTCGATGACGCCGATCGGCGTGCCCTCGAAATGGATCACCACCTCGGCGTGGACTGTCTCGTCGAGGGAGACCGTCACGAAGTCGACATGCCGGTACTCGTTGCGGAACGGGTGCCGCTCGATGACCCGGGCCATGGTCAGGACTTGGTCCTGTCCTTCGATCTCGAGATTGATCAGGGCGTTGGACCCGGCCTCGGTGTGAAGGGCGAGGTGGAGATCGTGGGCGTCCACCGCGACATTGATCGGGTCGGTGCTCTTGCCGTAGACGATTGCGGGGACACGCCCGGTCTTACGTAGGCGGCGCGACTCGCGCGAGCCGGTGGGCCGGCCCGTCTCGGCGCGCAGGCTGACTTGCGAGGACATCTAAGAGGCTCCTTGAGGAGGTGGGTGAGCCACAATTATGGCCCAGTCCCGTGGCTTCTGCCAGACGAGACGGCCTCGATCCACGACGAGGTGCCGGTCACCAGCCGCTCCATCAGCGAGGTCTCGGTCCACCCCCCGCCCCGAAACGAATGGCTGGCACCCTCGAGTATCTCCACCGTGGCATTGGGCAGTGGGCGGATGTGCCGATCGAACAGCTCTATGCGGCTCAAGGCGTCACGGGTGCCCTGGAAGAAGAGAAGCGGGACGCGGACCTCGGGAAAGTGCTCCACCCGGAGCTTGTCCTCCTTGCCCGGCGGATGGAGGGGGTAGGCATAGAGGATCACTCCAGCGGCTGGATAGCCCTCGGCCACGAGATACGTGGCCATGCGACCGCCCATCGACCTCCCTGCGAGAAAGAGGTTGTCGACCCGGTCGCTCAGGTAGTCGGCGGCGGCTCGGTGTGCGTCGACCAGTTTCTCCTGTCGATCCGGCGACTTCGATCCACGTTCCGTGTACGGGTAGTTGAAGGTCATCACGGCATGTCCTGCGGCGGCGAGCCCGTCGCGCAGAGCGACCATGAACGGATGGTCCTGATTGGTCCCGGCCCCGTGCGCCAGGAGGATCCCATTGGCTCCGGAACCGATCAGACGGCCGGACACCTGCCCGGCGGGCCAATTGATCTCGGTGATGTCGGCCATGCAACAAATGTAGGGCCGTTACCGTTTGCCGATGGAGTTGATCGTCCAGGCGACACCCGAGGAGGTGGCCGAATCCGCCTCGACACGAGTGGCCGAGCTGATCACGTCGGCCACCGGTTCGTTCTCCCTGGGAATGGCCGGAGGTTCGACGCCCGAGGCGACCTACAAGCAGTTGCGGGGTCGGGCCATGGGGTGGGAGAAGGTTCAAGCCTGGCTCTCCGACGAGCGGTGGGTGCCCCCGGACCACGAGCGATCCAACGGGCGGATGGCGGCGACGACCCTGCTCGACCATGTCGACGCCGTCTTTCACCGGCCGCGTTGGAGCGAGCTCATGTCGGCGGAAGACTCGGCCGCCTACTACGAGGCCACGCTCCGCTCGATCCATGACGGCGCCCCACCCGACGTCGTCTTGCTCGGGGTGGGTGACGACGGGCACACCGCCTCCCTGTTCCCGGGGACGGCTGCCCTGGATGTGACGACCCGCTGGTTCGTGGCCAACCAAGTGACCCAATTGGGTGAGGACCGCCTCACCTCCACTTTCCCCCTTCTGTGGAGAGCGAGACTCCTCATGGTGCTCGCCGTGGGTGAGAACAAGGCACCAGCGGTCAAGGCGAGCTTCGACCATGCCACTCCGGCGGGGCGGCTCGGCGATGGCGAGGCGCGAGTCGAGTGGTACCTGGATCGGGGCGCTGCATCTCTTCTCGGCTGATCCCCACGCTGGCCGTCGCCCTCATTCTGGCGGCTTGCGCTCCGGGATCGGAGGCGACCGACACCAGCACGGCTGCCGGTGCCACCACCACGATCACAAGCGCCACGATCACAAGCACAACCTCCACCACCCGGCCCTCCCCAACTTCGACGGTGAGCCCGGGCACCTCCGAGCCGGTGCCCGACTTCGACTTCGAGATTCGGGTGCCCGGCGGAGAGGGTCCCTTCCCGGCAGCGGTGCTGGTTCACGGTGGGGGGTGGGTTGCCGGGTCGCCGGCCCTGATGGATGACCTGGCCGCATACCTGACCGAAGAGGGCTACCTGACCTTGAGCGCGCCGTACACCCTCGCCAACGGAACCGCCGGGTTCCCGGCCGCTGTCGACGACATCGCCTGCGCCGTCCGTCATGTCGCCGCCCACCCTGACGGCGATGGCACCGTTGCCGTCATCGGGCATTCGGCCGGGGCTCACCTCGCCGCTCTGGTCGCGCTGGACGAGGGGACGTATGGGACCGGGTGCCCGCTGGTGGACCCGGTGATCCCTGATCGGCTGGTCGGACTGGCCGGGCCTTACGACGTGGCCCGGCTCGGCCCACTGATCGGACTCTTCTTCGGGGTCGGCCCGAGCGATGACCCCGAGTTGTGGATCAAGGGCAATCCCCTGTTCCAGGCCGGGAACAACCCCGACCTGTCCAGTCTGATCATGCACGGCGAGGAGGACGGTCTGGTCAGCTTCGACTTCGCGACCGACTTCAGCGCCGCTCTCACCGAGGCAGGGACCGAGGCAGTGGTCGAAGTCGTCGAAGGCGCTCGCCACAACGACATGCACGACCCCGACGTCGTCGGCGACCTTATCGTCACCTGGCTGGAGCGGGGTTGAGGGTTACCTGAGGCACATTGCGCCGTCTCTCCCCCGGAGGGGGAGCACCGGCGAAGCCGGGGAGGTGGGACTCTTGGCGCTACGCCGACAGAGAGAGAAGCCGTCGACTCAGACCGGCTCCTCGCCCGGCCAGAGCACCCAGGCGCTCTCGTGGCGGGTCATCCCGATCTTGGGGTAATAGTCGACCGCCTTTGGAGCGGCGAGCAGGATCAATGTCGCCGACGGCGTCGCCTCCCTGCTGCGTCGGACCAACTCCTTACCGATGCCCCGACCCTGATGGTCGGCGCGGACAGCCAGGTCGGAGAGATAGTTGCAATAGGCCCAGTCGGTGACGCAGCGTGAGATCCCGACCAAGAGATCGGAATCCCAGGCGGTGATCACCAGGTCGGCCTCCTCCAGCATGCGCGCCATCCGCTCCCGGTCATCGACGGGGCGACGCTCACCGAGGGTGGAGTCGATGTAGAGCTCGATCATCTCGTCGACATCGATGTCGTTCCCGGTGCGATAGGTGATCATTCGATGGATCGTAGGATGACCTTGTGATCGCCTTGGCGACCAGGCTGGCCCGCGTGATCGGGATCGCAGTCTTGCTCTATTCGTGCGTCGTCTTCTTCGGCAACCTTCTCGGGGCAATGGCCGGCGCCGAGTACGACGATTTCGGGATCTTGCTCCTGATCGTCGGGGTGGGTGCAATCGGATTGGCGGGAAGCGTCGTGTTCCTGCTCAGCCTCGACGGCCCCGAAGCGTGGAGGACGACGACCCGACGCGCCGTCGGGTGGGTGGGGATGATGATCGCCTCCCTCCTTCCCACATCGTGGCTGCTCCTGATCGCACCCCTCACCGCGATCGGCGGACTCAGCCTGCTCCTCCCTCCGGACCGATCGAGGATCGATCGGTCGGCTCGAGCCATTAGATCCGGGTGATGTCCCTCGGGGCCAGCCGGGGCCCGAAGCTGGGCTCGTGGCCCAGGGTGTGAAGGAGACGGGTCACCCTTCCCCGATGGGGCCGGAACGGCTCGAGGAGCTCCAGCATCTCCTCATCGGTGCCCCGGGGACGCCCTGTGAGGTGGTGCACGACGATGTGCTTGAGGTGGAAGTCGCCCACCTCGACCTGGTCGGGGTCCCCGTGGGACACGATGAGTGTCTTGGCCACGGTCCACTGGCCAATCCCCGGAAAGGAGAGCATGGTGTCGGTGGCAGTGGCTGGACCCACCTGGCGAAGGAGGTCGATCCGATCGGCGGCCGCCGCCACCCGTCTCAACAGGTCGGCCCTCCGCTTCTCCAAATGGAGCTCGTGATAGACCCAATATGGGGACGCGGCCATCCGATCCGGGTCGGGGGGAAGACGCAGTCCCGCCCTGGGGCCCGGAGCCGGGTCACCGAACCGCTGTCTCAGCCCCTTCAAAGCCGCAGCCGCCTCCGATCCGGTCACTTTCTGGCCACAAACGGCACGGACCAAGGCATCGAAGACCAGACCGGTGCGTCCGAATCGCCAGCCCGGATGGCGACGGTGGAGCTCGCCGACCATGGGCTGGTCGGTTCGGAACGAGCCGGGATCGTCATCCAACCCGGCCATGAAGCCGAGACCGGTGACGAGCCAGCCCGCCCCGTCGCCCCAGGCGTCCCCGATCAGCGCCTCACGGGTGCGATGGACCCTCATGGTGCCGGGTCCGTCGGGGGTGCGTGCGGTCAGCCACCAACCGTCGTCGGCGAACCATCCATGCAACGGGCGCAGGGTGGCCTTGAGATCGAGAGGGCCCTCGATCGGGATCGATCGGGTGAGGGGCTTTTCACCAACGATCGTGGTGGACCACCTCGTCCAGGGACCGTCGCGCCGGGTTCTCGATCGGCTTCAACGGCCGGTCGCCCGGATAGCCGAGACCGAGCAGCCAGGCAAGCCTCCTGTCGTCGGGGGTCCCCAGGATCTCTGCGGCGAGGTCGTGGTCCTGCACCGAGGCGGTGCGGCTCCCGATGCCCAGGTCGGCGGCAGCGATCATCATCGACATCGCCGCCTGCCCGAGGTCGTAGTTGATAACGGCCGTCTTCCGCAGCTCGTCCGAGAACGGTGCGACCAGACCGACCGCTGCCGCGGCGTTGGCGATGTGAGCCGCCCCCGGCCAGACATGCGAGATCTTCTCCAACCGGTCCCTGTCCTGGATCAGGATGAAGTCCCAATCCTGACGATTCCCGGCTGACGGCGCCCGGCGACCGGCCTCGAGGATCTGCTCCAGGTCCTCCTTGGAGAGCGGCCTGCTGTCGTATTCCTTGGTGGCGCGACGCGCCCTGATGGCATCCCATGTTTCCATCAGCTCAACCTAGCGGCGGGCGTGATCGTCAAGGAGGGGGAGCCGCAGACCGATATTTGGGGCATACATGACAGTGATGGCGTCCTTCCACACCTCCGATGACATCAGCCAACTCGCTTCGGCAGTCTCGGCGCCACTCCTGGTCGTCGACTACACACCAATAATCGAGCGTTATGAGGGTCTGAGCATCCTCGAGATCGAGCGGCGGCTCGCGGACGAAGCGGAGCTCATCGCCTGCCTTCGGTTGCCTCGACCGCTCGGTGTGAGCGCGGAGTGGGTACGTCTCTATGGGCTCCCGTTGCAAGACGAGGTCCCCGACCTGGCGGAGCGCCAGTTCTCGGGCGAGGCGTTTCCCGAGCTGAGGGAGAACATGGTCGCCCAGTTCCTGGCACCATTCCGGGGCGTCACCTCCATCAAGAGCGAGCACGTCGCCCCGGCCGTGGCCGGCGATGTGACGATCAGATCGCATTGGAAGGCGCCCATCGTCGATGGCATCCCCGACTACTCCCGGATCGTGATAGTCGATCTCGACATCACCGACCTGAGGGAGATAGAACGGGCGCTCGAGGAGGCACTCGAGGACAAGGATCGGATGATGGCCACCCTCTCCCACGAGCTGCGCAACCCCTTGAGCGGGGTCGTCGGGTTCAGCTCGATCCTCACCGCAGAATGGGACTCCATGGACGAATTGTCACGTCTGGAGCTGGCCAGGGACATCGCCGCCCAGGTCGGAGACGTATCTTCGCTGCTCGACGACTTCCTCACCTTCAACACCTCCCGTTCGCTCTCCGTGGAGGATCGGCCATTGAAGTTGGGTGAGATCCTGGAAGGTCTCGACCTCGATGGCGTGAGCCTCGACGTCGAACCCGGGATCAAGATACGCGGAGACTCGCTTCGCACCCGCCAGATCCTCCGCAACCTGCTCCGCAACGCCGAGCGCCATGGCGGGGAGATGCGGTCGATGAGGACCGCGCGGCGAAACGGCATGGTCATGGTTCAGGTGAGAGACGATGGGCCGGGGGTCCCCCAGGAGGTGTCGGTGCGTCTCTTCGAGCCGTTCTCGCACGGTTCGGACCCGGGCTCTCTCGGTCTGGGTCTCGCGGTGTCACGCAGGCTGGCTCGGGCCATGGGCGGTGACGTCAGCTACCGGAGAGAGGAAGGGATCACTGTCTTCGAGCTCGAGCTGCGCCCCGACCTGACCTGACCCGTGCCTTCGCTCAGGCGGGAACGACCTCGACGGGGATGCCGTTGAGGATCGCGTTCCCCGACACCGGGTCCATCTCGCCCGGCGAGAGCCGGTTGGTGTTGACCCCGGGGCGGTGGGCGGCCACGGACAGAGCCGAGCCCTCGAGGTCGTGACCCCAGCCGTGGGGCAGGCTGACCACCCCGGGCATGATCTCGTCGCTGATCTCCACCGGAACGACCAGCATCCCTGCCGCCGATGACACCTTGACCCGACCCTCGGCGCCGACACCGAGGCGGGAGGCGTCGTCGCGGCTGATCTGGAGAGTGCAGCGTTCCTTGCCCTTGACCAGGACGTCGATGTTGTGCATCCACGAGTTGTTGGAGCGGACATGTCTCCGACCGATCAGGAGGAACCCGCCATTGACCGTCCGCATGGCCGCATCTCTGAGTCGGGCGACGTCGGCCAGCAGCGGCTCCGGAGCGAGCTCGACCCGGCCCGAGGGTGTGCACAATGCTTCGGGCAGTCGGGGCTCGAGGGGACCGAGGTCGATCCCATGTGGCGCCTGCTGGAGTCGATCCAGGCTCAGCCCATCGGGATCGATCCCGTAGCCGTCGCCATAGGGCCCGGTGCGCACCATGAAGTCCAGCATCCGCTCGGGGCCCCTCAGGGGGTTTTCACCGTCGCCGGTGGTGGCGCCGAAGATCTCCTCTGGGGCACGGCCGTGTATCGAGGAGGCAGGGTTCCCAACGGCCGACCCCACCATCATCCCGAACACCCCGTCGTCCAACGCGTCTAGGTCGGCGCCCGCACCCTGGCCGGAGACGACGGCTCCGAGGCGCAACAGCACCTGCCACTCGTCCGGTGTCCCCTCCGGAAGGGGGAACAACGGTGGCGAATAATTGGCGATGTTTCGCACCGAGAGCTGATTGAAGGCGAAGTCGTAATGGGACCGGCGCAACGGGGAGACCCCGGGAAGGATGACGTCGGCGTGCCGGGTGGTCTCGTTGAGATAGATGTCGATCGACACCATGAAGTCGAGCCCGCTCAGAGCCTCGTCGAGACGGTCGCTGTTGGGCGTGGACAGGATCGGGTTGCCGGCGATCGTGATCATGGCCTTGATCTGACCCGGGCCCGGCTCCAGCATCTCCTCGGCCATGGTCGAGACCGGGATCTCGCCTCTCACCTCGGGCAATCCCCGCACCCGGCTCCGCCATCGCCCGGTCTGAAAGCCTCGGGGTGACCGCGGCTGCTCGTGGGCGGCTTGGGAGAACATGGCGCCCCCGGCCCGGTCCAGGTTCCCGGTCAGGAGATTGAGGACGTCGACCATCCACGAGGCCATGGTCCCGAACTCGGCGGTGTGGGTGCCGACCCTCCCGTAAACCGTGGCACTGTCCGCGGCAGCCAATTCGCGGGCGAGGCGGCGGATGACGTCGGCATCGACCCCGGTCACCTCTCCAACCGCCTCCGGAACGAAGGGCTCCACTACGGCGGCCAACTCGTCGAGACCGGTCACCTGATCCTGAAGATCCCCCAGGTCGACCAAACCCTCGTCGAATAGCACGTTGGCCAGGGCAAACAGGAACAAGGCATCGGTGCCGGGGCGGATGAAGAGGTGCTCATCGGCGGCCGCGGCGGTCTTGGTCCGCCTCGGGTCGACCACGACGACCTTGCCCCCACGGTCCCGTATCGCCTGGAGCCGGCCCGGCCAGTTCGGGGCCGTGGCCAGGCTCCCGTTCGACTCGTAGGGGTTGGCCCCCAGCATCAGCAGATAGGCGGTGCGGTCGATGTCCGGCACCGGGATCAGGTCGGGGTGGCCGAACATGAGACCCGATGAGATGTGCTTCGGCATCTGATCGACCGTCGCGGCAGTGAAGATGCTCTTGGTCCGCAGCATCTTGAGCATCACCCGCGGGTAGAGAACCCCCGACATAGAATGGACGTTGGGATTCCCCAGATACACCCCCACGGCGTCGTTGCCGTGCTCGGCGATGATCGGCACCAGCCTGGATTCGATCAAGGAGAAGGCCTCGTCCCAGGTGGCCGGCTCGTGCCTTCCCTCCCGCTTGATCAGGGGCACCCGGAGACGGTCGGGGTCCTGATCCAATTTGCCCAGTGTCGATCCTTTGGGGCAGATGAACCCGTGGCTGAAGACATCGTCGCGATCTCCTCTGATCCGGATGATGGTCTCATCCTCGTGGGTGACTTCGAGACCGCAGGCCGCCTCACACAGCGGGCATGTCCTGAAGTCGATCGAGGTGGTCATTCGGCCCCGGACGCAGCCGCCGCGATCTGCTCGAGACGGGATTGCACCACGGGTAGAGCCGGCTCGATCCGCACCTCGCGTCTGGAGAGACGCTCCCCGCAATTCCCGCAATGGGCCACTGCCTCGGCCTCGTGGCCGCAGCCGACATGGATCACTGTCTGGCGCCTGGGTCCGACGGGTGGCTTCCATCGCTCGCCGTAGCTCCACAAAGTCATCAACAAGTCGAAGAGGTCTTTGCCCTGCTCGGTGAGCCGATACTCGTATCGGGCCGGTCGCTCCTGGTAGATCCGGGTCTCCATCATCCCGTTGGCCACCAGGCGCTCGAGACGATCCGTCAGCACGTTGCGGGCGATCCCGAGATCGTTGACGAACTCGTCGAAGCGGCGAACGCCGAGGAAGGCATCGCGCAGGATCAGGACCGTCCAGGAATCATTGAGCATCTCGACGGTGTTGGCCAGAGCACAATCCAGGTGGGCGAGCGACTTTCTCGACATGGTGCGCAGTCTATCGAGTCGTGAGTTGCAATGCACTACCCTCCGTTGTATGTTGTCAGTAGCAACTCGCAACTCCCCTCGGCATAGGGTCAAGAAACAGGTTGTGGGTCGAAGACACAGGCTGGAGGAGGCGAACATG
Source organism: Acidimicrobiia bacterium (assembly GCA_050742015.1). GTDB lineage: Bacteria > Actinomycetota > Acidimicrobiia > Spongiisociales > ZC4RG35 > JARDZU01. The sequence continues at coordinate 29,906 of JBOGEV010000073.1, forward strand.
TTCTTCCGAAATCTCCGCAGACGGCGCCGCAAGCCGAGCCCGCCCGCTTTCTCGCTCGAACTCGATCTGCCGTTCGACGAGGTCCTGGCGGATCTCGTCTTCCCGGGCACGGCGGGATGAGGGTCCCCCTTGCGGTACGGGCATTGCCCGCAGTGGCACTCAAGGCTTGGTTCCTCCCCCCGCCCCTGTCCGAGAACCGGGCCGCGGCCGAGGCGAAGGCTCTGGCCGGGGTCGAGCGTCTGACCATCCCCTGGGAAGCGGGAGTACTCGACGGGTTCAGCGTTGGTGACGGTCCACTCGTGATCGCGGTCCACGGCTGGGGTGGGCGTGCAGCACAGTTGCTCCCGTTCGCCCAAGCCCTCGCCGAGCGAGGCGTGAGGGTCGTCGCGATGAACCTTCCCGGTCACCGCGGGGGAACGCCGACCGACATCAAGGCCGTCGCCGGCGCCCTGACCAGGATTGCCGAAGAGGTCGGCCCGCCCCGGGCTCTACTCGCCCACTCCCTCGGGGCGATGGCAACCCGGCTCGCCTTCCGCGAGTCGCCGCCATCTCGAGTCGTCCTCATAGCGCCGCTGCTGGTCGTCAGCGACGCCCTCGACACCTTCTCCTCTCGCGCCCAACTCCTGCCCTGGGCCGATCGCGGCCTGCGCAAAGGGCTGCGATCGTGGGACCCGTCCCTGTACCCCTGGCTCGACGACCTCGCCATCGACCAGCTGCCCGGGGCCGAAGTGCTGATCCTGCACGATCCCGATGACCAGGACACCCCTTTCACTCGATCGGCCGAGTTGGCGGCTCGGCGGGACCGGACCGAGATCGTGCCGCTTCATGACCTGGGACACACCGGAGGCCTGACCGACCCAGTAGCTCTCGGGCTGGCGGTCCAACACCTGAGCGAGGTGACCTCGACGGTGGTCTGAGTCCCGCGATACTGTTTCATCGCGTGTGAGCGAGGTTCCCTACCACCGCGTCCGCTTCCTGTGGCCCGATCATCTCGGGCTGGCCCGGGGCAAGTACCTCTCGGCGGCTCGCGCCGCCGAAGGCTCGAACCACTGTGTAGCCCTGTTCTCCCTCCAGCTCAACCGGGAGATGATCCCGTTCCCCGGAGCCCATCACGAGAGTTTCCCCGATGTCGAGGCACGATTCTCCGTCGACGACGTGCGCGCCGGATGGGAGAATGACACCGGCGTCGTGGTCGCCTCGATCACAAAGGACGGTTTCCCGGTCGAGCTTGCCCCCCGCTCCATCCTGGAGAGGGTCATCGGCGAGTGGAGAGAGGCCGGGTACACGCCGATGATCGGCCTCGAGCTCGAGGCTTTCCTGTTCGAACCTGACGGCGATGGGGGCTGGAACCCGATCCACACCCCTGGCTCATACGTGTACGGGACAGGCACCGCCGTCGACCCGAGCGGGACCATCGAGGAGATCATGAAGACCGCCCATGCAATGGGCATCGAGTTGGAGTCGGTGAACTCCGAATACGAAGACGGCCAGTTCGAGCTGACCCTCCGGTACGGAGAGGCGCTGCAGGCGACCGACGATGCCTTCCTGTTCAAGGTGATGGCCAAGGAGGTTGCGGCCAAGCGGGGTTATCTGCTCGCCTTCATGGGCAAGCCGATCACTGAACGTGGTGGGAGTGGGATCCACGTCAACCTGTCGCTCCTCGACGACGCCGGCGAGAACGCACTTACCGATGCATCCGCTCCCGACGGGTTGAGCACCCTGGCCCGGCAATGCATCGCCGGAATCGTCAACGACCACGTTTCGATGTCGGCGCTGGTAGCGCCGACCGTCAACGCCTACAAGAGGCTCCGCCCCGCCTCACTCAACGGGTTCTATGCCAACTGGGGTTTCGATCACCGCGGGGTCGCGCTGCGGGTGCCACCGGTCGGCGGCACCGGGACCCGGTTGGAGCACAGACTGGCCGACGGTGCAGCGTCGGTCCACCTCGCTACGGCCGCCACTCTCGTCTCGGCCCTGCGCGGGGTGACCCTGGGCCTCGAGTGCCCACCGGCCGAGACCCAGGACTGCATCACCGGAGCTGACGCCGATGTGACCGTCCCGCCCGATCTGGGTGCGGCCCTGGACGCCCTGGAACAGGACAAGGACTTCGTCGAAGCGTTCTCCCCCGCCTATGTGGAGGGATTCCTTGCGGTGAAGCGGGCCGAGTGGGCACGTTTCAACAGTCATACGACCGATTGGGAGATCGCAGAGTACCTCGAGTACTACTGAAGCTGGGACTCCGCGGGCAAGAAAAAACGCCCTCTCCGTCGCCTACGGCGACACCCCCCGGCTGGGGGAGGAAATGGGGAGCTTCGAGTCAAGAATGGGGCGGACCGGGCGGGGTGGGGCTATATGCTCGCCGAGGGAGGCGGGAGCGGGGTTTCCAGGTCCGCCCCAAGATTCTTGACTGTCAAGGTCCAGTGCATACCCCGCCCCTCCGTGGCTCAAACATGATTTCGGGAGAAATCCGTGCCCGGGAGACGCGACGACGCCCGGCATATGCCGGGCGTCGCATCGAATCCTTCGGATTCAGGCCAGGATCTTGGCCTTCTGCGCCGCGAACTCGGCATCGGTGAGATGACCCTGGTCACGCAGTTGGGCCAGCTTGGCGATCTCGTCGGCACTCGAGACGCCACCGCCGCCTCCAGCAGCTTCCTGGATGTACTGGCGGGTCGCCTGTTCCCGCTGCGCCATGTCCGCCGCCGTCCGCTCTTGCATCTTGCCGCCACGAGCGATCAGGTAAACCAGGACCCCGAGGTAGGGGAGGATCACGACGAAGAGGATCCAAAACGCCTTGGCCCAACCGCTCAGGTCGGCGCTGCGGAAGATGTCGGCGAAGACCGAGATCAGCAACCAGATCCAGGCAAAGAACAGAAAGAACCACAACATCGTCCAGAACAGGTCCAAAAGAGGCACGTCGCCACCTTTCTCGTTTCGGTTGGCTCCTGCGCGGGCGACGAAAACCTGTCCGTCCATCCCCAGCCAACGGTTGTCCCGGAGCCTAGTGAACGAGGATCGGGCCCAATCATCCATATCGGGTGAATACTCTTCGCCGCGAATCGACCAAGTTGGTGTGAGTCGATTGACCAAGGAGGAACGATGACTCAGGAGACCAGTGGGGCTGCCGTCGGTTGGACGACGTTCGCCGCCGTGATGATGATCATGATCGGGTTCTGGCATGGCATCGCGGGTTTGGTGGCAATCCTCGAGAGCGAGTTCTATGTCGTCGGACAGGAATACGTATTCCAGTTCGACGTGACCACCTGGGGCTGGGTCCACATGATCCTCGGGATCGTGATCGTCCTCGCCGGCCTTGCATTGTTCAGCGGAGCGATCTGGGCGCGGACCATCGGGGTGATCCTGGCCGTGGTATCCGCCCTGGCTGCCTTCGCCTGGATGCCCTACTACCCGATCTGGGGGGCGCTGATCGCTGCTGCCGCGATCTTCGTCATCTGGGCGTTGACGGCGCACGGCCGGGACATCGTTCGCACCGTGTGAACGCTGACGCAACTGATGACCGGGACTGAGGCCAGGCCACCGGACCATTCCCGGCAGCGAAGGTGGATCGCCTTGCTGCTCGTCGTGGTCTCATCGATCGCGGTCCTGGCCTCGGTCATCGCCTTGTGGGCCCATCAGACGATCTTCGACACCGACTCGTTCATGGAGACCATCGAGCCGGTGCTCGACGACCCCCAATTGGAGGCGGCACTCGGGGACTTCGTCACCGAGGAGGTGACCGGGGCCCTCGACCTGGAGGAAAGGCTGCAGGAGCCCCTCGCCAACCTGGATGCGTTCTTATCGGCCGCACTGCTCGGACTCATCGACAACGATCGGATCACCGACCGGCTCGCCGGTCTGGACCGCCCGACTCTCACCGCACTTGCCGCTCCCATCGCCGAACGATTCAACGAGCGCATCGCCAGGATCGTCGGCGACCTGATGGCCTCACCTCAGGTCGACGAGTTGGTCCCCCAGGTGATTCGCCGCGCCCACGAGTCGGCGGTGGCCCTTCTGCGGGGGAATATGGAGGAGTTGCCAAACCTGTCGGTGACGGAGGGTGAGGTTCGGCTCAACCTGCTGCCACTGGTGGCCACAGCGCTCCAACGGATCGGCCAGGAGCTGCGCGATCTCTTGCCGGACCTCGACCTGCCTACGGTGATCTCGAGCAATGTCGACGAGGCGATCGCGCAGTTCCGCGCCTCTCTCGGGGACCGGGTGCCCGACGATTTCGGGCAGGTAACGGTCATGTCCGAAGATCGCCTGAACGAGATCCAGGCCACAACGGAACGGGCTGATCGGTGGGTCTGGGGGCTCGTGGTCCTCACCGTCCTCCTGATCGCGGCGGCGATCGTGATCTCCCCGACACGCCGGCGGACGGCGATCGAACTGGCCCTGGGAGTGGTCATCGCATTCGTTCTCGGAATCGCCCTGCTGCGACGCCTGGAAACGGTGGTGGTCGGCGAGATAGCCAATCCGCAGACGAGCGCCACGGCTGCGGACATCATGGGCGAGGTGCTGACCGGCCTTCGCAATGGCATCGGGGTCGTGCTGGTCGTCGCCTCGGTGGTTGCCATCGCCCTCTACCTGGCCGGTCGCCCGCAGTGGGTGTCCGACGTCCTCCCCGGAGAAGCCGGAGCGGAGGGCGTCGGGATCGACCGGTGGGTCTCAGCCCATTACGACATTCTCAGACTCTGCGTGATCGCCCTGGCCGTGCTCACGCTGTTCCTCACCGGTCTCTCCGTCGTCTCGATCGTCGTCGTCATCGCCCTCCTCGCCCTGATCCTGTGGTGGATGGCCAGGGCCCGGGGCCGGGGCGCAACAACCGTTTCTCCGGCCGCAGGGGGGACTACCGGCGAAGCCGGGGAGGGGGAGACCACTAGCTAACCGGTCGGACCTCTCCGTCGACCACCAGCTGGTCGACGATGCCGACCACGACAGCGCGTATGGCGCCATGGTCGAGGCCGAGGATTTGGCGGGCGGAACTGCCCTCGTCGAGGATGAGCACGGTGTCACCCACCCCGGCATCGACCACGTCGATGGCGATGGTGTAGCCCGAAGCCTTCCCCTCGATATCCTCCACATCGCACAGAAGGAGACGATGCTCGTCGAGCAACGGGATGTTGATGGTCGAGATCACCGTCCCCGCGACCCTTCCCACCTTCATCACTCCTCCTCCAGGTTCACGTCGTCGACGATTCCGACGATGGCGTGGTCGATTGGCACGAACCTCTCGGGAAGGGCCTCGGCCGCTTCGCGGGAGGCGACGAAGTAGACCAGCTCACCGGGGCCGGCCATCGCCACCGCGTCGGCGGCGACCAATGTGTCCCCCTTCGGTCGGCCTGTCTTGTCGAGAGGTTGGACGAGGAGGAACCGGATCCCCTCCAGCCCCGCCACTTTTTCCGTGGCCACCACGCTGCCCAGAACCCGGCCCAGCTGCATCTCAATCGCCCCGATGCGACGACGACACTCGACTCAGGAATTGGAGATCGCCTCGTAGGTTGTCTGCCATCTCCTCGTGGAGTTGGGCGATGAGATCGGACCGGACAAGCGTCCCGTGGCCCATGGCCCGACCCACGGCCGCGTCGAGCGCTGCTTCCACCTCGCCGACCACCCCGGAAAACAGCACGTAACCCTTACCTCCCAACCCGTCTGCTAGCCGAATCGCGGCAAGATCCACCTCGGCCGCCTTGACCCCGGCGTCGGCCGCGTCGATGGCAGTGGCGACCGTGGAGGTCTCGACCACCCCCAAGGCCTCATCCCCGACCGGGGCCCCGCGAGCGTTCCCGCTGATCGCATTGGCCACCGAGGGATGCACATCGGGGAGAAAGACCATGTCAGCGGGGGTTTCCGACCGCGAGCCGACCCGGACCGCCTCGTCGACGCTAGCGGTATCTCCGCTCACCAGCACCAGGTACTTCCCGGGGTGGACCGTCCCGGCATAGATGGCGCCGAGTGGCGCCGCCTTGACCATCGCATCACCGGCGACCAACCCTGCACTGATCGAGTCGAACTCGAAGATGGCGATGGCCGGATAGCGCTCAGACAATGCGCAGGGCCCCGACCACGGTCACCCGCCGCACCCGGGAGAAGGTGCGGGGCCGGGTCATACCCTCCCCGGTTGGGCTGGCGATCGAGAAAGACGTGAACCCCTCCCCACCTTGGCCCAGGCCGTTGAAGTTGGAGCCGTTGGCCACGAAGATGCTGCAGTTCATGGCCCGCGCCATCCGGGTGATCGTCTCGACATTGGTGGAGTGGATCGAGGCGGTGTGCCGGAAGCCGTGCTCGGAGCGAACCGCGAGGTCGATGGCGTCGTCGACGTTGGTCACCCGGACCACGGGCATCACCGGCATCATCTGCTCGGTCCAGACCAGGTTGTGCTCCCGGGGCACCTCGGCCAGAACCAGCCGCGTGTCGTCCCCGGTCACGACCCCGATCTCGGCGAGGATCTTCGCCGCATCCTGTCCGATCCACTCCTGGTTGATCATCCCGGGCTTCTCCGGTGCGCCCATCTCCTTGAAGACCACCCGCTCGAGCCGCTTCAGCTCGTGCTCCTTGAGCCGGTAGGCGCCGGCGGAGACCATTGCCTGAACCAGTCGATCCGCCACCGTGTCGACCACGATCGTGGTCTTCTCGTCGGTGCAGATCACGTTGTTGTCGAAGGAGGCGCCCTTGACGATGGCCCGACCCGCATTGTCGATGTCCGCCGTCTGGTCGACCACGGCCGGGGGGTTCCCGGGCCCGGCCGTTATCGCCTTCTTGCTGGTCTTCAATGCTTCCTTGACCACCCCCGGTCCCCCGGTCACCAGGAGCACCCTCACCTCGGGGTGGTTCATCAGCTCCTTCGCCGACTCCAGAGTCGGCGAAGGGATCGCCGTGACCAGATTCGGTGGGCCGCCGGCGCCGACGATGGCACGGTTCAATACCTGGACGTTCTCCACCGACACCAGGCGGGCGTTGGGATGGACGTTGAAGGTGACCGCGTTGCCTGCTGACACGATCGCGATCGAGTTGTTGATGATCGTGGAGGTGGGATTCGTCGTGGGGGTGATCGAGCCGATCACCCCATACGGGGCGTATTCGGTGACCATCATCCCGGCGTCACCGGTGACCACCTGCGGCTCGAGGTCCTCGGGCCCCGGGGTCCGGGTGGTGACCAGACGGTTCTTGATCGCCTTGTCCTCGCCCCGCCCCAGTCCCGTTTCCTCGGCGGCCATGTACCCGAGCCGCTCCCCTTCCCGGAGCATTGCGGCGCGCATCGCGTCGACGATCGTCTTGCGCGCCTCCAATCCCATCTCGCGGTAGTCGACAAAGGCTTCGTTGGCTGCCGAGACGGCCCGGTCTATATCGGGGTGGATCCCGTCCTCGAACTGGATGTCAGACACCGCCAGGTCGTCGGCGGCGCGCAGCACAGGGGCCGCACGGGCCGAGACTTCGGCGGCGGCGACCCGGCCCTTGACCCGTTCGATGATGGCCTGGATCTCGGCGTCGTCGAGCATGGCTATCTCTTGGAGCCCTCCTCTCGGCCCTTGTGGTACCGCTCATCACCGCCGACGTCCCAGGAGTCGACGATCGCCATGACCACCGCGTCGACCGGGCGGTCACGGGTCAGCTCGGTCTGTCGGGCCGAGCTCCCGGATGCATAGAGCACAACTTCGCCCTCTCCGGCCCCCACCGCGTCGACCGCCACCACGTAGCTGCCGGTGTCGGCGTTTTCGGAGTCGAGTTGACGGACGATCAGGAACTTCATCCCCTCCATGAGGGGCTCTTTCCGGCTGGCCACCAAGGTCCCGACGACCCTGCCTAGATGCACGGTGTCATCTCCCGAGTTGCAGGTGAATGATTCGGTTCAGCCCAGATCGTCCTCGGCCTGATCTTGACGACCAAGGGGGAGGACGAGGTCGATGTTGACGTGGGGACGTGCGATGACATGGGTCGCGATGATCTCACCCACCTTCTCCGCCCCACGGACGCCGGCGTCGACAGCCGCTTTCACTGCGGCTACATCGCCCCGGACCACGGCGGTGACGTAGCCGCCACCGGTCTTCTCCATGCTCACCAACTCGACTTTGGCCGCCTTGACCATGGCATCGGCCGCCTCGACCATCGCCGGGAAGCTGCGTGCCTCGATCATTCCCAGAGCTTCAGCCATGAAGCTCCTCCTTTCGTTGTCTTCGATTCATCGACTCAACTCGATCCGGTGTCCCGCCCGGAGAGGCCCTCCAGGGCCGCCACTGCCGCCTGCCACCCGACATCGATGTCCTGCTCCTCGCCGCCGAGATAGACCCGGCCCATCGACCCGAAGCTCCGCACCTCGAGGACGTTTATCTCGGCCGCCTTCTCCGCCTCGTTGGCGGCCAGGGAGGCATAGGCCGCCGGCTCGCACTCCAGGACGTAGAGCGTCTGGCCCGGGATGATCATCTGACCGTGCCGGGTCCGGTTGATGAGCTGGGCATGGTGGTCGTCGAGACGTCGGATGATCTGAGAGGAGAGGATGCGGGGCTTGATCCGATCGTCCTCGCTGCTCTCGATGCCGTCGAGGATCGCGGCCCCGGCTGCCCGGGTCTCCGCCTGGTCGGGAGAGTGCACCTCGAGCACCCCGTAATAGCGCTCGATGATCTGGAGCCCGGGTTTGACCGACGTGGCCTTGAGGGCGACGTCGGTCAGTCGGTTGATCTCGATGCCGGGCGCCACCTCGATCCAGAGGGATGCGTCCCCGGCCAGGGGGAGGAATCCCTGCGCCACCGTCCCGAGGAATGCGGCATATTGCGGCTGGAGGCTGTCCAGGAACGCAAACGACCTCAGCTCAATACCTTTCGCCACCGCTACCTCCATCCTTGCCGCCGACGATCTCGATCCCGGCCGAGGCGCCGATTCTGGTCGCCCCGGCAGCGATCATGTCTTCCGCGTCACCAGTGGTCCGCACTCCCCCCGAAGCCTTGACCCCCATGTCCGGCCCCACCGTCTCCCGCATCAGTGCCACGTCGTAGACCGTGGCACCGCCCGGGCCGAACCCGGTCGACGTCTTGACGAAATCGGCCTTTGCCTGCTTGGAGAGCGCAGATGCGATCACCTTCTCCTCATCGGTGAGCAGCGCCGTTTCCAGGATCACCTTGCAGATGGCCCCGACTTCGTGGGCGGCGTCGACCACCTTCTCGATGTCCCTCAGCACCAACTGGTGGTCGCCCGACTTCAGGGCTCCGATGTTGAGCACCATGTCGACCTCGCGGGCGCCGTCACGGAGAGCGCGGCGCGCTTCCATCGCCTTCACCTCGGGCGTGGTGGCGCCGAGAGGGAACCCGATCACCGAGCACACCGGGACCGAGGTGCCACGCAGGTTCTCGGCGGCTCGCTTGACCCATGTCGGGTTGATGCAAACCGAGGCAAAGTGGTATTGCTCCGCCTCCCGGCACAGTTGGTCGATGTCGCCGGCCGTGGCCTCAGGCTTGAGGAGGGTGTGGTCGATGTAACGGGCCATGTCGAGGGGGACTTCCGCCGCTTCACCGTGGAAGCTGACCCGGTCGGCGCCGTTCGCCACCACCTCCCGCACCTTCTCCCCGGTGTCGCAGACGTCGTAACGGGCCGACAGCGCGGCGAGCACCTCACGGGTGACCACGTCGACTAGGGCCTCTCGGTTCATCGGTGATCCTGACTCATTCCGGCTCGGGAGTATTGCCGGTCGATCTCGTCGATCTTGGCAACCCTGCGGGCGTGCCGGTCGGGCCCCCATTCCACCGAGAGCCACTCCTCGACGATCTGCCAGGCCAGCACGTCGCCGATGAGACCGGCGCCGAGGGTGAGCACGTTGGCGTGGTTGTGCTCGCGGCTGTTGCGTGCCGTCGAGAGGTCGTAACAGAGCGCGGCCCGCACCCCGGGCACCTTGTTGGCCACCATCGCCGAGCCGATCCCCGCTCCGTCGACGACGATCCCGTAGCGACAGGAGCCTGACGCCACCTCGCGGGCCACGGCGTGGGCGAAGTCGGGGTAGTCGACCGCCTCGTGGGAGTCGGTTCCGCAGTCGAGAACGTCATAACCAGCCTCCTTGAGGCGGAACCCGATCTTCTCCTTGAGCGGGTAGCCTCCATGGTCGGCGCCGATCGCGATCCGCTCCGTGTTCCCGACGGTTCCCGGAGGATCGGTTGGCGGGGAGGGCCGGGACTCGGCCACGGGCCCCGACTCGGAGGCGATGACCCCGTCGAGGATCCGCTCTACCAGCGAGCGGACTTCCTGGGCTGTGGGTGAGCTCGGGCCCGCGGGGCTTGTCATCGGGCTGGGTACGGCCTCCTCACCGGCCCCATCCTAGGAAGATGGGCCGGGCCCACGGTCTCGCCTCGAACATGTTCTTATGATTGCCGCCATGGCCGATCGGGACGCCGCCTTTCTCTGGGAGACAGAGGCGCTGCGCGGCTCCCCCCCTACCCCGGCGGCACATCCTCACGAGGAACGGACGGCGAGATCGGACTGGCTGACATTGCGCGAGGCCAGCACCGCCACCGGGATCCCGGTCACCACCCTGCGCAACTGGGCCCGGAAAGGCCGGGTCGCCACTTCCCTCGACGAGACGGCCGACGGCACCCGGCGGATGGTCTCGCTGGACGAGGTCAAGGCCCGCGCCCGCCAACTGGGTCAAGACATTGAGCCGTTGACCACATCCGAGACCGTCCCACCGCCCAGGGCCGAAGCGGACCCGGGCTCACCACCCCCGGGCACGATGCTGGTGCCCATCGACGCATGGGACAAGATGCTTCTTCAGTTGGGGAACCTCCATCAAGCCGGTCAACAGCTGGCCGATGCTCGGGAGCGGGCAGCCAAGGCCGAAACCGAAGCCGCATTTCTCCGCGAGCGTCTGGCCGAGATGCGAGCCACCCAACCCTCTCCTCCGTCAGAGCCGGCGCCCTCGCCGACACCGATCGGCGACGAGGACCCGGAACCGGCCCCGGAGGCGCCGGGTCGGGAGAAGATGCCCAGATTCACCGCCTACCTGTGGCGCATGGCGGTATCCGACCGCCGCCGCAAGTAACGGCTGCTTATGCGGTGGGCCCGCTGAGCAAGCGGTAGGTGATGTCCTGGTCGAGGGTCATGTCCATCACGAAGCCCGCCAACTCGCCGGTGGTCTCGTCGGGGATGTTCATGTCCATCTTGATGTTGGTCGCCGTGGTCGTCTCCGACTGGCGGGCGATACCTGCGGCGGCATCGAACCACGTCCTGCTGTCTCCGGTGGTCCCGTCGACCGTGATCAGGAACTGGAGCTGATCGATCATCGCTTCCATGGCAGCCGACTCCTCGGCTGTTGCATCCTCAGGGGCGAAGGCACCGAACATCCCGGCGAAGAACTCGGCGAGATCGAACTCGATCAGGGAGGTATTCGAATTGCTCTCGATGACCAGCACCTCGGTCCCGTCGAGCTCCTCGGCCCCGGTGACAGTGCTGGTGATGCTGGTCACGATGGGCTCCTCGCCCAGCCCGGGTGTCTCCACCTCGTCGCTCCATGTGTCGCCGACCGTGACCTCCTCGTCGGGGAACGGGGGGCCGATGAACTGACCCGGGTCCAGCCCGGGAGCCGGGCTGCCGCCCTCGCCTCCCAAGGCGCCCAATCCACCCATCATCCCGGAGAGCGGGTCCTCACCCTCGGCGCCTTCCGGGATCAGGTTTCCCTGCTCGTCGACGACGACGGTGACGTCGATCGGGTCGAGCGTGGCGAACTCAGGGGTGTCGGCGGAGTCGACAGGCTCACCGTCCACGGTCCCTGTCATCGAGACGTCTGCGAACTCCCCGGTGATGTGGACCTCAAAGGTGCCGGGCTCGGGGCCTTCGGAGATGGCATGGTTGAAGGTGGCAGTTCCGGTCACGTCGAGCGATGCATCACCCGGAATGTCCTCCTCGCCCATCAAGGAGGCGTCGCCGGATGCGTTTAGCTCGATGTGCTGGTCGAGGCCCACCTCGTAGGTGTACTCGTCGCCGGCGGCAAGTGAGTAGGTGAGCAGGACGGCCTCGACCGCAGGCGCGGCCGTGGTCGTCGTCTCGGGCTCGGGGGGTGTCGTGCTCGTGTCACCGGTGGTGCCACCACAGGCGGCAACCCCGAGAGCCAGCACTGTGATGAGGGAGAGAAGACGCTTCATATGGACACGTTATCGGCATCCGGGAGCTTCGCTTTTAGCCCCAAACCGGGCCAGTAGCGTCCCGCCGAGATGAATCCGTGGACCCCGCTCGCAGTGGCGATCCTCGGGTGGGGTTCGGCGGCGGTCCTCACCCGCGCCCTTCTCACGAGCGGTGTGTCCACCTTCGTCGTGGTGCCCATGAGATTCGGGATCGCGCTACTGATCCTGCTTCTGGTCTCCCGGTTCTGGAAGCGGTTCGGCGGCATCGATCGTCGCCACTGGTCAAGGGGCCTCGTCCTCGGGGCTACGGCACTGGCTATCCCCAATACCTTGTTCACCTTGGGTCTGGAAGACCTCCCGGTGAGCCTGGGCGGGCTTCTCATCGCACTCACCCCGATGGCCACCATCGGGGCCGCCCACTTCCTGGTCGAGGGCGAAAGGTTCAACGCTCGCTCGGCCCCGGGCCTCGTCGTCTCCCTGATTGGGACCGGCATCCTGGTCGGGGTGGGGGGAGGCGTGGTCGAGGGGGTGGGCAACCTGTGGCGAGGGGTCGGGATCTCCCTGGTCGCGGTCGTGTTCGCGGGCATCGGCGGGGCTCTGACCCGCCGCTTTGCCCTCGAGGTGGGCGGCGACGGACTGATCATCCCACAGTTCACCGTCGCCACCGCGCTCGCGGTCCTGGCCGTGCCCTTCTTGAACACCACGTCGTTGGAGTCGATCGCACCGTCGGGATGGGGCTTCCTCATCGCGCTTGGGGCCATCGCCACCGCCGTCCCGTTCAGCTCGTTCCTCATCGCCGCCGAGGTGAATCCGGCTTCCCGTCTCGCAGTGATCGGATATGTGGTGCCGGTGATGGCGGTGATCCTGGCCGTCCTCCTCCTCGACGAGCAGTTGAACGTGTCCGTGATCATCGGCGCCATCCTGATCATCGGAGGCGTTGTGCTCACCGAGCGCTCCAGTCACCACGTCCCGGTCCCCGGGTTGAACACCGCCGAGTGATCGTGCCCGAACCTGAGACGGTTCGTACCATATGTGGAACCCAGAACCTCAGGTTCGGCGTCCCGTTTACCCTCTCACCATGAGTCGACGGATCCTGGTGGCCGTGGGTTGGCCGTATGCCTCGGGGTCGCTGCACCTCGGGCATCTCGGCGGCGCCTACCTGCCCGCCGACATCTTCGCCCGTTACCAGCGCATCGCCGGGAACGAAGTGCTCATGGTGTCCGGGTCCGACGCCCATGGAACCCCGATCACGGTCAAGGCGGACCAGGAGGGAATCACCCCCCGGGAGGTCGTGGAGCGGTACCACCCCGAGATCCTCGGCTACTGGGAGTCGCTTGGGATCTCATTCGACCTGTTCACAACGACCATGACCGAGAACCACGCCGCCGTGACCCAGGACATCTTCCTTCGCCTCCTCGAGCAGGGGTACATGGTCAAGAAGAGCACCATGCAGTTCTACGATCCCGAGGCGGAACGGTTCCTGCCCGACCGCTACGTCGAGGGGACTTGCCCCCACTGCGGCTACCCGCAGGCGCGAGGCGACCAATGCGAGAACTGTGGACGGACTCTGGACGCCACCGACCTCATCGATCCCCGATCCCGTCTCACCGGGGCCACCCCGGTGTTGCGTGAGACCGAGCACTACTTCTTCAAGCTGCCCGAGTTCGCCGAGCCGCTCCGGAAGTGGCTGGAGACGAAGACCAACTGGCGACGCCATGTGAGGAACTGGGCTCTGGGCATGATCGAGGAGGGAATGCCGGAGCGGGCGATGACCCGGGACATCGACTGGGGTGTTGAGGTGCCGGTCGACGACTTGGGCCCGGGGAAGCGCATCTATGTCTGGTTCGACGCCGTGATCGGGTATCTGAGCGCGGCCAAGGAATGGGCCGCCTCGACCGACGACCCTGATGCCTGGAGACGATGGTGGGAGGATCCCGAGGCGGAGTCGTATTACTTCGTGGGCAAGGACAACATCCCGTTCCACACCGTGATCTGGCCGGCGATGCTCATGGGCTACGGCGGGCTCAATCTGCCGACCGACGTCCCCGCCAACCAATACATCACTTTCAAGGGTCAGAAGGCCTCGAGGTCGGCGGGCGTCGGCCTGCCGATCAGCTGGTACGCCGAGCGGTTGGAGCCGGACGCCATCCGCTACGCCATCGCCTCCGTGCTCCCCGAGCAGAACGACACCGACCTGAGCGACGACGAGATCATCCGCAGGGTCAACGAGGAGTTGGTGGCCACTTGGGGCAACCTGGTGAATCGCGTGCTGTCACTGAGCGAGCGCAACTTCGACGGCGCCGTTCCCTCACCCGGGCCACTGACCACCACCGACGAGGCGCTGATCGCATCGATCGACAAGGCACTCGCGACGACGGCGGGCCACATCGAAGCCATCGAGCTGAGGGCCGGGCTGCGCACTGCCATGGACGCCGCCTCCGCCGTCAATGTCTACCTGAATGCCGAGGAGCCATGGCAGGTCATGAAGGAGGACCGGGACCGCGCCGGCACCATTCTCTGGACTGCCATCCAGGCGATCTCCGGGATCAGGGTCGCCCTGACCCCCTACCTGCCCTGGACCACCGGACCGCTCGGTTCCATGCTGGGCATCGACCCCGAGGTGAAGACCTGGGAGCGGCCCGTCGTGACCGGTGGCACCAAGCTGGGACAGGTCCTGCCCCTGTTCACAAAGCTGGAGCATGACGTCCTCGACGACTGAACTCCCCTGTACCCAAGCACAGCGGAACCGATACAATCAGATCATGGAACGGGCAGCCCGGATCGCAGGTGGATTCGCCCTCCTCGGCGCCGGCACCGCCATGCTCGTCCTGCCCGGGCCCGGCATTCTGGCCATCCTCGGCGGCCTCGCCCTGCTCGAGAAGGACATGCCCTGGGCCAAGCGGATCACCGACCGCGTCCGACCCAAGGCCAAGTCCGATTAGCCGTTCTCTGGTGGCCCGTCGCTAGTTGGGCGGGTAGACCCCGGCCCCTTTCGCCTTCTCGGTCTGCCAGAAGACGTCGGCGATCTCGTCGATGAGGCCGACCAACTTCTTCCCGTCCTCGGGGTCGACCGACTTCTTGGCATTACCCGCCTGGAGGATTGCCCGCCAGAACAGGTCGTCGAGGTTGGGGAACTCCTTGCGGTGGTCGGCGGTGAAGAAGTCGACCCACAAGACCATGAGATGGTGTTTGACCAACTCGGCCCGCTCTTCCTTGATCGAAATCGCCCGAGCCCGGAACACCTCGTCGTCGGAGTCCTGGTACTTCTCGGCCGACTTGAGGACCGACATGGCCTCGATCTTGGCCTGAGCCGGGTCGTACACCCCACAGAAGAGATCACAGTGGGCGTGGGCGATGATTGTCTGCCGCATGGCACTCCTTCGTTGTCGATGTGCTCATCCGACCATACCCTGCTGGGACTATTCCCATGCAGCGGTTCCGGGTGTCCGAAGACTCGATGCGGCCCACTCTGGTCCCTGGCGACGAATTCGTCGCCACCGGGTCCCGGACGGCGGTTGTCGGCGACATAGTCGCCCTCCCCCACCCCGGGCGCGCCGACTTCTGGCTGGTGAAGCGTCTCGGCGCCGGGCCCGGGGATCGGTTCGACGGCCGCCCTGCCCTGGGCTCGGGTGAGGCCTGGGTGACCTCGGACAACCCGGATGCGAGTGCCATCGATTCTCGGAGCTTCGGCCCGGTCCGGCTCACCTCTCTCCAACCGATGGTCACCCATCTCGACGAGCCGATGTTCCTCGAGGCGGTCGCGCTTCTCGCCGACGAGGAAGAGCGCTTCGCCGCGGTCATCGCCGAACACGGCCCGCCTCCGTTCTGGGCCCGCCCCGCGGGGTTTCCCACCCTGGTTTGGCTGATCATGGAGCAACAGGTGTCGCTGGAATCGGGTGCGGCGATGTACCGCAGACTCCACGGCCTAGTCGGGGTGATCACACCCGAGGCGGTGGCGAGGGCCACGGAGGCGGATCTGCGCGGGATCGGCGTCACCAGGCAGAAGACGACCTACCTAATCGAGATGAGCCGCGCCATCGTTGGCGGCGATCTCGATCTCGAAGCCATGGCTCAGGCCCCACCCGACCAGGCCCGGGAGACCCTGTTGTCGATCAAGGGGATCGGCCCGTGGACCGCAGACGCCTACCTCCTCTCCGCCCTCGGCTTCCCGGATGTGTTTCCAGTCGGAGACCGGGCCCTTCAGGTCGGGACGGCCGAGGTCCTCGGGATGGCGGCGGTGCCCGATCCCGGAGAGCTCGAATTGCTGTCGATCCCCTGGCGCCCGATCCGGGCCGCGGCAGCGAGGATCATCTGGCACTCCTATCTCAAGGTTCGAGGCCGGGTCGAGCCGGCCGACCCAACGCGTGACACAGAGCCTCCCGACCGGCGTAGAGTCGTGTCATGACCGAGTTCGTCGTCCGGATGGAGAATCGTCCGGGCAGGCTCGCGACATTGACGGAGGCCCTGGCCGCCTTCGGGGTCAACATCGAAGCCCTCGCCGCGTACGGTCACGACGGGGAGGGGACCATCCGACTGATCGTGGATGACGCCGCCACCACGCGGCGGGTGCTCGAGGAAGCGGCCTTGCACAACGAAGAGCACACGGTGCTCACCGCCCAGCTGCCGCACCGCCCTGGTGAGCTGGCCCGCCTCACCCGGCTCCTCGCCGACGCCGGGGTGAACATCGATGCCATCTACGTGCTGCGGTCCAATGCGGAAGGGATCGAATTCGCGATCTCGGTGGACCAGCCCGATGAGGCGATGCCCGAGCTCCCGATCACCGGCGGGGTATTGGTGGTCTAAGACCCAGGGAGCGATACTCTGCCGCCCCATGTGGTCAAAGTTCGTTGCGCTGCTGCGCTCTCATAAAGTCCTGTCCAGCATCATCGCCGTCCTGATCGCTGGAGGTGCGATCACCGCGTTCATGGTGGCCAACGCCGCGCCCCCGGCGACCACTACAACAACCGCACCACCAGCCACCACCACGACCACAGAACCCCCCACGACTACAGAGGCCCCCACGACGACGATCGCCGGGGCCACCTCCCAGATCAATGGTCTGCCTGTCGACGACCCCGAGCTCCTCGAACGCCGCTTGCTCGCGGTCAAGATCGACAACCACCCCGACGCCCGGCCTCATTCGGGCATCGAGGACGCCGACGCCATCATCGAGCTCATGGTCGAAGGGGTGACCCGGTTCATCTCCATGTGGCAGCAGAGCGACACCGAGTACCTGGGCCCGATGCGATCGGGCCGGCCCACCGACCAGACCCTCCTCGCCTACTTCAACGAGCCCTCTTTCGCCATCTCAGGGGCCCAGAGCTGGGTGCAGGACATGATCGCCTCGGTGGGGATCCACCTCATCGGCGAAGTCGACCCGGCCACGTTCCGGATCTCGGGTAAGCGCGCACCGCACAATCTGTACGCCAACACGATCTTGCTTCGCGAGTACGCCGATGAGCGGGGGTACCCCGATGAGGCGATCGACGGCCCGATGTGGGAGTTCGGCCCCATGCGCGACGATGGTGAGCCGGCGAGCAAGGTCTCCTTCGACTTCCTGGGCAACCCGGTCGAGTGGACCTGGGACGATGCGAGCGAGACCTGGCTGCGAACGATCGGCGGCGAGGAATCGGTCACCATCACCGAGGACCAGGAGGAGGGCGAGGGGACACAGATCGGGGTCCCGGTGATGGTCGCCCTCTACGTCGAGCAGTACAGCGTCGGGAACCTCCCCGCCAGCCGCACCTCCGGTCAGGGCCTGGCCTATGTCTTCGCGGACGGGAAGGTGGTCCAGGGCACCTGGCAGCGGGACGACATAACCCAGTGGTTCACTCTCGAGGACAACGACGGGAATCCCATCCTGGTCCCGCCGGGGAAGATCTGGATCTCCCTGGTCCCCAACAGCGCCGGGATCGTCATCGAGCCTTGATCACGGTCTGATCACTCGACTCGGCCCGGGCCGGCACACTCCTCCCGTGGCCACCACCGGGAACAGGTCATATTCCACGACTGCGATGTCCCGGTAGATCGTCGAGCAGTGACTCCAGAGACCTGGCATCGAGCGACTCGGGTTGGGCCGGCACACTCCTCCCGTTGCACGTGCGGGAGGAGGAGCTCGCCGAGCCGCGACACCCCATAGAGCATCGGAATCATGCTTCTCGACCAGTTGTTCTAGTATATGCTAGAAAAAAGAAAGGTTGAGATTGAGCTCAGCAGAAGCGAAGTTTCCCACCGACGAGATCACCCACGTCGGCAGTGCCGCACCGGCCGACGACAAGCTTCTCGACATGTACCAGTCGATGGTCCTGGGTCGGGCCCTGGAAACCAGGCTGCACACGATGTATCGGAGCGGTCGTCTCGGAGGCGCCGTCTACCCCGGGGTCGGGCAGGAAGCGGCCATGGTCGGTTTCGTCTCGGCTCTCGGCCCCGACGACATATTCGGGGGCACCCATCGCGACCTGACCGCCCAACTCACCAAGGGTGTGTCCCTCGAAGCCATCGCCCTCAACTTCATGGGGAAGGCTGACGGGCCATCGCGGGGTCGGGACGGGAACAGCCATTTCGCCGACTTCGATGCCGGCTCACTGATGGTCGTCTCGCCCCTCCCCGACGCATACCCGGTCGCGGTGGGGACCGCGCTTGCATTCCAGCAGCGAAATGAGCCCCGGGTGGCCCTGGCCAACTGCGGTGAGGGGGCCACCGCCACCGGCACCTGGCACGAGGCGGTCAACTTCGCCGCGGTGCTTCGGCTTCCCGTGGTGTTCACCATTCAGAACAACCAGTACGCCTACTCCACGCCCACCGAGCGGGAGACCGCCCTCAGCCACTTCGCCGACCGCGCCGCCGGATACGGCATCCAGGGCACCGTGGTCGACGGCAATGACGTGCTCGCCTGCTACGAAGCCGCGCTCGCCGCGGTGGAGCGGGCACGGAACGGGCTGGGCCCGAGCATCATCGAGGCAGTCACGTTCCGCCGACTCGGTCACGCCGGCCACGACTCCGCCGACTACGTGCCCGACCAGATGCGTGAGCTGTGGGAGGAGCGCGACCCGCTCACTCGCTTCGAGTCATATCTGGCTGACCGGGCCCTGATCGACGACGACCGGCGCGGGCAGATCCTGGCCGCTGCCGAGAAGCGCGTCGTCGAGGCCCTGGCGTGGGCCGCCGAACAGCCCGACCCCGATCCGGGCACCGTGGGCAATGGGCTCTTCGCCCATCGTCTCCAGACGGTCCCCTCCGCGCCGGCGCCCTCGGGCGGGCCGGAGATGACAATGGTCGACGCCATCAACTCGAGCCTTGCCGATGAGATGGAGCGAGACGAGAACGTGTTCATCATGGGCGAGGACGTGGGCCGGTTCGGTGGTGCCTTCAAGGTGACCGCCGGGCTCCACGAGCGATTCGGATCAGAGCGGGTCATCGACACACCGATCTCGGAGATGGCCCTGGTCGGCTCCGCGGTCGGCGCAGCCCTTATGGGGAGACGACCCGTGGTGGAGCTGCAGTACAGCGACTTCATCTACCCCGGACTGGACCAGCTGGTCAACGAAGCCGCCAAATACCACTGGAAGACCGGCGCCTCGGTCCCAATCGTGATCAGAGCCCCGAGCGGGGCCGGGCTCAGGGCTGGGCCCAACCACTCGATCAGCCCCGAAGGCCTGCTCGCCCACCATCCAGGGATCAAGGTGGTGACCCCGTCCGGTCCATACAACGCCAAGGGGCTCCTCCTCGCCTCGATCCGCGACCCGAACCCGGTGGTCTACCTCGAGCACAAGAAGCTGTACCGCTCGATCAAGGAGCCCGTCCCCGAGAGCGACTACGAGGTGCCGCTGGGCACCGCACTCGTGACCAGGAAGGGAAGCGACCTCACCATCGTCTCCTGGTCCGCCATGGTCCACACCTCCATGGAGGCGGCGAGCCGCCTCGAGTCGGAGGGCATCTCGGTCGAGGTCGTCGACCTTCAGACCCTGGTCCCCCTCGATTGGGAGACGGTGTTCGCCTCGGTGGCCAAGACCTCACGCCTCGTCATCGTCCAGGAGGACTCGCCCGTCGCCAGCGTTGCCAGCGAGATCTCGGCGCGAGTGGCCGACGAGCTGTTCTGGGACCTCGACTCCCCGATCAAGCGGGTGACCCCGCCCCAGGTCCATGTCCCCTTCGCTGCCGCCCTCGAGGACGCCTATCTGCCTCAGATCGAGGACGTGGTCGCCGAGGTCAAGTCGCTGTCGGAGAGGTGAGATGATCCAACAAGACCCTGGCTCCCGAATGGTCGACGTCCTTGGTGGCGGTGAGCAGGATCACCGCATCGGCATCGGACATCTCGATGAGGTGGGTCACCGCATCGGAAGCGGGTGGTTGTCCCAGCTCGGCCCGGTAGCGGCCACTGAACTCCTCGAAGCGATCGACCTCATGCCCGTACCAGCGACGGAGCTCGGTGCTGGGAGCCACGTCCTTGAGCCATTCGTCGATGGCGGCCTCACTCTTCCGCACCCCACGAGGCCAGAGACGGTCGACCAGGACCCGGTGACCCGGGGGACCCGGGCCCTCGTAGATGCGATGGATCTGCAACGACACGTCTCTCCGGCGCAGGCTAGAAGACAACTATGACTGAGAGCTCGATGCAGAAACAGGCGAGGGCACTCGGCGACCCGACCCGTCACCGGATCTTCCGCTACCTGGCCGACTCCGAAGATGCGGTGAGCGTGGAAGACCTCACGACACACATGAGGCTCAACCACAACGCCATCCGCCAGCACCTGACCAAGCTGATCGACGCCGGGCTCGTGGTCCGCGCCACGGCCGCCGCCCGAGGGCGAGGTCGTCCTCGACTCGAGTTCAGTGTCCATCCCTCGGTCGACGACAGGTGGGGCGCGGGAGGGCCGTATCAGCGGCTCAGCATGATGCTGATCGAGATGCTCCGCAGCGGCGACAGCGCCGTCGAGGTCGGTCGGCGGGCCGGGGAGGAGATCGAGCTGCGGACTGATCGTCGTGGCCGGGCGGTCGAGCAGCTGGGCGACGCAATCACGGGCGGCGGCTTCGACCCGGTCCTCATGTCTGACGAGCCGGCCGAGTTCGTCCTCCGACATTGCCCGTTCGCCGACACCGCGAGTGCCGATCCCGCCACTATCTGCGCTCTCCATCTCGGCCTCGCCCAGGGTCTGGCCGGGCAGCTCGAGGGTGTGGTGGTCGAAGAGCTGGTGCCGCGGAACCCCAGGCAAGCAGGCTGCAGGCTCCGGTTTCGAGTCGAGGGCAACGACACGGCGGCCTGATGAACACGCCGCCCCCGCCGACGCGACTGCTCGCCGACCCGCCATTTGCCTCGCTTGGCGACTACATCGGAGCCGGGGGCGGCGCATGTCTGCGCCGGATCGAGAGCAGCACACCCGCCCAGATCGTCGATGAGCTCGAACGCTCCGGTCTCCGTGGCCGGGGAGGCGCCGGTTTCCCCACCGCCCTGAAGTGGCGGTCCATAGTCAACGGCGGCGGCCGTCATCACTATGCGGTCTGCAATGCCGGTGAGGGAGAGCCCGGCACCTTCAAGGATCGGGCCTTGCTCCGTGCCAACCCCTATCAGGTGCTGGAGGGATTGATCGCTGCGGCGCGGACCGTCGGTGCGGTCGAGGCCTTCATCGCGCTCAAGGTGAGCTTCAGGCAGGAGAAAGAAAGAGTCGACAACGCACTGGCCGAGATGGCTGAGGCGGGTTGGCTCGAGGACATCGCGGTGCGAGTCGTCACCGGGCCCGAGGAGTACCTGTTCGGCGAGGAGAAGGCACTGCTCGAAGTGATCGAGGGGAACGACCCCCTCCCCCGCTGGCTACCCCCCTATCTCCACGGCCTCTACGCCACCGCGCCTCAGTTGGGATGGGAGGCACACGAGATGGAGGGAGGACACAGCGGCGAGCACGTCTCCAACCCGACCCTGGTCAACAACGCCGAGACACTGGCGCAGGCGGCATGGATCCTGGCCAACGGCGCGGACGCCTTTCGGGCACTGGGTACCGAGAGGTCGCCCGGGACTTTGCTCTGCACAGTGGTCGGCGACGTGACTCGGCCCGGTGTCCACGAGGTGTCGATGGGCACCGGTCTGCGAGAGGTCCTGGATCTCAGTGGTGGACCGCTACCCGGGCGGCAGATCAAGGCTGTTTTCCCGGGTGTGGCGAGCGAGGTCCTCGCCGGGGACGCTCTCGACACCTCGCTCAGCTTCGAGGACATGGAGGCTGCCGGGTCCGGTCTGGGCGCGGGCGGTCTCATCGTCTACGACGACACCGCCTGCATGATCGACGTTGCGGCGACGCTCTCCCGGTTCCTCTACGTCGAGTCGTGCGGACAGTGTCTCCCCTGCAAGCTGGGAACCGGGCATATCACATCCGCTCTGGTCGCCCTGCGTGACGGCCGGGGATCCGACCGGGAGCTCGATGTGATCATCGAGCGTCTTCGTGTGGTCGCCGACGGGAACCGGTGTTACCTCCCGGTTCAGGAACAGAGGCTGGTCTCCAGCATTCTCGCTGCCTTCCCCGAGGACCTTGCCGCCCATCTCGAGGGGAGATGTCCCTCCGACCGGGGCTCGATTCCCACGCCCAAGATCGTCGACCTGGTCGACGGCGCCGTCATCTACGACGAGCGTCAGGACCGCAAGCAACCCGACTGGACTTACGTCTGATTGCCGGGCGACTCTGCCCGAGACCGACCCTCGGCCACCGACGAGACAGGCGACATCCCGCTCACACCGCCTCGGGCAAACAGACGCCGGTCGCCCGGAGCTAGCGCGCTTGATTGCCGGGCGAGCGCCTTTGGAAGCTGGCTATGGTCGGCTCGATGTCCGTTTCGGCCAGGATCCAGGGAGCAGTCGACGCCGCCCACGCCACCCAGGACACGATCAATGCCTTCACCCAGATCGACGACGATTCTGCCCTAGCCCGAGCCGCGGCGATCGACGAGGCGACCGAAGGTGACGAGGTGGCGGGTCCCCTGGCCGGGATGCCGATAGGACTCAAGGACCTGATCGAGCACGAAGGGCGGGTGAACACTGCCGGCTCCGCCTTCTATCGCGAGACGGCCACCGCCTCCGCCCCCGTGGTGAGCCGGCTCGAGAGGGCCGGGGCGATCATTGTCGGGCGCACCGGGCTCCACGAGTTTGCCTTCGGCTTCTCCTCGGAGAACCCCCACTTCGGGCCGGTGCGAAATCCGTGGGACACCTCCACCTCGCCGGGTGGCTCCTCAGGAGGCTCGGCCGCGGCGGTAGCGGCGGGGATCACACCGGTCGCAATCGGCACCGACACCGGGGGCTCGGTCCGGGTTCCGGCCGCCTTGTGCGGGTGCTTCGGGTTGAAGGTGACCCACGGTCGCATCCCCATCGACGGTGTATTCCCTCTCGCCGCCTCGATCGACACCGTCGGCCCTCTCGCCGACTCGATAGAAACCCTCGACCTCGCCTATCGGGTGATGTCGGAAGACACCACCTCCGAGCCACCGGCGGCGCCGCTCCGGCTTGGCATACCCGAGCCGTGGCTCGGTGATGCGCCCATGGTCGACACAGTGGGTGCGGTGTTCGAGGAAACGGTGGGAACATTGGCCGGGCTCGGGCACGACGTGCGCACCGTCGCGATGCCCGATGTGCTGCCCTCCCCCGAATTGATCAACGCCATCGCCGCCGAGGTCAGCTCGGTGCACCGGTCGTTCCGGGAGCAAGGTCTCCTCTACGGTGAGGACGTGGGCCGGCGCATCGACGACTGTCTGGACAGGACGCCGGAGCAACAAGCCGCCGGCCGTGAGTGGCAGGGGCTGATCCGGAGCCGGTTCGCCGAAGCCTTCGAAGCCGTCGACCTGCTGGTTACCCCGACCACACCGGCGATGCGCAAGGTCATCGGGGAGGACTCGATCGGGGATCGTCACTACCGCGCAGTCCTCTCCTGGTTCAGCGCTCTGGTCAACCATTCGCTCCACCCCGCCATCGCACTCCCCCTTGCCGGCTCGGGGGCCCCACCGGTGTCGCTTCAGGCCATTGGGTCGCTCGGCTCAGAGACAGCCCTCATCGGCTTCGGTAGATCTTTGGTCGACGCCGGATTGGTCGGGTTCAACCCCGCGCCAAAGGCTTCGGGTAACACATGACGCCGATACACTTAGACCCACGCGGCAAACCGGGATGCGGGTGTTCTCACCAGAACAGATTCGACAGCCTGGCGAGCCGCGTGCTGATGACAAAACACAAGGAAGTGACTCAAAGTGGCCGACGAGATCGCCACAGCTGACCCCTCAACCACAACCCAGACCGAGACCCTCGACAAAGTAGTTATACGATTCGCCGGAGACTCCGGCGACGGGATGCAAGTAGCCGGATCCAGATTCACCGATGCCAGCGCCCTGTTCGGCAACGACCTGGCCACGCTCCCTTCATTCCCGGCAGAGATCCGAGCCCCGCAGGGGACCCTTCCCGGCGTCTCCAGCTTCCAGGTGCAGATCGCCGACTTCGACATCCTCACCGCCGGCGATCAGCCCGACTGCCTGGTAGCGATGAACCCGGCGGCCCTGAAGAAGAACTTCAAGGACCTGCGTCAGGGCGGCACGCTCATCGTCAACACCGATGCATTCGAAGAGCGCAACCTGGCCAAGGCCGGTTACGAAACCGACCCTCTCGAGGATGGCACCCTCGACGGCTTTCGGGTGATCAAGGTGCCAATGGACGACCTCACCAAAGAGGCCGTAAAGGACACCGGGGTGTCGGGGCGCAGCGTTCTGCGCTCCAAGAACTTCTTTGCCCTCGGGCTGCTCGCCTGGCTGTTCCACCGGCCCACCGAGCCGACCATCGAGTGGGCGCAGAAGAAGTTCTCCCGGACCCCTGAGGTTGCTGCGGCCAACGTCGCGGCCTTCCAGGCCGGATACACCTTCGGTGTGGCCACCGAAGCCGCCAAGGTCACATTCGAGATCAAGCCGGCCGCCCTGCAGCCGGGGACCTACACCAATGTCAATGGGAACACGGCGCTGGCCTGGGGGCTGATCGCGGCCTCCAAGCTCTCCGGCCTGCCCCTCTTCTATGGGAGCTACCCGATCACCCCGGCGTCGGACATCCTCCATGAACTGGCCCGTCACAAGAACTTCGGGGTTCGGACCTTCCAGGCAGAGGACGAGATCGCCGGAGTGGGCACCGCGATCGGGGCCGCCTTCGCCGGGAGCCTTGCCGTCACCGGGTCATCCGGCCCGGGCATCGCCCTCAAGAGCGAGGCGATCTCCCTGGCTTTCATGGTCGAACTGCCTCTGCTCGTGATCAACGTCCAGCGGGGCGGGCCATCGACGGGGCTGCCTACCAAGCCGGAGCAGTCGGACCTCTTGTTCTCCCTGTACGGGCGTCACGGTGAGTCACCGATCCCGGTGCTGGCGATCGCCTCCCCTTCCGACGCCTTCGAGTTGACCATCGAGGCAGCCCGGATCGCGCTCAAGTACATGACCCCGGTCCTGCTCCTGAGCGACAACCAGGTCGCCAACGGGTCGGAGCCCTGGATGCTGCCCGATGTGAACAGTCTCGAGCCGATCGAGGTCGAGTTCGCCAAGCACCCCAACGGGCCCAACGGCACCTTCCTCCCCTACATGCGGGACATCGACACCTTCGCCCGTCCCTGGGCCATTCCCGGCACTCCCGGATTGGAGCACAGGATCGGCGGGCTGGAGAAGGAGGCCATCACCGGGAACGTCTCCTACGACCCGGCCAACCACCAGCTCATGACCGACACGCGGGCGTGGAAGGTGGCCAACATCGTCAACGACGTCCCCGAACTCGAGGTGAGCGGCGACGAAGACGCCGAGATCTTGGTGTTGGGCTGGGGGTCGACATTCGGAACGATCAGGGCCGCGGCTCGACGAGTGCGGCTGGACGGGGGAAAGGTGGCCACCACCCACCTGCGCTACCTCAATCCCATGCCTCAGAACCTGGGGGAGATCCTCAACCGCTACGAGAAGATCCTGATCCCGGAGTTGAACACGGGCCAGTTGCGCAAGGTGATCAGGGCCGAATTCCTCATCGACGCCAAAGGCCTGAACAAGGTCGCCGGCGAGCCGTTCAAGATCTCGGAGATAGCTGAGAAGATCCAGGAGATGATCAAGTGACCGCCCCGTCATACACACGCGCCGACTTCCAGACCGACCAGGAGGTCCGTTGGTGCCCGGGGTGCGGTGACTACACGATCCTGGCCTCGGTCCAGCAGTTCCTGGCCGGTCTCGGCCGACCTCGCGAGGAGTTCGTCTTCGTCTCGGGCATCGGCTGCGCGGCGCGGTTCCCCTACTACGTGAGCACATATGGGATGCACTCGATCCACGGTCGGGCACCTGCCGTCGCCTCCGGCATCGCATCGACGAGGCCCGACCTCTCGGTGTGGGTCATCACCGGTGACGGGGACTCTCTCTCCATCGGGGGCAACCACCTGATCCATGCCCTCCGTCGCAACGTCGACCTGAAGATCCTGCTCTTCAACAACCAGATCTATGGCTTGACCAAGGGTCAATACTCCCCGACTTCGGAGGCGGGCAAGAACACCAAGTCGTCGCCGTACGGGTCGATCGACTATCCGTTCAACCCGGTCTCACTGGCCCTGGGAGCCGAGGCGACGTTCGTGGCGCGGACGCTCGACATGGATCGCAACCACACTCAGGAGCTGCTCCAGGCCGCCTATGAGCATGAGGGATCGGCGTTCATCGAGATCTACCAGAACTGCAACGTGTTCAACGACAAGGCGTTCATCCAGCTCTCCGGCAAGGAGGAGAGGGTTCACAACCGCATCGACCTCCGAGCCGGCAAGCCGATCGTCTTCGACGACGGCTCCAAGGCAGTGGTCCTTCGTGACGGTCAGGCCACCATCGTCGAGTCGTCGACGGTCGACCCGGGGGCGATTCTGATCCACGACCCGACCCGCCCCGACCCAGCTGTCGCCTTTGCCCTGAGCCGTCTCTCCCACGGGCCCTACGGCCCGACGCCGCTCGGGATCTTCCGCAACGTGAGCCGCCCCACCTACGAGGGGCTGATGAACTCCCAGATCGACTCGGCCAAAGAGAAGCTAGGCGACGGCGATCTCGCCAAACTCATCTCCAGCCACGGCACCTGGACGGTCAAGGACGCCTCCTCCAACGGAGGCTGAAGAAACGGCAACCTAATGCAGGGCGTCACACATACGTGACGCCCTGCATTGCGTTTGGTTCGGAGTCGGGCTCAGACGATCCCGTCGACCATCAGGCCGAGGATGGAGTCGACGAGCCCATCCCGATCCAGGGCCCCGTCGGGGCGGTACCAGCGCTCCACCGCGTTGAGGATGGAGAGGATCAGGATCGAGGTGATCTTGGGATCGACGTCTGCCCGAAACGATCCGTCCGAGACCCCGTCTCCGATGACGCGCCGGAATGCCTGCTCGTAGGAGTCCCGGGCGGCGATGATCCGCGATCGGTGCTGCTCGTCGAGCATTCGGGCCTCGTTGAGGAAGGTTCGCACCACATCCAGGTTCGACAGGACCACATCGACATGACCGCCGACCAAGGCGCGCAGACGATCCGGGGCCGGACCGGCTACTTCGAGGGCATTGCGCGCCGACTCCTGAAACAGTCGGGCGCCGTCCTCCACCACCTCGACCAGGAGATCCTGTTTGGAGTCGACGTGGGCGTAGAGCGAGGAACCGAGAAGCCCGAGCTCCCGACCCAGGTCGCGCATCGAGGTGCCGTGATAGCCGCGCTGGGCGAACAACCTGCCGGCAGCAGCGACGACGTCGGCTCGGCTGTTGCGGGTGCCGACCATCAGCGGTGGTCGTAGCGGACGACGACCCGATCCGAGATCGGATGCGACTGGCAAGTGAGCACGTACCCGGCCTGCACCTCGGAGTCGATGAGGGCGTAGTTCTTGGCCATGGTCACCTCCCCCTCCTCGATCCGCCCCTTGCACGTAGCGCACATCCCGCCCTTGCACGAGAAGGGAAGCTCCGATCGCACCCTCAGCGCTGCATCGAGGATCGACGTCTCCGCCGTCATCCGAGTCGAGACGGCCCGGCCGTCGAGAATCACCGTCAGGTCGATCGATCCCTCGCCCGGCGGGGGCTCCGGTGGGAGCGAAGCCGTGTCGACGGGCCCGGCGAAGAACAACTCGTCGTGGATCCTGTCTTCGGCGACCCCGAGCTCGTCCAGTACCTGGCGAGCCATCATCACCAGGTCATAGGGACCGCACAGATACCAGCCGTCCACCTCCCGCCCCCCGAGTAGCCGGTCGTGGACGATCCGAATCTTCTCCGCGTCGATCCTCCCGGAGAGCAGCGCCAGATCGGACCCCTCCCGACTCAGCATGTGGAGTAGTTGGAATCGGTCCGGGTAGAGGTCTTTCAGCCCTTCCAGCTCCTCGAGGAACATGACGCTGTTGGCGGTCTTGTTGCCGTAGACGAGGGTCCACGACGAGCCGGGCTCGCCCTCCAGTGTCGTGGCGATCAGCGACAGGACGGGGGTGATCCCCGATCCGGCGACGATAGCAACCCGGTGGAGCGCGACCGTCGGGTCGGGATCGATGGTGAACTCCCCGATCGGTGCCATGACATCGATCACGTCTCCTGCCTTCAGGTCCGCAGTCGCGAACCCGGAGAAGGACCCGCCGGGGAGCCTTTTGATCCCCACCCGGAGTTTGCCTTCGTTGGCGTTGGAGCAAATCGAGTAGGAGCGACGGACGTCTTCTCCGTCGATCACCGAGCGCAGGGTCACGTGCTGCCCGGGCAGATATCGGAAGCTCTCCACCAACTCCTCGGGCACATCGAAGGTGACCGCCACCGCCTCCTCGGTCAACGGGGTGACTTCGATGACCCGCAGGGGATGAAAGTCGACACTCACCTCAGAAGACCTTGAAATAGTCGAAGGGCTCGTCGCAGGAAGAACAGACCATCAGGGCCTTGCACGCGGTCGAGCCGAAGCGGGACACCATCCGCGGCGCCGAGGCCGCACATCGAGGACACAGGATGTCGCCGGTGGGCACCGGCGGGGCGATGCCGAACCGGGTCAGCTTCTCATGGCCCTCCGCCGTGATCCACTCACTGGTCCAGGCCGGGTGCTGCCGGGTGACCACGTCGACATCGTCGAACCCGGCCGCGGCCAGGGTCGAGCGGACATCGTCTTCGATCTGACCCATAGCCGGACAGCCCGAGTAGGTGGGTGTGATCGTCACCACGACCCGGGCATCCTCGATGCTCACCCCGCGCAGGATGCCCAGATCTGAAACGGTGAGGACCGGGATCTCCGGGTCCACCACCTGTGAAACGAGGTCTCTAACCCCTTCCAGGTCGAGAGCGGGCGCGTAGGTCACCATTCCAATCCCGGGTAGCTGCGTTGCATCCACTGCATCTCGGCGAGAAGGGAGCCGAGATGCTCGGAATGGAACCCCCGACGGCCCCCACTTCGCTGATATGGATCATCGGGTATCTGAAGCCCGGCCCGGTGAAGGACATCTCCAACCGTCCGATCCCATCGCGAGCGGTAGGCCTGTCCCGACCCGCCGAACAACTCGGTCGTGTACCTCCACATGGCTTCGACCGCGCGCTGAGATCGTTGGTGTGACTCGTCCGTGCCATCACCGAGACGGACCACCCAGGTCGAAGTGTGGAGCAGGTGGTACCGGGCCTCCTTGAGGGCGCGGGCGGCGATGCCGGCCACCGTCTCGTCCTCGGACCCGGACAAGTCTTCCCAGAGCTCGACCTGGTAGGCGTCGAAGAAGAGGCCGCGCACCATGGTCTGTGCGAAATCGCCGTTGGGCTGCTCGACGAGCAGAACGTTGAGAAAGTCCCGCTCGGCCCGCTGCATCGCGTAATCGTCCTCGGTGCGGCCTTTGCCTTCGATCTCCCCGGCATGGGTGTACAGGGCGCGGGCCACACCCAGATGATCGAGGGCGATGTTGCCCAGGGCGATGTCTTCCTCGAGGTCCGGCGCCCGGGAGATCCACTCCCCCAGCCTTTGGGCCAGGACCATGTTGTCGTCGGCATGCCCGAGAAGCCAGCCGACGTCTGAAGTCGTCCGCGTCGCCATCACATGTGACCTACCTCGTCGGGGATGTCGTAGGCGGTGGCCAGCCGGTATGGCTTCTCGTTGGCCTCGACGTAATCGGCGATGTCATCGGGCTCGAAGGTGTGGATCTCGACGCTGGGGACCACCCAGAGACTGGCTCCCTCCCCCCGCCGGGTGTAGACATCACGGGCGTTCTGCAGGGCGCTCTCGGCGTCGGCGGCGTGGAGACTGCCGATGTGGACATGTGATATCCCACGCCGGGCCCGGACGAAGACCTCCCACATCGGCCACGACTCGTTGGCCAGGTCGGCGCGCTCCTCCACCTCCGCGCTCTCACCGGGGGCGACCGGGACCTCGTAGGTCACGCTGCCGTCTCCCTCTTGGCAGCATGGGCCAGGGCGGCCTCGCGGACCCAGGCTCCGTCCTCCCAGGCCTCGAGTTTGCGCTCTATGCGGTCGCGATTCATCGGGCCGTCGCCCTTGACCACCGCCCAGAACTCATCCCAGTCGATCTCCCCGAAGTCGTAGTGGCCCCGTTCCTCGTTCCATCTCAGCTCGGGGTCGGGCATGCGAAGACCGAGGTAGTCGGCCTGGGGGACGGTCATGTCGACGAACTGCTGACGAAGATCGTCATTGGCGACGCGCTTGATCTTCCACTCCATCGACTGCTCGGTATGGGTCGAGTCGGTGTCGTGTGGGCCGAACATCATCAGCGATGGCCACCACCATCGGTCGAGGGCGTCCTGGGCCATCGCCTTTTGCTCCTCCGAGCCGGAACAGAGCCGGATCAGGATCTCGTAACCCTGACGCTGGTGGAACGACTCCTCCTTGCAGATCCGGACCATGGCTCGGGCATAGGGACCGTAGGAGCAACGGGTGAGCATCACCTGGTTGGTGATCGCCGCACCGTCGACCAGCCAGCCGATCGCGCCGATGTCGGCCCAGCTCAGGGTGGGATAGTTGAAGATCGAGGAGTACTTGTGCTTGCCCCGGTGCAACAGCTCCTGGAGCTCGTCCCGCTCGACACCCAGGGTCTCGGCCGCCGAGTAGAGGTAGAGCCCGTGTCCGGCCTCGTCTTGGACCTTGGCCATAAGGATCGCCTTGCGGTACAGGGTGGGTGCCCGGCTGATCCAGTTTCCCTCGGGCTGCATTCCGATGATCTCGGAGTGGGCGTGCTGGGCGATCTGACGGATCAGGGTGTTGCGATAGGCGTCAGGCATCCAGTCGGCCGGCTCGATCTTGTCCTCGGCGGCCACAATGGCCTCGAATCGCTCTTCAGGAGTCATCCCGAGAAGGATAACACAAACAAACGTTCGTTTGTCGAGGTGAAGGCGAATAGACCCTGATTGACTAGTCACAGCGGGGGAATCGAGAACGGCCCTGGAGCCGGGACCGCTCATGGGGGATCGTAGGAGGGCGCTGGGAGAGAGCGCAACGGGGATTGTCCTGGGGGCTCACCCCTTCGGCATCTTGGCTTGCAGGTCGAATGTGCCCGGAAGATCCCTGGAATCACCCGAAGGGAGGGTCTCACCACAGGGAGGCCCTCCCTTCACCGTTTCCTAGCTCTCGAACGACCCCACCACGTTGCCATTGAGCTCGACGTCCCGGCTCTCCCCTTCCCAGCTGCCCAGGGGCACGGCGATGGTGAAGGGCTCGATGACCTGAGCACACTCCTGGTCCG
>JBOGEV010000074.1:0-1082 GCA_050742015.1 Acidimicrobiia bacterium
TCTTGTGCTCGGCGCCGTGGTACTCGAACACCCGCCGGATCTCCTTCATCCGGCCGATCAGCGCGAGGTAGCCGAGGAACAGCAGGACCCGGAAGATCCCCTCGGCCACGTTCAGCAGGATGCTCGAACCCACCTGGTCGCGGGCGAAGTTCGACACGACGGCAGGGAGCACGATGAACACGCCGATGAAGATGATCAGCGCCACCGTCATCGAGAAGGCCATCTGCCTGGGGGTCAGTTTCTCCTCCTCCTCGGCCGACTGGTTCGCCGAGATCGTGAGGGCCTTGATCCCGATCGACAGGGCCTGCCCCAGCGCGATCACGCCGCGCAGGCCCGGCCACCGGAGGACCCTGTACCGCTTGGCCACCGAGTCGATGTGGTGGCCCTCGAGGTGGAGGTCCCCGCCTGGCTTCCGGACGGCGATGGCCCACTGGTCGCGGCCCCGCATCATGACGCCCTCGAGGACGGCCTGTCCTCCGTAGTAGTGCTCTCTAGTCACCCGGCCATTGTACGGACGGCCCCCCGGGGCGTCCCGGGGGGCCGTTCATGTATCGCCTACGCCCGGCGCCGGGTCAAGGCGACGACCAGCGCGATGGCGCCGAGGCCGACCCCGACCCAGCCGAGGATCAGTGGGAAGGTCGACTCCTCTCCTTCGGCAGAGGCCCCCTCTTCGCTCGCCTCCCCGCCGGTGTTCAGCTCGGCCAGGATCCCCAGCTCCCCCTGCCCTTCCTCAGAGCCGAGGTCGACCGTGGTCACCCGAGCCGCGGGCTCGTCGGAGTCCTCGGGACCGATCCACCTGACCACCTCGCCGGAGTCGTACGTCTGGATGGCCGCGAACTCCAGGGTGGTTACCTCGTCGGGCATCCTGGCGCTGAACCCGAACTCCTGGAACTCGTTGGGCTCGATCTCGCCACCCTCCCAGGTGACAGCGCCCACGGTCTCGGTGAGCTCCTCACCGAAGACCTCCAGGGGCTCATCCAGCGTCTGCATCTCCACGGACCGTTCCCATCCGGGCACGTCCTGGAAGGACACGAACGCCAACGGAGGGAACTGCACCTCGACGCTGATCGTCGAGGCATCGT
>JBOGEV010000075.1:0-45281 GCA_050742015.1 Acidimicrobiia bacterium
CACTCGAGGTCGGGGCCGATGCCGACTTCGTGCTCGTCGACCCGAAAGGACGATGGGAGGTTCGTGACGAGGACATCGTCTCCAAGGCGGGCTGGAGTCCCTACACCGGGCGTGTGCTTCAGGGGACCATCGTGGCCACCTATCTGCGCGGCGAGCCGATCGCCATGAACGGCAGGGCTTCCGACGAGAGGACCGGCAGGTTTCTGCCCGGCCCTGGGGCATCCTCGGTCTGATCGATCTCAGCGGTCAGGATCCTGGAAGTACCACTCCAGGTAATCCCGGCATCGCCCCTCGGACGAGAGCTTCACCACGAACAGGTTTCGCCACTTCCCGACCTTCTCCCCGCCGAGGTACTCGATCCACCCCTGGACCACTCCAACGTCGCCGTCCACGGCAATCAACTCGTGACGGAACTCGAAAGCCTCGTCGGAATCCTCCTCGAACGCCTCCATCCACTCGGTGACTATCTGCTCGCTGCCCCTCACCCCGTCGTCGAACGGGTTGGCCCGGTAGAGGCCGTCAGGGTCGAACAGGTCCCCGAGCGCAGCCGAGTCCCGGTTCTCCCAGGCCGCTCCGTAGTTGTCGAACCATCTGGTGAACGCTTCGATTTCCATGGAGCCACCGCATCCGGCGTCGAGGCCCCGCTCCGCCGGATTTCGGGCTGACCAGGGTTTACGATGCCGCATGGCTGAGTTCGAGCACTTCGAAACTCCAGGACCGATCTCCAGCGAGCCCGTGTTCCAGGGGCGGGTGGTGAAACTCTCGATCGACCGGGTGCGGTTGCCCAACGGCAACGAGACCGATCTGGAGATGATCCGACATCCCGGGGCGGCCGTGGCTCTTCCGGTCGAGGCCGGCGAGGACGGGGTCGAGTATGCGCTCCTGGTCCGTCAATACCGCTACGCGGCCGATGGATGGCTTCTGGAGGTCCCCGGGGGCAAGCTCGATGGGCCGGAGGATCCCGAAGTCTGCGCTCGACGCGAGCTCGAGGAGGAGATCGGGCTCAGGCCAGGAGAGCTGGTCGGGCTCGGCTCGATCCTGACCACTCCCGGATTCACCGATGAGAGGATCTGGCTCTATCTGGCGCGCGATCTGACCCCGGTAGATGGCGGTCCGACGCTAGAGGACGACGAGGTGATGGAGATCGAGCGCATCCCCTTGAGCGATGCCATAACCATGGCAGCCAGCGGCGACATCGACGACGCCAAGACTGTGGCCACCCTGCTCAGGGCCGCGGTCCACCTCGGGCTCTAATGGCGTCCCTAGGTGAGTCTCTCCACCACCCAGACGATCCCCTGGACCAGCCTCCACCCCAGATAGATCACGGCCAGGGCCACCATCAACTTGAAGCTGAGCGGCGCCCTTAGCTCCTCCTGGCCCTCGTGCCCCGGATCCTGATCGGGTAGATGCTCGTCGGTCATCGTCGCTCACCGGCCCGGGCGACGATGTGGATCGGGTTGCCGGTGAAGTCTGTCTCGTCCCGGAGCCGGTTCTCCAGAAATCGCAGATAGTCGTCACCCAGGGTCCCCCCGGAGAGGAACACGACAAAGGTGGGAGGGGCTGTGCCGGCCTGGACCACGTAGTGGATCTTGGGGCGGCGGCCCTTTCGTACCGGAGGCGGATGGGCCGCTGCCCACCGTCGGACGGCCCGGTTCAACTGACCTGTGGGGAGACGGTTGACCCGCGCCTCCAAAACGGCCTCGATCGCACCCGGGAGCCGTCGCATCCGTGCCCCCGTCTTGGCCGCCATCCTCAGCACCGGCGCCCAGCCGACGAAGCCAAAACGGTCGGGCAGAGAACGTTCGGTCAGCTCGCGCTGCTCCTCGTCGAGGGCGTCCCACTTGTTGAGCACGATCACCAACCCGACGCCGGCATCGACTACCTCTCGGGCGATTCGCTGATCCTGATGGGTCACTCCCTCGGTTGCGTCGACCAGCAGCAGAGCAACGTCGGCGCTTTCCAGTGCCTCTCGAGCCCGGAGCACGGCATAGAAGTCGGCGTCTTCGCTGATCTGCGGTTTGCGGCGAATGCCTGCGGTGTCGATGAGCCGGTAGCGGGCGCCGTCGAGCTCTACATCGACATCGATCGGGTCCCGCGTCGTACCGGGCACCTGCGAGACGATCACCCGTTGCTCGCCCACGAGCTGGTTGAGGAGAGTCGACTTGCCCACGTTGGGGCGGCCCACGATCGCCACCCGGGGCACATCGTCCGTGTCTTCGCCCTCGGTGGGCTCGGGCAGCTCGGAGACGACCTGGTCGAGGAGCTCCCCCACTCCCCGGCCGTGATAGGCGCTGATCGCATGCGGCTGGCCCAGCCCGAGTCCCCAGAACCGGTCGATGTTGCCTTCGAGCCCGGCGTTGTCGATCTTGTTGGCGGCGAGGACCACGGGCACCTTGGCTGCTCGGAGGATCGAGATGACCCCGGTGTCGTCGTCGGTGAGCTCGGCCGTCCCGTCCACGACGAAGACGACGACGTCGGCACCGGATACGGCAGCTTCCGCCTGTTCCTTGATCGAGACGCTGATGTCACCCGACGGCTTGATCTCCCACCCGCCGGTGTCGACCAGGACGAAGTCCCGGCCCGCCCAGTCGGCGTCGAACTCGCGTCTGTCCCGGGTGACCCCGGACAATTCTTCGACCACCGCCGACCTCGAGCCGATGACCCGGTTCACCAAGGTCGACTTCCCGACGTTGGGACGACCAACGATTGCGACTACCGGAAGTGTGCTCATCAGTGCTGTGTGGATTCTGCCCGTATCGGGCGGTCAGGCACTGACGACGTCGAGGGCCTCGGTGGCGGTCCACTCCCGGTCCCGTTGCAGCCAGCCTTCCTGGCCGGGCCGGCGGGCCGTGACCCCGGCCTCCACCAGGGTCTGGAGTGTGG
Source organism: Acidimicrobiia bacterium (assembly GCA_050742015.1). Lineage (GTDB taxonomy): Bacteria > Actinomycetota > Acidimicrobiia > Spongiisociales > ZC4RG35 > JARDZU01. Next base: position 2,884 of record JBOGEV010000075.1, read on the forward strand.
TGACGAAGCTGCGGAGCTGCGGCGGCAACGGGAAGTATTCCTGTTCCTCGATCGCCGACCAGAGCTCGAATCCTTTGGTCGGACCGAGACGGTCGATCACATCCTGGACCAGGTGATCGGGTGCTGATGCGCCTGCAGTGAGCCCAACTGTCGCCACCCCCTCGAGCCAGCCCTCTTCGATATCGCCCGCCGAGTCGATGCGATGTGCCTCGACTCCGTTCTCTCTGGCCACGCGGACCAGCGCTTGGGTGTTGGAGGAGTTGTGCGATCCGACAACGAGGACCAGGTCACACTCGTCGGTCAGTTGCTTCACCGCTTCCTGCCGGTTCGTCGTGGCGTAGCAGAGGTCTGATTTGCGTGACACCTGGACGTCTGGAAATCGATCACGGGCATCGTCCAGGACCGCCATCCACTCATGGACCCCGAGGGTGGTCTGGGCGAGGAGAGCGACCTTCCTCGGGTCGGTCGGCCGATAGTCGTCGAGACCTCGTTCCGGCTCCACCAGCTCGATCGCTGCCGGTGCCTCCGCGACCGTGCCCACCGCCTCGTCGTGGCCCTCGTGACCGACGTAGATGATGTCGTAGCCGTCCCGGGCCATTCGCTTCACCTCATGATGGACCCTGGTGACGAGGGGGCAGACCGCGTCGATGACGACCGCTGCCCTGGCTCCCGCCCCGGCCACTACTTCGGGCGCCGACCCGTGCGCGGAGAGCATCACCGGCGCCCCTTCGGGGACCTCGGCGATGTCGTTGACGAACACAACTCCGACCCCCTCGAAGGCCCTCACGACCCACTCGTTGTGGACGATCTCGTGGTAGCAATAGACGGGGCCGTCGAAGATCCGGGTCATCCAGGTGAGAGCCTTTATCGCCATCTCCACGCCGGCGCAGAAGCCACGGGGCTCGGCGACGAGCACCCTCTCGACAGTCATGTTGTCATGGTAGGGCGGGCCCAATTCCAACTATCGACGGGCTCGGCGGGGCATCGAACTCGTTCTGTGCGGGTTTTCCGCGCCTCCAGCCGCGCGAACCCGCACAGAACGGGATCAGACCGCCTCGAGGGCGAGCCCGACCACCATCTCGACCACGTCGTCGAGGGGCATGTCCGATGTGTCGATGATCACGGCGCGGTGGGGAACCATGAGCGGTGAGACCTCCCGGGTGGAGTCGCGCTGATCCCGGACCCGGATCTCGTCCAGCACGCCGTCGTACTCCTCGCCGCTCTCTTCGGCGCGCCGCTGCGCCCTCACTTCGGGCCTGGCGTCGAGATAGACCTTGAGCGTGGCGTCGGGGAACACGACCGAGCCGATGTCACGACCTTCCACCACTGCCCTGTTGTCGTGGCGGACAACCCAATCCCGCTGGTACACGACGAGCAGACCGCGCACCTCGGGTAGGGTCGACACCCGCGACGAGGCCTCGGTTGCGATTTGTGTCCGAATCTCTTCGGACACGTCGAGACCGTTCATCAGCATCCGCCCGTCGGCTTGGTCGAGGTCGAGGTCGGCCACCACCTTCGCGATCGCCGAGTGGTCCTCGAGATCGATACCGGCTCGCAGAGCGGCCAGCCCGGCCGCCCGATAGAAGGCCCCTGTGTCGAGACGGGGGATCCCGAGCCGGAGTGCCACCGCTTTGCTGACCGTGGTCTTCCCGGTTCCCGCCGGTCCGTCGATGGTCACGATGAGGTCAGTCACAGGCGGGGAGACTATCGGGCATGGCGGAGAAGGGACCCGATCCCTGAGGGTGTCCTATGGGGGTATTCGGACAATGGGGGCTTGTGGGACCGGGTTGGCCCTCTCCGCGAGGAGTCAACCTAGCGCGGTCGATGCCGGGCGCGCCAGAACATCATGCACCCGGCCGGGACAGGCTCTCCAGCATGTCCCAGTACCCGGGCCAGGTCTTGGCCACCACGTCGTGGTCGGCGATCTCGATCCCGGGAACCCTCAGGCCGAGCAGGGCAAGGGACATTGCGACACGATGATCGCCGTAGGTCGCGACCCGCGCCGGACGCAACGTTGCCGGGGTGATCACGATGTCGGACCCTTCTATCTCCGCTCCCGCCCCGACCCGTGTGATCTCGTTGGCGAGTGCATCGAGACGGTCGGATTCCTTGAAGCGGAGTGAGCCCATGCCCCGGAGCCGGCTTGGCCCGTTGGCGAAGAGCGTGGCCACTGCCACACCCAATGCTCCGTCAGGAGACCCGGAGAGGTCGATGTCGATCGGAGTCAGGGCCCGGGCCCGAGAGTCGACCGTCGTCGCGTCGGCGGTCTGCTCCACCGCACAGCCCATCGACTGGAGAACCCGGGCGATGCCCAGATCCGGCTGGAGGGATCGCGTCCCAAGTCCTTGGATCCTGACCCGGCTCCCGGTGATGGCTGCCGCCACCATCGGGTAGACCGCCGCTGAGGCGTCCGGCTCGATCACGACGGCACTCCCTTTGTACCCCGTGGGGACGACCCGGTATTCGCCTTCTTCTAGCTCCACCTGGGCCCCGAATCCCCTCATTGTCTGGATTGTGATGTCGAGGTACCCCTGCGAGCCCTGGAGACCGCTGGGGATGATCGTCAGCGGGCCGCTCGCAGCCGGAGCTACCAGCATGAGGGCGGTGGCAAACTGGGTGGTCTCCCCCGAGTCCACCGCCACTCTTCCGCCGGGCAGCACACCCTTTCCTTCGACGGCCACCGGAAGATGGCCGTCCGTGGCGGATGCCTCGACTCCGAGGTCGGCGAGGGCATCCACGAGTCCGGACATGGGGCGCTCCGGCAACCGGTCCCGGCCCACAATGGTCGTCGAACCCGCCACCAAGGGGGCGACGGCGATCAAGGCGCGAGCGGTCAGCCCGGACGCCCCGGCGTCCAGATCCTCCTGAGGGAGACGAAAACGGCCCTCCACGCCCCTGACCGTCCAGGGGTCGGCTTCTGCATCGATCTCCGCCCCGAGTGCGCGCAATGCCTCACGTGCGAACCGGGTGTCGTCCGATTCGAGCGCTCCTTCCAGCCGGGACTCACCGACGGCCAGGGCGGCGACTACTAGGGCCCTGATCGTCTGCGACTTCGACCCGGGGGGCCTGACCACCGAGTCGAATGGAACGGACAGCGGTGTGATCACCCTGAACCCGCTCATCCCCCACCCCCTGAGCCCGAGGCCAGCAGGTCCCGTATCTCGACGTTCGACAGCCGGCGAGAATGACCCGGTTTCAGGGAGCGGTCGGCGATGGGGCCAATCGCAGTCCGAACCAGACGGGTCACCTCATAGCCCATGGCCTCGAACATGCGCCGAACCTCGCGGTTGCGGCCCTCCCCCATTGTCAACTCCACCATGGTCTGAGCCCCTTGGCGACCGACGATCGACACCGAGAGGGCACGAGCCCTGCCATCGTCTAGATCGATCCCCTCGGTGAGACGGCGTATCTCGGGTTTGCCGGGGTTCCCTTTCACCAGGGCAAGGTATCGCTTGACGATCCCGTACCTCGGATGGGTCACCCTGTCGGCCAGGTCTCCGTCGTTGGTGAGCAGGATCAGCCCCTCCGAGTCGTAATCGAGGCGGCCGACCGGGTAGAGACGGCCGCGGCCAGGCACCAGGTCAATCACGGTCTTACGCCCTTGGGGATCGGAGGCCGAGGAGATCACTCCGGCCGGCTTGTAGAGGAGATATGTCTCCGACTCCGGGTTCACCGGTATCGGCACCCCGTCGACGGTCACCGATTGCGAGGCCACATCCACCCTGTCACCTAGGACGGCTGGTCTCCCGTCGACCGCAACCCGACCTTGCCGGATCATCTCCTCTGCCGCTCGCCGGGACATGAGCCCGGCGCCTGCGATCGCCTTCTGGACGCGGATCGCATCCGCCATCGGTCAGGTCGTCCCGGGGCGGAGAGTCTCCTCGAGGGCGTCGACGGTGTCGGCAGGCGGGATGTGGTCGGCCAACGGTGGCAGCCCGGCCAGCGATTCGAGACCCATCTTCTCCAGGAAAAGATCGGTGGTGACGTATACCGCCGGGTTCCCCGGGATGGTGAGGCGCTCCTTCTCCGCAACAAGGCCCAGTCGCTCCAAGGTCCGCACCGCCGAATCGGAGTCGACGCCCCGAATCTCGGTGATCTGGCTGCGGGCAACGGGCTGGCGGTAAGCGATGACCGAGAGGGTCTCCAATGCCGCAGGAGACAACTTTCTGGCGGTGGCCGACGAGGAGAAGCGCTCCAGGAAAGGGTAGGCGTCGGGATGGGAGTAGAGCCTCCAGCCTCCGGCGGCCTGTCGCAGCACCAGACCGGAGCCCCGGTCCTCCAGCTCCCTGCTCAGCTCGTCCAACAGTGACTCGATTGTCTGCTTGGGCACCTCGAGGACCTCAGCCAGCTCGCCAATGGGCACCGGCGCCTCGGTGACGAAGAGGATGGCCTCGAGGGCAGCAAGCTCTCTCATGAGGCCCACTCCGACGAGAGGTCGACATCTCCCCGACCCCGGTCCTTGACCTGGATCTCGGCGAGCCAATCCTTCTGGGACACCTCGATGAGGCCCCAGCGGGCCAACTCGAGCAGGGCCAGGAAGTACGCGGCTACCTCGACCGGGCGGGTGCAATGTTCGGTCAGCGCTCCGAAACTGGACATGGTCGATTCGGCCACCCGCGACCTGATCTCGTCGATCGCAGCCTCGACCGACGGCAGATCGAGGTCGAGATGGTCCAGGTCGGGCTCCGTTCCCTCCCTCGAGAAGACCCGGAAGGCGAGCCCGGCCAGGTCGTCTGTTGCGATCGGGATGTCCAAGGCGGAGGGACGCGTGGCGATTGGTTGGTCCACCCCACTGATCCGGGGGACGAACCGGTTGACTTCCTGGAGCCGGCGCTGGACCACGGCGGCCACGTCCTTGAACGTGACGCACACCAACAGCCGCGAGAGAAGACGGTCTCGCTCCTCGATCAGGGCAAGCTCTTCGTCAAGGTCGAGCTCTCCCCTCGTCGGGAGCAGAGAATGCGCCTTCAGCTGGATGAGCGTGGCCGCGATGAGCAGGAATTCGGAGGTGACCTCCAGGTCGAGGTCGTCGATCTCTTCGAGAAACGACAGGTACTCGCCAACCACCTCGGTCAAGCCGACGGAAGTCACCTCCACCTGGTGTTTGGTGATCAACTGTAGGAGGAGGTCCAGGGGCCCTTCGAAGACCGTGGTCTTGACGTGGAAGGTCATCAGGAGCCCCAGGATATTCGGGACCCGACCGTGCTCCTCGTCTTTGGCGGCTCGTCGGCGCGTTGGAGCAGGTCCCAGGTCTCCAGCGGGAACCCGGATGGCCTCGCGCCGTGATGATTACGGGCAAAGTCGACGATCAGAGATTCGGCACCGAGAGCCACCAACTCCATTGCTCCCGTCTCTCCGTGATCCCGATACAACCGCCCCCGCCTGCTCAGCGGCATGCGGAGTCGGATCATGACCGAGGCCACACTCCGGCCGACCACTCCGAGCCGGGCATGTCTCTTGCCGACGTCGTGGAGCAGGGCGGCCCGGAGCACCGCGGGATCGGTGGTCTCCGCCGCCAGGACCACCGTGGCCGCGTCGAAGCCGTGACGTTGGTCGGGATCGGGTTGGGAGAAGAAGATGTGGGCCTGCCCTGGATCGAGCCAGAGCTCTACGGCCGCTACTTCTGCCGCGTCGAGGGGTTGAGCCGACAACACGTCGAAGAACCGGCGTGTCAGATGACCCAGCGAGCCCGGCACGGGGCTAGGCGCGCACTAAGTCGCCCGTGACTTGCAGTCGATGCACAGGACGGAGGCGGGGCGGGCTTCCAGGCGTGCCGCCGTGATCTGCTGCCCGCAGTTCTCACAGATCCCGTAGGTGCCGTCCTCGATGTGGGCGAGAGCGCGATCGACGCTGAGCAGTTGGGCTTTCAGGGATTCGACGACGCCCAGGACCTCGGTCCGCTCCGCGGTGACCGCGGCTGCATCGGCGAAGCTCCCCCCGAAGTCGATGTCGGCGCGGAGGTCACCCGATTCGGCCGCGCCCAGATCGTCCAACTGGTGGATGAGGTGGGCGCGCTCCTCGCGCAGGAACTTCTCTGCATTGGCGATGTCCAACGTAGTCATCTGCTCCTCGGGTGTGCCTGAACGTAGATCTCCACGAGATGAGCGGAACTGACCTTCGTGTAGATCTGGGTTGTGGAGATCGTAGCGTGACCCAGGATCTCTTGTACGGTCCGCAGGTCGGCGCCGGCCTCCACCATGTGGGTGGCTGCCGAGTGCCTCAACACGTGTGGTGACACCTTGTCCGCGCCGATTCCGGCCTTTGTCGCATTGGCCCTCACCACGTCGAACATGCCCTGCCTGCTGAGACGTCGACCCCTGAGATTGAGGAACAAAGGATCGCCACGCTGCGCTCGATGGAGCAGGTTCATCCGATCCGGGAGCCAGCGGGCGATGGCGACCACGGCCTTTCCCCCAATGGGTACGAGCCGTTGCTTGGCTCCTTTGCCGGTGACCATGACGACCCGGTCCTCGAGATCAACGCGGCCCAGGTCGACCCCCACGGCCTCTGACACCCGGGCGCCCGTGGCGTAGAGGAATTCGAGCAGAGCCGAGTCGCGACGACCTTTCACAGTCGACAGGTCCGGCGTCTCGACCAGTTCGATGGCCTCGTCGACGGTGAGGGCCTTGGGGAAGGGATCGGGACGGCGCGGGGACTCGAGAAGAAGGGTGGGATCCTCGCCGGCCAGGCCCTCGGCCACCAGGAAGCGGTGAAGACCCCGGATCGCGGCCAGTTTCCTGCCCACCGTCGACGACGCCAGTTGCTGACTCCTCAAATGGGTCACATATCGCTCGACGGCGCCCTGATCGGGCTCGGCACCGTCGAGGAAGGCCAGGTACTGGCCGAGATCCCGTCGGTATGCCTCGATCGTGTTCCGCGAGAGCCCGCGCTCGACGTCGAGCGAGAGCAGGTACTCCTCGAGGTCTTCCCGCAACCGGGGCGAGCCGGGGCTCAAACTGCGGCGAGGGCCTCTCGTGACGGGACATGGGCCACGCCGAGGCTCTCCGCAACCGCCGGATGGCAAACAGCATCCCCAACCACGTTGATCCCGGGCTCCAACTCGGGGTGGGCGGCCACAGCCCCGGCAACGCCCTTGTTGGCCAGGCTCACCGCGTAGCGCAATGTGGCGTTGGTCAGGGCGTAAGTCGAGGTGTGGGGGACGGCGCCCGGGATGTTGCCCACCGCGTAGTGGACCACCTCATGCACCTTGTAGACCGGATCGGTGTGGGTGGTCTCCCGTGATGTCGCGAAACAACCCCCCTGGTCGATGGCAACGTCGACCAGGACCGCGCCTCGTTTCATGCCCCGCACCATGTCCTCGGTCACGAGTTTGGGCGCCGAGGCACCGGGGACCAGGACCGTCCCGATGACCAGGTCAGCGGCGAGCACTTCTTCTTCCAGGGTCAGCTTGTTGGAGTGCAGGGTCCTGACCCGACCCTGGTACAGCGAGTCGAGAGAGCGCAGCTTGTTGATGTCGGTGTCGAGCACCACGACGTCGGCCTGCATCCCGACCGCGATCACCGCGGCATTGGATCCTGCCATGCCTCCCCCGATCACGACCACGGTCCCCGACCGGACCCCGGTCACCCCGCCGAGGAGGACTCCCCTCCCCCCTTCTGCCTTCTCCAGGAAGTAGGCCCCGACCTGGGTAGCCATTCTCCCCGCGATCTCCGACATCGGTGCGAGCAACGGGAGCGAACGGTCGGGAAGCTGGACCGTCTCATAGGCGATGGCCACGACGTCCTTCTTGAGCAACCCAGCAGCCAGGTCCGGGTAGGCGGCGAGGTGCAGATAGGTGAAGAGGATCTGACCCGGTCGGAGCATCTCGACCTCGGACTTCTGGGGCTCCTTGACCTTGAGGATCATCTCGGCATCGGCGAAGACATCGCCGGCCGAGGGAACGATCGAAGCGCCCTGCGCCTCGAATTCGTCGTCGAGGATGGTCGACCCCTCGCCTGCGCCCTTCTCGATGAGAACCGTATGACCACGTTCGGTCAGCTCGCGCACACCGACCGGCGTGATCGCGATTCGGTGCTCTTCGGTTTTGACTTCCCTCGGGACCCCGACGATCAAGACACGTCCTCCCTAACGCATGACACGGTCTTGCTCAGGGTATCGACACCCATCCCCCTCTGCTTCACTCGACAGTCAGGTCCACCGTCTCTGGGAGCTCGATTTCCTGGTCTTTGCCCTTGGCCGCGGCGCGGATCAGCCCGGTGAACAGGGGGTGGGGAACGTCGGGGCGGGATCGGAACTCGGGATGAGCCTGGGTGCCGACGAAGAAGGGATGGTCGACCAGCTCGATGTACTCGACGAGGTTGTCATCCGGCGAGAGCCCGGAAAGCCTCATCCCAGTGTTCTCCAGGTCCTTCCGATACCGGTTGTTCACTTCCCAGCGGTGGCGGTGCCTCTCGTAGACCAATTCTTGGCCGTAGAGCTCGCGCACCAGTGACCCCTCGGCCAGCTTGGCCGCGTACAAGCCGAGGCGCATGGTCCCGCCTTTGTCCGAGACGTCTTCCTGGCTGGCCATGAGATCGATGACAGGGTGTGGGGTGGACGGGTCGAACTCGGTGCTGTTGGCGTCGGTCATGCCCAGGACGTTGCGTGCCATCTCGATCACCGAGCTCTGCAGTCCGAGACACAGTCCGAGCATGGGCACCTTGTTCTCCCGGGCGTACCGAATCGCCTGGATCTTGCCCTCGACCCCCCGATAGCCGAACCCTCCCGGGATCACGATGCCGTCGAGATCCTCGAGGTAGGAGTCGGCCAGCAAACCCGTCAGCTCGTCACTGGGCACCCAGACCAGGTCGAGCTTCAAGCCTTGACCGGCTGCGGCGTGACGCAGGGCCTCGGCCACCGAGAGATAGGCGTCGGGGAGTCCGACGTATTTACCCACGATCCCGACCCTGACGCTTTCTGTCGCGGAGTTGGCCTTGCTCACCATGGCGCGCCATGTGTCCAGGTTGGGAGGACCGGTGACCAGGCCGAGCCGGTCGCAGATCACGGCGTCTAGACCGCCTCCATTCAGGACCAGCGGCACCTCGTATATGTCGCGGGAGTCGGGGGCGGCAATGACGGCCCGTTGCTCCACGTCGCAGAACAGGCTGATCTTCTTTCGCACCGCCTCGTCGATCTCCCGGTCGGACCGGACGATGATCACATCCGGGGAGATTCCCTTGCTCCTCAGCTCGGCGACGGAGTGCTGGGTCGGCTTGGTCTTCAACTCCTCGGACGTGGCGATGTAGGGGACCAGCGTCACGTGGACGAAGGCGACGTTCTCCCGTCCCACGTCGTTTCCGAACTGGCGAATCGCCTCCAAGAAGGGAAGGCTCTCGATGTCGCCGACGGTGCCCCCCACCTCGGTTATGACCACATCTACGTCCTGTTGGCCGACACGGCGAACCCGGTCCTTGATCTCGTTGGTGATGTGCGGGATGACCTGGACCGTGTCTCCCAGGTAGTCACCCCGTCTCTCCTTCTGGATGACGGAGAGGTAGATGGACCCGGAGGTGACGTTGGAGGTCCTCTTCAGGTTCTCCCCGGTGAACCTCTCGTAGTGCCCCAAGTCGAGGTCGGTCTCCCCGCCGTCGTCGGTGACGAACACCTCGCCGTGCTGGAAGGGGTTCATCGTGCCCGGGTCGACATTGATGTAGGGGTCGAGCTTCTGGTTCACGACCCGAAGACCTCGCGATTTGAGAAGACGGCCCAGCGAAGAGGCGGTTATCCCCTTGCCCAGACTCGAGACCACGCCACCAGTGACGAAGACGAACTTGGTGGGGGGTCCGGCGGGGTCCTCAGAGGGGTTCGGAGTAGATGTTTCTGAGGTGAAAAGAGGCCCGTCCATGACGGGATGCCAATGTAGCACCGATCCGGCGGCGAGCCAGCATCCTCAGGAACGAGCCCCTTCCAGGAGCTCGGCGGCCGCCTCCCGGCCCCGTTCGCTTTCGGGTAGGCCGGCCAGCATCCGGGACAACTCGGTGAGCCGGTCCTCTCCTTCCACCATCCTGACCTTGGCCGAGTTCCCGGTTCGCTCGATCAGGTAGTGGGTGTCGGCGTGTGCGGCCACCTGGGGAAGATGGGTGACACAGAGGACCTGGGAACTGTGGGCCAGGTCGGCCAGCTTCCTGCCCAGCGCCAGCGACGTGGCCCCGCCGACGCCGGCGTCCACCTCATCGAACACCAGCGTGCCTGTATCCCGGCTCCTGGTGGCCAGCCGCAGTGCCAGCACCAACCTGGACAGCTCCCCACCCGAGGCGACCTCTTCCACCGCGCCTGCCTCCAGTCTGTCGTCCGAGGCGAATCGCAACTCGAAATGGTCGGTCCCGGTGGGCCCGGGATCCCGGTCCCCGATCTCGAAGCGAAGGGTGGCCGAGGGAAGTCCCAGCTCTCCGAGGTGGGCCCTCCCCTCTTCCTCGATGCCCCGGGCGGCCGCGATTCGAGCCACTCTCAAGTCGGAACCGGTCGTCAGCAGCTCCTTTTCCGCTGCAGCCACCCGGTCGCCGACAGTCGAGGCATCATCCAGCAGGCCTTCGAGCTCCGCGGCCCTTCTGGCGGCATCGGCGCCGAACTCGAGCACCTCGTCGAGGGTCTTCCCATACTTCCGCTTCAGCTCACCGAGAGCGGTCAATCGTTGTTCGACCAGATGTAGCGCATCCGGGTCGTCGCCCATCGAGTCGAATGCTTCACGAACGGTCCGGATCAGGTCGTGGGTCAGCTCGCCGAGCTCCTCGGCTTGGGCGACCTGACCGGCCAGGTCATCGTCGACAGCAGACACCTTGCGGAGTTGTGAGATCACGGTCCCGGCGCTCTCCGCGATCGATTCCAGCTCCGTAGTGGCCAGAGCAAGGCTCTCCCGGATCAGCTCTGCGTTGCGAAGACGGGCGGCCATCCCCTCCATCTGCCGATCATCGCCGGGTTGCAGTCCTGCAGTCTCGATTTCCCGAGCCTGGTAGCGGACCAGGTCCAATTCCCGTTCCAGACCCATCCGATCGCCCCCCAACCGCCGCTGCCGGTCGACCTCGGTCCGATACCGGGCCCACGCCTCCTCGTAGGCGTCCCGCACGTTTCGTCCTCTGTCGTCGAGAACGCCGTCGACCAGGTGAAGCACCGTGTGACTGCGCTTGAGGAGGAGTTGGTCGTGCTGGCCAACGATCTCGACGAGGCCTCCCAGCCTCTCTCCCAGGGCCCCGGCGGCCACGAGACTGCCATCCAGATAGGCCCGGCTCCTCCCGTGACGGGGCAGAACCCGGGTGATCCCCAACTCGTCGTCCCCTTCGCCGAACAGGCCCTCGGCGACCGCTTCCTCACCGAACGGGCCGACCATCCCCGGCTTGGCCTTCTCACCGATGAGGAGACGGAGGGCGCCCAACAGCATCGTTTTGCCGGCCCCGGTCTCCCCTGTGATGACAGTGAAACCGGGCCCAGGTTCGATGGACGCATCCTCGAGGACACCGAGATTCTTGACATGGAGAAAGGACAACATCAGGACAGGCCGAACTTATCCGTGATGAGCCTGGAGAAGGGCCGGGGCCGGAACCGTGCGAACTTCACGGGTCTCTGCCCCTGTTTGATCTCGACCGTCTGGCCCGTTCCGAGATGACCCATGTCGATCTTGTCGACGGTCACCTTTACCGGCCGGTCCCGGCCCACCTCGATGGAGAGTCGGGTGGTCGGCGGGAGGACGAGGGTGCGGTCGAAGAGAGAGTGCGCCGCCACCGGGGTGAGGATCATGGCACTCAGGACCGGGTCGATCAATGGGCCCCGGGCCGAGAAGGAATATGCGGTGGAGCCAGTCGGGGTCGCGATGATCAGTCCATCAACCCGGTAACTCAGAAAATGAGCGCCGTCGACGGACACCTCGAGCTGGATCAGACGCTGACTATCGACCTTCTCCACGATCACGTCGTTGACGCCGGTGGCGGACTCCCCGTTGACCGTTGCGGTCACGGTCATCCTCTCGGAGACCTCGTAGTCACCGCTGATCAGACGAGCGATCACGTCATCGATCTCGTCGGGCTCGGCCTCGGCGAGAAACCCGATGGTTCCCAGGTTGAATCCGAGGATGGGCACATCGTGCGCCAACGCCCGCTGTGCCGCGGCCAGGACCGTCCCGTCCCCCCCGACGGCCAGCACGAAGTCGGGCGTGCCCCCATCCGACTCGTCCACCACTTCACCTCCGGCCGAGTCGATCGAGGCGTGGAGCTTCTCGGCGAAGATTCGGGCATTCTCCGGCCCTTGTCTGATCTCCAATGAGAACTTCAAGAAGGCACCTCCAGTTCAATGCCGTCCTCGCCTTTGCGGAGCCAGAGTAGGTACTCGACATTCCCGTCCCTGCCTTCTATGGGGGAACGGATCAGCCCTCGTGCCCCCAGCCCGGCATGTCGGAGGCAATCGATCACACGGATGACTGTCTCATCGCGGATCGTCTGGTCGCGGACGACTCCCCCGCTCCCCACCTGTCCACGGCCCGCCTCGAACTGGGGCTTGACCAGAAGGATCAGGTCCGCACCGTCGTCCGCGGCGGCGGCCAGCTTCGCAGCCACCGCACAGAGGGAGATGAAGGAGAGATCGGCGACCACCACCGGAAACGGACCGCCGATCACATCGGGGTCGACGAGGCGAAAGTTGGTGCGTTCCATCGGAACCACCCTTGGGTCGCGCTGCAACGACTCGTGGAGCTGAGCCCGTCCTACATCGAGCGCTGTGACCGATACGGCTCCCCTGTCCAGGGCCACCTCGGTGAACCCACCAGTGGAGGAACCCACGTCGAGCACGGTCTTCCCCGCTATCTCGACGGGGAACGCATCCAATGCCGCGATGAGCTTGAAGGCGCCCCGGGAAACCCAGCGTCTTTCCTGCGACACCAGTTCGATCGGAGTGTCGGCAGCGACCAGGGTGGATGGCTTGGGGGTGGGCATCCCGCCCACCCGGACCTTGGACTCGGTGATGAGCTGTTGCGCCTCGGAGCGGCTCACGGCGAGTTCCCGGCGCACCATCTCGACGTCGAGACGGCGTCGACTCAGGACGGCCCCGAGTCCTCGAGGATGGAGCCGAGGAGGTTGGCCAGCTCCGCCGCCGGCTCCGGAAGTTCGGCCGGGTCGAGCTCCTCGAGGCGGGCGAGGGCTTCTTCCAGCTTTTCGATCTGGTCCGGGGTCAGGTCCATCGAGCGATTATCGCCCAAACCGGCGTCCGATGGCCAGATGCTCGTCCTCAAGGAGGCATGTCGCTCCGCAGCAGAGTGAGGAGAACTCGCATGAGCAGAATGAGGGCCAGGGCGAGCCCGATCCATCCAAGGACCTCATAAAGGCTGACCGAGATCAACTCGAGCATGGGGCCGCCCGGGGTCCTCAGCAACATGACGGAGACCGCGCCCACTCCGATGCTGAGGACAGCCAACACCACGCGGTTGAGCAGGTGCTCCAGCACCCGGATGTCCTGGGCATCTGTGAACAGCCTGAGTCGGGCGGTCAGACGGCCGTGCTCGAGCAGGGTCGCGATCCGATCCATGTGACGGGGAGCACGGCTCAGCAGCGGTCCAAGTTGGGCCCACTCCTGTTGAAGCAATTCAGAAACGGAGGCGGGGAGCATTCGGTCGCGGAACTCGGCGCCGCCCAGATCGGCGATCACATCGATCAGCGGGTAGCCGGCGGACAAATGCTCCAGCGTGCCGGTCAGGGTGGCCAGGGCCCGGAACATCGTGGTTGTCGACCGGGGCAGTTTCATTCGAAGCTTGTGGGTGAGCGCAAGCAGTTCGTTCAGAGCATCCGGCGACGGAAGGCCGGCGCTGATATGCGCGGCAAGGAACTGGGCAAGCGCCCGTTCGACCTCATCGGGATCCCGGGTCGGGCTGATCGCGCCAATGGACACCATCGCCTCGTAGAGCAGTGAAGGTTGCTCGAGTTTGATGGCCACGAGCATCTGAAACACTGATGCCCGCTCGAAGGTGTCGAGACGTCCGGCGAGCCCGAAGTCGATCAGACCGAGGTTGCCGTTGTCGAGAACCAATACATTGCCCGGGTGGGGGTCCCCGTGGAATCTCTCCCCCTTCAGCATGGCGCCGACCTGAGACGCGCATAGAGCATCGGCGAGGAGCCGCCCACGTTCTCCATCCACCCCGGATGTGATGGCCGAGAGGGGGACGCCCGCCAGCCGCTCCATCACCAACATTCGCTCGGTTGTCAGAGGTTGGATGATCTCGGGGGCAACCACCTGTGGGTGGCGTGTCATCGCGGCTCTGGCTTCGAGGGCGTGATGAGCCTCGATATGGAAGTCGAGTTCCCCATGGAGGGCAACGGAGAACTCCTCGACGAGACTCGTCACTTGGTAGAAGGCTCCCCAGGTCGTCCGTCGCTCGGCGGTTCTGGCCAGCCAACGGGCGATCGCGAGATCTCGCTCCACCTGCTCCTCGAGCCCGGGCCGCCTCAACTTGATCACCACCTGACGCCCGTCGGGCAGCCGGGCGGCGTGTGCCTGTGCAATGGAGGCTGATCCCAGTGGTTCCCAGTCGATCTCGGCGAAGCTCTCTTCTATCTCCCGACCTGTCTCCTCACGGATGACTCGTGCCACGACATCCGCGGGAAGTGGTGCCGCCGACCCGTGGAGCCGGCCGAGTTCGGCCATCGCGCCCGGCGGGATGAGGTCGGGCCGGGTCGCCAGGAGCTGACCGAGCTTGATGAATACCCCACCCGATTCCTCGAGGGCGACACGAACACGTCGGGCCAGTTCCTCCGGGCTCCGTGTGGAGACCTCCCCTCGCCTCAGGCCGAGAAGGGGGGCGAGGCCATTGCGGGCGATGGTCCGGGTCACCTGCCACCCGCGCCCAATGATCCCCATTCGGCGCCTGAGCGCCCTGATCGGGTGGGGGACATGCCGTCTCGACCGAGTCTTGGACCGGGTGAAGAGAAGCTCCAGGACGACAATGGCTCCCATGGTCCCGATCAAGGCGAACGGCAGCGACAACGCCAGGACCTGGGTGCCTTCGATCTCCTGGACCTCGGTGACGTCCCTGAGCAGGATCAGAACCGCTACGGCCTGGCCAAAGGCAAGTCCAATGAGAACCGCGAGCAGGGTCCGTCCCCACGTCAGCTCGCGGGCGCCGACCAACCCCCGGGCGACCCAGGCGAAGATCAGCAGAAACATGACTGACAGGAGCAGGTCGCCCATGGCGGCAGGCTACGGGACTCGAGATACGAGGGATGGTGCAGGTCTATCGAGCTTGGGACAACACGAGGTCGACCGCGGAGGCGAGATCGGGGGCGACATGATCGGCCTCGGCGGCATCCCCGGGCGCGGTGACGCCGGTGAGGACCAGGATCGAGGTCCAGTCCGGCTCGGCAGCGGCCAGGGCGATGTCGGTGTCGACCCGGTCGCCGATCACCCAGGCCTCTCCGATCCCTCGAGCCCGGAGCAAGGCCCGCATCGGTGCATGCGGCTTGCCGGCCACCTCGGGCGCGACGCCGGTGGCCGTCTCCACCGCCGAAACCATCGAGCCTCCACCCGGGAGAAGGCCGTCGGCGACCGGGTAGGTGGGGTCGGTGTTGGTCGCGATGAACCGGGCGCCGCCCCGAACTGCGTCTGCCGCCCGGGTCAGCCGGTCGTAGCTCAGGTCCCAGTCGAGCCCGACGAGGAGTGCCGTTGCCTCCTGCGGTTCGGCCGTGATCTCGATCCCGGCTTCGGCAAGGGCGGCCGTGATCCCATCCGACCCCATGACCATGACCGGCCCGTTGGAGCCGTCGAGCATGTGCACCGCTGCCTCTGACGAGGTGACCACCGACCCCGGGTCGATGTCGACCCCGGTCATCCGGGAGATCCGCTCGGTCACCATGGCCGGGGTCTTGGTGCTGTTGTTGGTCGCGAAATACAGGTCTGCATCGGCGTCTAGGAGCCGTCTGAGTGCGAGGTCCGAGCCGGGAAGGAGATGGTCACCCCGGTAGATGACGCCGTCGATGTCGCAGATGACGTTCATGATCCGGCGTTGAACCGCTCCAGGACCCGTTCGTAGAGCTGCGTCGTCCGCTCGACGGATGCAGCGGAGACTCGTTCGTCATGACCGTGGAACAACGAGAGCATCTCGGAGAACCCCATCCGATCGTCATAGAGGCCAACCCCGTAGCAAACGGTCCCACGTTCCCGCCAGAATCGGCCGTCGGTGGCCACCGTCATCAGGGTTGGAGCCAGGTTGCGGTGTCCGTCGAGCTCTTCGACCGCGTCGCCGATCGCCTCCCATAGGGCGTTGCCCACCGCGGAGATCGTGGCCTCGGCATCCATGACCGGGGTTATGTCCACATGCCCGGCGGCGCTGCCCATCGCCTTCCTGAGGTGGGCGTCGACGAAGTCCCGATCCACGCCGGGCAAACCCCTGATGTCGACTTCCGCACGTGCGTGATCTGCCACGACGTTGGTCTTGGTGCCCGATTCGAGAACGTTCGAGGAGATGGTGAGATGAGTTGCGGCGTGGATGTAACGAGCCAGATCCGGGTCGTCGACTGCTATCCGGTCGATCTCGTCGTCGAGCAGGTCGACATCGACGAGCCGACGCACCGACTCCTCGTCCAGCCCCAGGTGGCCTACGAACTCAACCCACTGGTCGACGATGCCCGCCGGGGAGGGGGTGGCGATCACCCCGGCCAGGGCGCTCACCATCTTCTCCAGGGCATTGTCCGTCCCGTAGGGAGTCGAGCCATGACTCGGTCGCCCTCGAGTCTCGAGCACCGACCAGAAGGCGCCTTTCTCACCGATCGACACCGGCACTGCGCGGTGGTCCCCCACGGAGAGGCCCGGGAAGGCCATCTCGGTCAGCAGAAAATCGGCGCCGACGAGGTCCCACCTCTCATCGACCAGTCGGGCGGCACCCAGTCGGCCGCCCGCCTCCTCGTCGGCGACCGCGGCGAACACCAGGTCCCCTCGGGGAGTCTTCACGCCGGTCAGGTAGGGCCGAACCGCACTGGCCATGGCTGCAGTGACATTCAGCATGTCCACCGCTCCCCTCCCGTACACGAACCCATCAACTATCTCGGCCCCGAACGGGTCGACCGACCAGCCGGTCGGGTCCACCGGCACCACGTCGAGATGGGGCACCAGGGCCAGGGATGGAGCTGTCGGGTCGGAGCCTGCGACCCGGTACACGAGGGATTGGCGCCCGGGAGCGGGCTCGAACACTTCACCATCGACCCCCAGGAAGTCGCGCAGTGTCGCCACAGATCGCGCCTCGTGGCCACTGTCGACCGAGCCGTCGTTGACGCACTGATTCCGGATCAGTTGCTGGAGAAGGTCTACCGGTTCCGGGCTCATCGCCTCAGCTTATGAGACACCACGGGCCCTGAGCACCTCCATCAGTTGGTGCATCGTGGGTGTCAGCGGGTACTCGGCGGCTTGATGAAGCGCAACCCACTCCGCCTGATCGGCATCATCGGCTGCGGCCAGACGGCCTTCGATCACCGAGCCCAGGAAGTCGATCAGGACGATGTGACCGTGCTCGGAGATGTGCTCCCCTGCCCAGATCAGGTCCCCGATTTCGACCGACAGACCGGTCTCCTCCCTCACCTCTCTCGTCGCTGCTGCCGTCAGGCTCTCGCCGAATTCGACCTTTCCGCCGGGCACCGCCCAGAGGCCCTTGTTCGGCTCATGGCCCCTCCGCACCAGAAGGATCCGACCTTGATCGACCACCGCCACTCCCACCCCCACCAGGGGGCGGTCGTCATTCTTCGTCGTCATCGTGGTACATGACGATTGCCCGCGCCGAGAAGCCGCCCGCCTCGAAGAAGTTCTTGGCCAACCTGTGGCCGGGCAGGACGTGGGCGTCGAACTTGGAGATCCCTCGACGACGCAGAAGGTCCATCACAAGGTCTCTCATCTCCTCGCCCAGGGCGATCTCCCTCGCCTCGGGCTCGACATAGATCAGTCGGATCGAGCCAACCCTCTCTTCGTCGGCCTGAGGCAGCATCCCCTCGACCCGGGCCATGGTGAAACCGAACGGGTAGCCGTCGATCTCGCCGATCACGACTATCGCGTCCTGGTCGGCGAGGAGGGTCTCGAACGACGACTCGATCGGTTCGGCCAGACCGTCGGCCAAAGGCCACATCGGGTGGAGGGTGGTCATCTCGGTCTCGAGGCTGCGATAGAGCCGGAGCAGTGAAGGGATGTCCTCGGTCCCGGCCACCCGAGCGGTGACGCTCATCGTCTCCAAGAGGGCACCCCGCGCTTCATGCGTTGCCAGCCCCACACGGTGACCAGCCTCATGGCCTCGACCACGATCCCGGTTCCCATCTTGGAAGTGCCACGGGTGCGGTCGCGAAAGCTGATTGGAACCTCGGTCACTTTCAGCCCCAACTGATAGGCCCTCATCGCCATCTCCACCTGAAACGCGTATCCCGACGACTGGGCCTCCCGATAAGGCAGCGTTGTGAGTGCATCGGCTCGGAATGCCCGGAAACCGGCGGTAGCGTCGCGGATCGGGACGCCGAGCATCACCCTGGCGTAGAGGTTCCCACCCTTGGAGATGAGACGACGGCTCATGGGCCAGTCGGGCGTCGAACCTCCGGGCACGTATCGGGAGCCAATGGCCAGATCGGCCCCGTCGTCGATCGCCTGCACCAGACGGGGCAGGTCGGCCGGATCGTGTGAGAAGTCCGCATCCATCTCGACCACGATCTCGGCACCCTCCTGCAAGACCTTGTCGAACCCGGCGCCGTAGGCGGGGCCCAGCCCCTCTTTCTTCGGGCGATGGAGGACCGACACTCTGGTGTCGGAGGCCGCGATCCGATCTGCCATGTCCCCGGTGCCGTCGGGGGACGAGTCGTCGACCACGAGGAGGCGATAACCCTGATGGGTGACGGCTGCGGCGATGTGGGGGAGGTTCTCCCGCTCGTTGTACGTTGGGATTACGACCGTGACCCGGTCAGTAGGCACAGTCTGTGCAAAGCATCTTCTTGCGATTCGCCAGCTGGCTCGTTCGCTTCACCATGAAACACGACTGACACACGAACTCGTCGGACCGTTGGAGCTGGGCATCCACGTTCATCGTCAGCTCCTCGCGTCTGATGGCGCGGAGCTCCTCCACCTCGTCGACCAGAAGGGCTTCGCCCGCCTCCTCGTCGAGCAGCTGGAGCTCCTCGCTCTCGAGCTCTTCGAGGGCTTCTGTGGTCTCCTCGTCCTGATCCTCTTCTGACTCCTCTTCCTCGGAGTCGTACTCTTCCTCGTCGTCGTCCTCGTCGAAGTCTTCTTCCTCTTCGAAGTCGGCCTCGATATCGCCCTCTTCGTCGAGATCCTCGTCGAGCTCGGTGATCGCCTCTTCGTCGACATCCTCGTCGAGGACGTCGGTGATCTCGTCCTCGGCGTCTTCGGTTAGCTCTTCTACTTGTTCTTTAGCCATCGCTCACTCGGTTCAAGGCCCCTTGGCGGAGCGGGAGTATAAGGCGACTTCGCCTCAGATCTTGAGACTGATCGCGGCCGGGACAACACGGCCCTTCACGGCCGTATTCCCGAGGAAATCACCATCGCACTCCACCGGCCAGCTCGGCTCGGTTTCGATGGTGAACTCTGCGGCCGAGAGACGTCGCACCGCCGGGTCGGTCAGGTGGGTTCCCTTGATCAATTTGGGAACGAGAGCCGGGGCCCGGGTCTTGCGGCAATCGATCACCTGCAGGTCGAGGACGCCGTCGACCACCGTGGCCTTGGGCGCGATGTTCCATCCGCCTGCGAAGAACTGGGCATTGGCCATGATGACCGCCAGGGCTTCGGTCTCGATCGTTCTTCGCTCCGTGGTGATCCTCACCTGTGCCCTGGGGAAACCGGGGAGCCTGGCGGCGAACGCCAGCGGATAACGGGTAGTGCCGAGCCGTCTACCCATTCGCATCGCGGTTTGGACCGCTGCCGCTCCCACCCCGGTCTGCGCCACGTTCACGAAGTGACGAAGACCCCATCCGCCTTCCATGGCGGCTACATCGAGGGGATAGATGTCTTCGGTGGCCAGGTGCCGTGCGGCCCCCGCCAGATCTTGAGGGAGCCCAAATGTGCGCAGGAGATCACATCCGGTGCCGACCGGCAACACGCCGAGCACCGGACGCGGATCGAGCTCGAGGGGCATCAGGGCATTCACCGCCAGGTTCACGGTCCCGTCGCCACCCGCGACTGCGAAGTGACTGGCCCCCGCCCGAGCCGACTCCTCGATCATGGCCCGTGTCTCTTTGGAGGAGGAAGGCACGACCATCTCGACTTCCAGCCCCAGGTCCTTGAGGAGTCGGGCGATGAGATATGGGTCGACTGGTCTGCTGCCTGCTGCCGGGTTCACGAATACGTGCCATTTCGGCACCGCCATCAACCGACTCCCTGAGCCGCAACCACTCCTCGGTCGATCGCCTTGAGGGCGGCGATGGCGTCCTCCCTGAGACCGGGGGCGCTGTCCCGGAGCTGTCGTATGAGATCGACGAGCTGACGCGAGACCCGCACGAAGTCCCCCGGTGCCATTCCCCTGATCGATAGGTCGTCGAACTCCACCCCCGAAGCCCACTCGTGGGCGGGCACTCCGAAGCCCGGATCCGGCTTTCTCGTCGGAGCGATGCGTAGAGCACGCTCCCGGTCGACCAGGTCCTTCGAGATGCGCTCCAACTCCCCCCACCGCTCGGCCAAGGCCGCGGTGGGCCACTCCGCCAGCGACGAAGAGTCGGTCCTCGGCTCGTAGACGAAGGCCGATGTCAGGGCGGCCAGCTCGGCAGCCTCGAGGTCGTGGAACACGCCCTGTTCCAGGCTCTCGGCCAGGAGCAAATCCGACTCGTTGTAAATCCCACGCAGTCGCTGGCCGCGCGGGGTCAGCTCCCACCCCTCCAGATAGTCAAGATCCCCGAGAAGCTGTCGGATTGCCCCGAATTCCTCGACCAGGCCGTGACCGGCGCTGCGTCGGGCCGACCGGTACTGCTCTAGCTTGCGCCGGGTGCGCTGGGCACGCCGGGCCGCGGCGAGATGACGGGAGGCGTCGGGACACCCGGCAACCGGGTGGTCGATCACCGGGTGCTTCCGGATCTGTTTCGTGGATTCCCTGGGAGGTAGACGTCGCAAGGCTCGCATCAAGTCCTGCACATAGCGCCGGTCTTTGGGACGAACCGGAAGCGGGACTTCCAGCTCCCCGGCGATGGTCGAGCCGTCGACGATGTCACGGTACCCGATGGTCGACACCCGTCCCGAGGTGGCCAACACCAGGTATCGGGCGCCGCCGTCCTTGCGGGCCAGCCGTTTCAAGATCAAGTAGCGCCCGTCACGCGAGCCACCCTTGACGTCGATCACCTGTCCGGCTCCGAGGGTCGACGAGATCCGGTCGTCGGGGCGGCCAGGTGTCGCTGTCTCCACCAGCGCCAGGTACTCCTCGACATCGCCACGCTCGCAATGAGCGGCGGCCATCTCCTTCTCCAACGTGTGCTCCAGCGCCTCGATGGTGGTCTCGGCAGAGTGTTTGTCGCCCTCGCGTTGAAAGGCGGCGAACGAGGCCTCCAACAGTTCCTCCGCCTGGCCCTGGCGGTAGTTGGCTACCAGGTTGGCCGTCATGTTGTACGTGGGGCGAAAGCTCGAACGTAGGGGGTGCGACCCGATGGAGGCGATCTCGGTGACAGCGTCGAAACGGACGAATGGCGAGTGCAGAACCACGCCATACCCCTCGACGTCGATCCCCCTGCGTCCGGCCCGGCCGGTCAACTGGGTGTAGTCACCGGGTCGCATCAGCTCGTGGGTCTCACCGTTGAACTTGGAGAGGCTCTCCAGGACCACGGTCCGGGCCGGCATGTTGATCCCAAGCGCCAGGGTCTCGGTGGCGAACACCACCTTGAGCAAACCGGCCTCGAAAAGCTCTTCGACGGTCTCCTTGAAGGCGGGGACCAGCCCGGCATGGTGCGGGGCCACTCCGGCTTCCAGACCAGCCATCCAGCGGTCGTAGCCGAGCACCATCAGGTCCTGATCGCCCAGATGCCCGGTTCTGATCTCGGCAATCTCCCGGATCGCGGCCCGCTGGGTGGCGTCGGTGAGTCGCACGCCGGCCTCGGCCAGGCGATGGGCTGCGGCGTCACACCCGGCGCGGCTGAAGATGAAGAAGATCGCAGGCAGCATCCCCTCTTCGGCAAGACGCTCGACCGTCTCGATCCGATTGGGGCTCTTGAAACGGCGGCGACGTCCTCGCTCCAGGCCGAGCATGTGCTCGATGCGGGGATTGGAGCGCCTCCTGCCTTCGCGCTCCACGAAGGTTGGGAGCATGTGGAGAGTCTGTGATCCCATCCGGTCCCGAATCATGTACATCGATTCCAGGGGCACCGGCCGGTGGTCGGTGGCAATGAGTCGGGTCGGCCCCCGCCTCTCCCCCACCCATGCGGCGAATTCCTGGTTGTTGGAGACGGTGGCCGAGAGACAAACCAGCTGCAGATGCGCCGGAGCGTGGATGATCACCTCCTCCCAGACCGCACCGCGTGTCGGATCCTGGAGGTAGTGAACCTCGTCGAGGATCACCAGCCCCACCTTGCCGAGCCGGCCGCTTTCGGCATAGATCATGTTGCGCAGGACCTCGGTGGTCATCACCACGATCTCGGCGTCGCCGTTGATCACGTTGTCACCGGTGAGCAGGCCGACCCGCTCCGGCCCGTGGGTCGCGACCAGATCGGAGTACTTCTGGTTGGAGAGCGCCTTGATCGGCGTCGTATAGAAGGCTCGCTCCCCCCGGCTCAGGGCGAGATGTATCGCAGCTTCTGCCACGAGTGTCTTTCCCGCCCCGGTGGGAGCGGTGACCACCACGGAATTGCCCTCGGCGATCGCATCGCCCGCCTCGACCTGGAAGTCGTCCGGCTCGAAGGGAAGCTGCCGCCAGAAATCATCGAGCAAGGCGCTCATTTCTCCCCCAGTAGGGGGGAGTACCGCCGTAGGCGGGGAGGGGGGCTCATTTCTTCAGGACGAGACGGACCAGCCAGTAGGTCGCCTCGTACATCAGATAGAGCGGGACGGAGAGGACGAGCAGGGTGAAGGCGTCCCCGCTCGGAGTGATCACCGCCGCTCCGATCACGACAATCAGCACCGCCCAACGGCGGCCTCGCGCCAGCTGCTCGGACCCGATCGCGCCGGCGGCCGCCGCCGCGAACAGGAAGACTGGATAGAGGAAGGCAAGCCCGAATGCGAGCAGGAACCGGAGGGTGAACGAGTAGTAGTCACCGAGCCGAAGGTTGGTCTCGACGTCAGGGAAGATGTCCAGCAGGAACTCGAGGCCCCGGGGCAGGATCCAATAGCCGAAAACGACCCCGCCTACGAAAAGCAACACCAGGGCACTGACCACGGGGACGGCCCAATTCCGCTCCTTGGATGTCAGTGCGGGCTGGATGAAGGCCCACACCTGGTAGAGGATGACCGGGCTCGCCAGGATGATCCCGCCGAAGAGGCCGATCCGCATCAGCACCCCCCACTGTTCTGTGGCGTTCAGAGTCTGGAACTCGTTCTCAGGAGCGGCGGCGTGAAAGGGGGCTTCCAGGACGACCCGCAGCTGATCGGCGAAGACGAACGCCACCACGCCGCCGACCAGGATGGCGATGAACATCTTGACCAGCCGCCATCGGAGCTCCTCGAGATGGGCGAGGATCGACTGCGGTTTGTCCTCGATCACCGCTCGGGGCCTTCTTCGGCTGCCCTCTTCTCGATCTCCTCGAGGTCGGCCATTGCGTCGGCAGGGGTCGGCCCCGACACCGGCTTGGGGCCTTTCCAGTCGAGACCGCTCCCCCCGGCATCTTCGATGTCGCGTTTCAGCTCGTCGGAGGACTTCTTGAGATCTTGCAGAGGAGCCTTCAGGTCCTCGCCGACCTTCTTGATGTCCGCCACCTCATCCTCGAGCCCCCGCCTCAGGTCTCGGGCGGCGGAACGGAGCTCGGCGGTCCACTCCCCCAGCTTTCGAGCCATCTCGGGCAGCCTCGTCGGCCCGAGCACGACCAGGGCCAGGAGGAGGATGATGATGATCTCGCCGCCCTGGAGCATGGGACGGAGGGTAATGGTTGGTTGAGGGTGAACGCCCCCCACCAAAAAGGGTGGCGATCCTGAGGATCGCCACCCTTTTGCGTGTCGAAGGGCACCCTGCCCGTGGTGCCCGTCGAAGAGACGTGCCTTGTCAGCCGGCCAGAAGGCGGAATGGATCCGATTCTGCCTCTAGGGCGGCCACAAAAGCATCGATCTCCCTCTCGGTGATCGGGTCAGGGTTGATGACCTCGAAGGCCACCCCCGTTGCCAACAGGACACTGACCACCCGGGAGTTGGCCGGCCTACGCTGGGGTTCGGTGCAGGTCGGGCACTTGAAGCGGTAATCGCCCTCACGCCCACCCGGCCGCAGCTCCAGCGCCACATCGTCCGGTGTGAGGTGAATATCACCGCATCGGGTGCAGGTTGTCTTGATGGTCGTCATCCCTGTTCTCCGGTCTCCCATTTCACAAGGGTGATCGGCAGGACGGCGCCGAATCTGTAGCGCGAGCGACTAGGTCGTACGGCCCCTATCGATATTTGTCTCGAAGGGCCTCACCGATGGCCGCGACCCGGGCGCGCACGGCATCTCCCTCCAGCAGCCTGGCCCCGGTGCCCAGACGGAGCAAGAGTCGAGCAGGCACCTCGGCATCCGGGGATGAGAACAGGATCTCGGTGGCTCGCTTGGTCTCCTTGACGACCTCGACCGGGTAGTAGTCGAGGACCCAGGCGGCTTCCGGAGAAAGCGCGATCCGGGCGACCACATCGTCATCGGACGGGGAGTAGGTGACACCCGGCTCCGGCAGCCCGCTGGGGCGATCGAATCCCTCGTCGAGGACCTCGGACCGCCTTATCCGATCAACCCGGAACACCCTCTCACCGTCGACGAGTCGGCAGTGACCCTGGACATACCAATTGCCCAGCGTCGTGAACACCGCCCACGGCTCGATGTCCCGAATCGTCTCTGTCTCCCGGCTCAACGACCGATACGTGATTCGTACCACGTTCTGGTCGGCGGCGGCCCCTTTCAGCCTGGCCAGCGTTTCCGGCTCACCGGAGACATCGACCGAGATGGCCGAACCGGCACCGGGCATGACGACCTTGGCCAACTTGGCCACGGCGCTCTCCAACTCGGGCGATGCCTGACCCGAGCCGACGATCGCCATTCCCGCAGCCAGCAGACTCAAGGCCTCGGTGGAGGTGAGTTTGGGGGCGCGGGCGAAGTAGTCGGCCGCATCGATGATGACCTCGTCTCCGTCGATGTAGGCCTCCATCAACTCTCCAGGGCCATATCCCGGCAGCCCGCACACGAAGACGGTGTTCAGGTCCCTGGTCAGCTGCTCCTCGTCGTATCCGAACCTGTCCAGGATCTCTCGCACTTCCACGCCGTCCTTCGACAGCACGTAGGGAATCAAGGCCAGAATCCGCGACAGGCGGGACACCGTGCGCGGGCTGCTCATCCCGAGCTCTCCAGCGCGCCTTCGACTCTTTCCTTGATGTCCTGACGCAGATCTTGGGGGCCGAGCACCTCGGCGGCGTCTCCGAAGCTGAGCACCCACCCGATGAAGGCATCCCGGTTGGCCACTGGCACTTCATGTTCGAGCCCGGCGCCTTCGGGCACCTCGACTCCGAGGGTCCTCCCCGCCCACCAGGAGACTTCGGGGTCGAACCTCACGGTTGCCGTCACCATCTCGTCCGTGCCCGCTTCCCATGGGTTGTTGCTCATCGCCGCCCTGACGTCGAAGTTCCGGGGCCGTTTGAACGCGTTTGGCTCGTCGCCGACGTCGAGCTTCGAGATGCGGTCGACCCGGTAGACCCGCTGGCCGTCCTTGGTCTCCCCCACCACATACCAGTGGCCCCTCCGATGGCCGAGCCCGTAGGGCTCGAGCCGGCGCTGACCGCCGTGATAGGTGAAGTGGACCCCGCGGCGCTCAGTCACCGCGAGAAACAGATCGCCGAGTACCGAGGCCTCGGCCCCGAGGTCGGCGCCCAATGGCTCGATGCCCACCCCACGCTCCGCCCCCCCCAGCTTGAGCAGTCCCTCCAAACCGGCGTTCGTCCCACCAAGACGGACCATCCTCGCCGCCACGGAAAGGGCGACCTTCTCCTCTTCGGTGAGCCGGGGATCGGGGATCGCGTACTTCTCCGGGTCGACCACGTACCCGTAGTCGACCTCCCATACGTCGAGTGCTTGACGTTCGAGCGGTACCCCGAGACTGCGCAAGAGCTCCTTGTCCCGCTCGAACATGCGGTGAAAGGCATCGTCGGTCTGGTCCCCGTATCCGAGCACGGTTTGGCGCACGTCGTCGGCCGTAACCGGCGCCGGGGACTCGAGCAGATAGATGAGGAGGTTGAGCACGCGCTCGACGACGTTCTGCATACCTAGAACCTACGGCCTAGAACTCTTTGACCCGCCCAAGCCGGTCAAAGGCTCTCGATCAGCTTCTCCACCCGCTCATCGTGCGCCTTGAACGGGTCTTTGCACATGACCGTGCGTTGTGCCTGGTCGTTCAGCTTGAGGTGGACCCAATCGACGGTGAAGTCCCGTTTGCGGGCCTTGGCCGCCTTGATGAACGCCCCCCGGAGCCGGGCCCGGGTGGTCTGCGGGGGCTGGCGGACCGCCAGCGCGACCTTCTCATCGGTCACCACCCGATCGACGAGGCCCTTCGACTCGAGCAGGTAATAGAGGCCTCGCTTGCGGTCGACGTCGTGATAGCTCAGGTCCATCATCGACATCCGGGGATCCGACATAGGGAGGTTCCGCCGGTCGGCGTAGCGCTCGAGCAGCCGATGCTTGATTACCCAGTCGACCTCCCGGTCGAGGGTCATTGGGTCCTTCTCCAGACCGGTGAGCAGGTGCTCCCAACGGTCGATCGCCCCCTGCACCTCGGGCGGGAAGCCCGGGCTTCGCGCGAACCTCATAGCCCGATCCAGGTATTCCCACTGGATGTCGAGTGCGGACAGCTCCCGGCCGTTGGCCAGCTTTATCTTGCGCCGACAGGTGACGTCGTGGGACACCTCGCGGATCGCCCTGATCGGGTTCTCCAACGACAGGTCGCGGAATACGACATCGCGCTCGATCATCTGGAGAAGGGCCACCATGGTTCCCACCTTGACGAAGGTCGCGTACTCGGACATGTTGGAGTCGCCGGCGATGACATGGAGCCGCCGATAACGCTCGGCGTCTGCGTGGGGCTCGTCCCTGGTGTTGATGATGGGCCGGGATCTGGTGGTGGCGGAGGAGACTCCCTCCCAAATGTGGTCGGCTCGCTGGGCTATCGAGTAGGCGGTCCCCCGGGGGGTCTGGGTCAGTTTGCCGGCGCCGAGGAAGATCTGCCGCGTGACCAGGAAGGGGATGAGGACGTCCACCGTCCGATGGAAGTCCTTGTGCCGGCTGACCAGGTAGTTCTCGTGACAGCCGTAGGAGTTGCCGGCGCTGTCGGTGTTGTTCTTGAAGACGTAGATCTCGCCCCTGATCCCCTCCTCCTCGAGACGCTCCTCGGCTCCCCGGACCAGGCCCTCGAGGATCCTCTCCCCCGCCTTGTCATGGGCCACCACGTCTTCGAGGTTGTCGCACTCCGGGGTGGCGAACTCGGGGTGGGATCCGACATCGAGATAGAGGCGCGCCCCGTTCTCGAGGAAGACATTCGAGGACCTGCCCCATGACACGACCCGGCGGAACAGGTAGCGGGCCACCTCGTCCGGGCTGAGCCGACGTTGCCCGCGCAACGTGCAGGTGACCCCGTACTCGTTTTCCAGCCCAAAGATCCGTCGGTCCACAGAATCAGGCTAAACGCCGGGTGGCGCTCAAGTGTGATCGATTTCGCGATCTGAGCCGATCGGCGACCCCGGGACGCCTAGCGGGAGGGCAGCTCGTCCCCGGTGAGCCGGCGAAACGCCCGCCGCCCGTTGGAGAAGTCGAGAACGGCGGCTTCCCACCCTTCGATCTCCCGGCCCTCGGCCCGTCGGAATGCCTCGCTACCGACTTCCAGGGCTCGTTCCAGGGTCATATCGTCCTCCCACAGCTCCTGCAGAGCCTCGCTGAGCTGCTCCGCCTTGCCGCCGATGGCCACGAAGCTCCGCTCGTCGTAGAGGGTCCCGTCGTATGTGACCCGGAACAAATGATGCTCGTCCCCGTCCTGACCGATCTCCACGATCAGGACCTCCACCTCATAGGGCTTGGGATCACGGGTGAAGATGATTCCGAGGGTCTGGGCGAAGGCCGTGGCCAACCCCATCGCTGTTACGTCGTCCCGGGAGTAGAGGTACCCCATGAGGTCGGCCTGTCGGATCCCGGCCTTTCTCAAGGTCTCGAACTCGTTGTACCTTCCCACTCCGGCGAAGGCGATGCGGTCATACACCTCGCTGATCTTGTGTAGCGCCGTCGAGGGGTTCTCGGCGAGGAGAAGGACCCCTCCGGCGTAGTCGACGGCGATGATGGAACGACCCCGGGCGATGCCTTTGCGGGCGAACTCCGCCTTGTCCCGGACTTGCTGCTCGGCTGGGACGTAGATGGGGAACGTCAACGGATCGCCTCTACTGCCTGCTGGGCCAACGGGCCGACCACAGAATCCTCCAACTCGAAGAACCCGTTGCTGTCGATTCGGATGACATTGGGGTAGATCCCACGGGTGAGATCGGGGCCGCCGGTGGCGGTGTCCTCCTGGGAGGCGGCGACCAGGGCTCGCACTGCGTAATCCGACGCTTCATCAACGGTGAGGTCGTCTCGATAGACGGTGCGGAGATAGGACTTGGCCAGTCTCGCCCCGGAGCCGGTGCTCCCGAAATCGATCTCCTCGTAGCGCCCACCGACAGCGTCGTAGCTGAAGAGACGACCCTTTTCCTCCCTGATGTCGTACCCGGCGAAGAGAGGCACCACCACCAGCCCCTGGAAGGCCATCGGGAGCTGACCCCGGACCAGACGGGCGAGGAACGACGCCTGGCCCTCCAGGGAGAGTCGCACGCCTTCGATCTTCTCGTAGTGCTCGAGCTCGACCTGGAAGAGCCGCACCATCTCGGTGGCGAGACCGGCGACGCCGGCAATCGAGATCGCCGAATACTTGTCGGCCGGGAACACTTTGCGAATCCTGCGGTGGGCGACGAGATTGCCCTCGGTGGCCCTCCGATCGCCCGCCATCACGACTCCGGCGCCGTAGCGAAGAGCCAGGACCGTGGTTCCCTCCGGAGCGCTCGGCGGCTTCTCTCCCGGCGGCACGTTCCAGATCGGCCGGTTGCCCAGAGAGTCGAGGAGTTCGGTGAAACTTGAGCCGGGGCTGGGAGCCTGCATGGGCAGAGGGCCCGTGGATTCGATCACTCCCCGCCCTTCTGGACGTAGTTCTTCACGAATTCCTCGGCGTTCTCCTCCAGGACCTCGTCGATCTCGTCGAGCAGGTCGTCCAGCGCCTCGAGGTCGGTGTCGCTCTCGACTTTCTCGGCGACCTGTTCCTCAGATTTCTCTTTGTCCTGCTCCCGGGATCGGGACCGTTCTCTGTCAGACATCTAGTTCATCCTCCTAGGCGACGCAGAAGGTCGGCGGCGTCTTCAGCTTCGTCGATCATGGGGCCGACCAGGTCGGCTCCACCTCGCAGTGGCTCCATCATAGGAACCCGCTTGAGATGCGATTCACCGGTGTCGAAGACGAGCGAATCCCAGTTTGCGGCGACCAGGGAGTCGGAGAATTGCGAGACGCAACGCCCGCGGAAGTAGGCGCGGGTGCGGGTGGGAGGGTTGACGGCGGCCGAATCGATCTCGCCGTCGTCGAAGAGCCGGCGCATCGAGCCCCGGCTCACCAAACGGTGATAGAGCCCTTTATCGGGATCGACGTCGTGGTACTGCAGATCCAGGGCGCGCAACTTGGAATCGTCCCAGTCGAGGCCGTCCCGCTCGACGTAGCCCTCGAAGAGACGCTTCTTGGCCGCCCAGTCGAGAGTGTCCGCCAGACGTCCGGGATCGGTTGCGAGCAACTCCAGGGTTCGCTCCCACTCGGAAATCACCTGGTCCCAGACCGGATCGTCGAGTTCCTTTTCCACGTACTTGGCCAGCCATTCCAGATAACGACCCTGTAGCTCGAGAGCGGTTGCCGTCCCTCCGCCTTCCAACTCCAGGGGGCGGCCCAGCCCGATGTCGTGACTGACCCGCCAGCAGGACTCGACCGGGTCGAGCAGGTCGAGAGGATCAGGCAGTGCCCCGTCTTCCAATGCAGCCAGCATCAAGGCGGTGGACCCCAGCTTGAGGAAGTTCTGGTACTCGGAGAGGTTGGCGTCGCCGATGATCACGTGGAGGCGCCGGTACTTGCTCGGATCGCCGTGCGGCTCGTCACGCGTGTTGATGATGGGGCGCTTGAGCGTGGTCTCGAGCCCGACCTCCTCCTCGAAGAAGTCGGCTCTCTGGGTCAACTGGAATTCGGCCCCGGGCCGGTCGTTCTCCGACCCGACCTTGCCGGCGCCGGTGAATATCTGACGGGTGACCAGGAAGGTCGTGCCGAAGCGGATCACATCGCCGAACGGGGTCTCCCTGGAGAGCAGATAGTTCTCGTGCGCCCCGTAGGAGTTGCCTTTCCCATCTGAGTTGTTCTTGTAGAGCGAGACGTTCTTGCCGGCTACCTCGCTGGCAGCCCGAGCCGCCGACCGCATGACCAACTCGCCGACTTTGTCATACAGGGCGGCCTCCAACGGGTCGTAGCACTCCGGCGCCGAGTACTCGGGATGGGCGTGATCGACGTAGAGGCGAGCGCCGTTGGCAAGGACCGAGTTGACGACCGCACCCTCCGGATCGACCACACCGAAGGTGTCGTGCCCGAAACCCCGGGCATCTCGGCCTGGTGACTCCTCCTCGTAGGACCACTGGACCTTGACTCTGTCTCCGGGGTAGCTGTTGACCACCAGGGAGGAGGCCACGGCGGGGTTGAATCCGACATCCCCCCTGACCACGATGCCGTATTCGGTCTCGGTGCCGAGCACCTTGTGGATGGCCATCAGAGGTATTGACCCGCTGAGACCTTTTCGATCAACCGACTCTCGTCATCGCCATCGACCAGGGTGCGGACGTAGACGATCCGCTCCCCCTTCTTCCCGGAGACCCGGGCCCAGTCGTCCGGGTTGGTCGTGTTGGGGAGGTCTTCCTGCTCCCGGAACTCCTGCTTGATGGCGTCGGTCAGGTCCGACAGGCGGACTCCCGTCTCACCACCGGCGATCTGCCGCTTGATCGCATCCTTCTTGGCCCGTCGCACGATGTTCTCGATCATGGCGCCAGAGGCGAAGTCCTTGAAGAAGAGGACCTCCCGATCACCGGATGCATACGTGACCTCGAGGAACCTGTTCTCGTCCGACTCGGCGTACATCCCGTCGACCGTGGTCTCAATGTAGGAGCCAATGACCTTGGCCTTGTCCCCGCCGTGCTCGTTCATGGCGTCGGGGTCGAGGGGCGTCTCGTCGCTCAAGTAGATGCGGAAGATCTCGCGAGCGGCCACGGGATCGGGTCGGTTGATCTTGATCTTCACGTCGAGCCGGCCCGGGCGAAGGATGGCCGGGTCGATGAGATCCTCACGGTTGGAGGCGCCGATCACCACCACATTCTTCAGGGACTCCACCCCGTCGAGCTCGGAGAGCAGCTGGGGCACGATGGTGGACTCGACGTCGGAGCTGATCCCGGTGCCCCGGGTCCGGAACAGTGAGTCCATCTCATCGAAGAACACGATGACCGGGACCCCTTCGTCCGATTTCTCCTTGGCCCGTTGGAAGATGAGCCGGATCTGACGCTCGGTCTCGCCGACCCACTTGTTCAGCAGCTCGGGGCCTTTGATGTTGAGGAAGTAGGAGCGTACGTCGGGGCTTCCCGTCTGCTCCGAAACCTTCTTGGCCAGGCTGTTGGCCACGGCCTTGGCGATCAGGGTCTTGCCGCAACCGGGAGGTCCGTAAAGGAGGATCCCCTTGGGCGGCTCCAGCTCGTACTCCCTGAACAGATCCTTGTACATGTAGGGCAGCTCCACCGTGTCCCGGATCTGCTCTATCTGCTCGGCCAGTCCTCCGACGTCGCCGTATGTGATGTCGGGCACCTCTTCGAGGACCAATTCCTCGACCTCTGGACGCTCCATCTTCTCGAGGATGAGCCCGGTCTTGGTGTCGATCCGGACGTAGTCGCCTGGGCGGAGCTTCACATCTGTCATCGTCTCCGAGCGCTGCAGTACCCGTTCTTCGTCGGCGTGGGCAAAAACCACGACGCGGCCATCGGCGAGCACTTCCCGCACCCGGAGCACCTCACCGGCAGGCTCGAAATGCCGGATGTCGATGACGTTGAATGCCTCGTTTAGGAGGACTTCCTGGCCGACCTGGAGCTTCTTCACCTCGACGTTGGGTTGGGCGGCGACCCGAAGCTTGCGACTGCCGGTCATGATGTCGAGGGTGCCGTCGTCGTTGAGCTGAAGCACAGTGCCGAAGTTGTTCGGGGGCGAGGTCAGCTTCTCGACCTCTTCCCGGAGGACACCGAGCTGTTCCCTGGCCTCTTCGAGCACAGCCGAGAGCTTGTCGTTCTGGGTCATCGCCCTGTCGAGCCGCTCTCGCATCCGATTCAGCTCGTTCTCCAACTCGTCGACCCGGGCCGGCGCATCGCGGACACGACGACGCAGGACGGCGATCTCCTCCTCGAGCGCAGCGATCACACCGCGCAACTGAGTGGCGTCGTCCGGTCTCCGTCCTTCGTCCACGGGCTTCCTCCTGGCTTTGGTCGCCTTGTTTAGCAGTATACGAATCGGTCTCTTTAGTTCCTCGGGTTCTCGGCCGAGGTCCCCGATCATGCCACTGCCGCCCGACAAAGAGAGCGTCGGCGTCACCGGACTGCTACTTGAGGGATGTCGGCCGGTCAGGGCTCGATGAAAATGCACTCCCCCGGGCATTCCTCGGCGGACTCGACAGTGATGTCCTCCTGGCCGGTCGGCACCAGGGCGATCCCGGCGCCGCCTTCGGGATTCCCCTCCGACCCGGCGTAGACCTTCGCCCCCTCCCGAACGTAGGCGAGACCATCGTCGAGGAGCACGAAGACATCGGGGGCGATCTCCTCACACAGACCGTCGCCGGTGCACAGATCCTGGTCGATCCACACCCTCATCGAGGCGCAACCTCCACCTTCCTCATGAAGACCAGGAACCCCGTGTGACCGATCATGTTGTGCTCCGGTCGCACCGAGCGGCCCGAGACATTCCAGTCCCTGACCAGGAACTCCTTGACCTCGATCTCGGTGAAGACCCCGGTCTCGCGTGCCTGCTCCACCAGGGTCTGGACCTGGATCACCGTGGGCAGGTATGCCGTCAGCACTCCCCCGGAAGGTTGATGGTCGACCGCGGCCTTCATCACATGCCACGGCTCGGGCAGGTCCAGCACCAGTCTGTCCGGCGCCGTCCCTTCCACCTCATCGGCCACGTCGCCGACCCGTAGGTCGACGTTGTCCGGTATCTCCCCGTACCAGCGCTCGACCGCCTTGCGGGCATGGGCGGCGTGGTCTTCGCGCAACTCGACGCTTATGACGCGCCCGGTCGGCCCCACGGCCCGGCTCAGGGCGAGGGTGAGGGCGCCGGACCCGCTCCCCGCCTCGAGCACGGTCATCCCCGGCCCGATATCGGCGTAGACCAGGATCGGCCCGAGATCCTTGGGGTAGACCACCTGGGCGCTCCGCTTCATCTTGAGGATGAAGTCGGCGAGACGTGGACGGAGGAGCAGCAGGTGGGAGCCGGTCGAGGAGAGGATCCAGGTCCCGTCTTCCTGGCCGATCAGGTCGACATGGGAGACGGCCCCCTCGTGGTACTGGAACGTCCTCGCCGGATCGAGGGAGAGGAGGAAGTGACGGCCTTTGGAGTCGATGAGCAGTGCGGGCTCGCCCGCCTGGAGCTTCATGCGAACAGCGTCACCAAGGAGACGGCGAGGCCGAGGACCATCGAGATGACGACGACCCAGATGATTATCTGTACGAGCTTTCGATTCTGCATGGTCGGATGTGGTGAACTAGGGGCAACGGTAGACAGATGAAGACCCTCTTACGTCTCCTCGGGATCCGCGACATGCGCGCCTCCGGTATCGAGCGCACCCTGTATGGGCTGCGCACCGGTGACCAGCGCGAGCTCTACACCGGGCTCGGTCTTGCCGCCCTCTCCTATCTGGGTAAGACCAAACCCCGCAAGCAACTCCTCTATCGCAAACAGGTCCCCGAAGGCTCCGCCCTCGTCATCCACCACCGTCGTCACGGGGACCCCAAGATCGAGGTCATCAAGCCACCGCGTACCTGAGCGCTCTGTGCGGGTTTTCCGCGCCAGGAGCCGGGCGCGAACCCGCACAGAAGCCAAGTAGGTCAGACTCGGTAGACCTCGACCAGGGTCTTGTTCCGTGACCCGCGTCGCCGGCCGAAGATGAAGGCGGCCAGAACCAGAAGGGCGACGACGACACCGGCGACGACCGCAGTGTCCCGCGCCGCGTCCTTGGTCTGATTCACCGCCGAGACGATCTCGTTCGCCTTGGCTTCGATGTCGTGCCTACTGATCGTCACTTTGCATCCTCCAAGCCACGAGTCCGGCGCCCCCGGCTGCTGCCAGCGCGGTGATACCCCGCGCCAGCACTACCCACCACTCTCCCGACGGAAGCCACATCTTCAATGCGTTGTAAAGGGCGAGGACCATCAAGAATGCGCCGAACGAGACCACCATGGCCCCGCCGATACCCATTCCCGCCGCCTTGCCCAACTGTTTGGCCGGCTCCACCGTCTCCTGACGCAGGTACTCCCGCGACATGTCGATCAGCTCGGTCGTCAGCTGCGGGATCTCGTGGGGCTCGGCCATAGATCGTGAAGGCTAACAAGGGGCTGGACACACTGGCGGCGGCCGGTATGGTGCATCTCCAGTGAGTTTCATCAGGTCGTTGACCTCGCTGGGGCCCAGGTACCTGGCTCTGTGGGTCGGCCAAGCGATCAGTCACTTCGGGACTTACGTCGCCTGGGTGACGCTGCCGCTCCTTGTCCTGGACATCCAGCAGGCCAGCGGCTCCGAATCGACGCTCGACTTTGCGATCACCTACGCACTGGAGACCGCCCCCGCCCTGTTGCTCGGTCTATTCGTGGGAGTGCTGATCGACCGCTGGCACCTGCGCCCGATCATGATCGCCACCGACCTGCTACGGGCGTCTGCCTTTTTCTATCTGGCGGCGAGTTACGGGTCGTACGGAATTGGAACCGTCTTCGTCATCGCCTTCCTGGTGGGCTCGTTCACGACGTTCTTCGACGGAGCCCTCTTCGCCCTCATCCCGTCGCTCGTCCCGAGACGACGTCTTGCCGATGCCAACAGCTTCGTCGCCGCAAGCCAGCAAGCGAACTTCGCCTTGGGCGCCTTGTTCGGGGGCCTCATCTCCTACATCTTCGGATCACCTACGCTCGGCCTGTTCATCAACGGGCTCAGCTTCGTGGTGTCGGCGGTGTTCCTGGCCTGGGTGGGGCGGGTCGAGCATCACCGGAGCCCGGCCGACCAACGATCGCCGTTCCTGACCGAGGCTATGGATGGCCTGCGGTACATATGGACCGAGCCCCGGTTGCGTATCACCACCATTGCCGCCGCCGTGCCCAACTTCGTGATGGGTTTCGTGGAGGCCACATTCGTGCTGCTCTTCTACGAGATCGTCGGGGCGACCAACGACGCCGAGATCGGCGTCCTGGTCGCGGCCATGGGGATCGGCGGCATCATCGGCGCCCTGCTCGCCCCGAGGGTGATCAGGACCATGGGCCTGGGCCGGACGATGACGGTGGGGATGACCGTCACCGGCGTCCTCCTCTTTGCAGTCATGTTCACCACATACGGTGCCCTGCCCCTGGCCCTCAACGCGGGCTGGATGATCGGTGTCTCCCTGATCAACGTCCCGCTGGCCACGATCCGGCAGCACTACGCCGACGACAACATGCTGGGGAGAGTGATCACCGTTAGCAGGGCGATCGGCTGGGCCACGTTGCCAATCGGCGCCTTGGTCGGTGGCTGGCTGGGGGAATCCGAGGAGACTCTGCCCGTGGTGGCGCGGGTCTTCCCCTTGTTATTGGTCGCCACCGCTCTCTGGCTGGTCAGTACGGTGGTCTGGAGCAACACCTTTGGCCCCAACTTCGAAGGCAGACACAGCCGGCAGAGAGAGACCCCGGCCGAAACGACATGAGCCTCGATATCAACAGACATCTGACCGTCGACCAGCTGAACCTGGGGCTGCCTGGCATCCAGGGCAGCCCGCCCGACCATGGGACGGTCGAGATGCTGGTCGTGCGCCCCCGCGAAGACGAGCGAGACACTCCCCATTCAGTCGAGGTGAGCGGCCCACTCGGGATACATGGCGATCACTGGGCGTTTGGCCCGTACCGGGAACAGCCCGATATGCAGATCGCGATGATCAACTCCCGGCTCCTCGACCTGGTGTCGGGAGGGAACGATCGCTGGTCACTGGCCGGGGACAACATCGTGGCCGACCTGGACCTGAGTCATGACAACCTGGAGTCCGGCCAGCAGCTGGCGGTCGGCTCGGCGCTGCTGGAGATCACCGAGACGCCGCACAGGGGGTGCAGCAAGTTCGCCTCCCGTTTTGGGGCCGAGGCCCTCCGCTTCGTCAATGTCGGTCGGGGCAAAGACCTGCGGCTGCGCGGGATCTATGCACGCGTGGTGCGACCAGGCACGATCTCCGTCGGCGACCAGCTCCACAAGATCTGACCTCAGGGAAGGGTCGGTGCCTCCACGATGGTTGTCGGGCCATCGGTCGGATAGGACACTGTCTTTCACCCCTCGTCGCTCGTGCGAATCGAGACGACCTTGATCTCCACCGACACCGCTCCGGCCTACCGACCTAGGGAGCCGGGAGGTTCGTGGTGAGCGGAGCTTCGATCGTTGCCTCGCCGATGGTGCTGGGAACCTCGAGGGTGACATCTAGGCGGAACTCCTGGAGCACTCCACCGTCCAAGCCGAGACTCGCCGCCGAAGCCAGCACGACGCCACTGATGACGACGATCAGAGCCAGCAGGAGCAGTCGTCTCACGCCTCACCCCGGTCGGCGTTGGAGAGCCTGTACTGGTAGGTGACCGGGCCATCGGGCACGAAAAAGCGACCCGAGCCCTGGTCGTGGAACACCATCTGCTCGGCCCTTCGAGCCAGTCGGGCCAGGTCTGCCATCGATCCGACGTCCACCGGATGGGCACCGTTTTGTGATGTGCCGGTCACCGGGACAATGAGAGATCCATAACGAAGCCGGATCCGCGCCAGCTCGCCCTTACCCACGCGCCTCCGTACCACGAATGCATAGACCGACCCACCGAGGATGACTATCGCCAGTAGGCCTCCTGCCCCGGCCCGTGCCCAGCGGGTGGGTATCGTCAACCTGAACAGGTCGATGTCATTGGGCACGGCCGCTTCTTCAATCACCGTGCTCGCCCCTGACGTCGTCAGCTCCTCGTTGTTGATCGACAGCAGAGTCTCGCTCAACTCCATCGGTAGCCGGGCCTCGAAGACCCCAACCCTCGATTCACCTTCGGTTACGACCCTGATGTCCGCCACGACCGTCACCTGATAGGTGCCGGGGTCGAACCCGGTCTCCTCCTCGGCGCGGCTCAGCATCCTCGAGATCTGGGCGATATCGACGGGGAAGGTGACCAAGGTGGACCCCTCGAACTCCTCTATCGGGAGGAGCTCGATGGTCCGGGTCCACACTCCTTCGCCCGCCGCGATATGCAACTCGGCGCTGATCGTGCCCCGGTGGGAGGGCTCTGGCGACGCCGTGTCATACCGAAACTCGACCAGGAGCTCCTCGAGGAGGTGTGCGTAGATGGCGGTCGGCTCCGATCCGGATCCAGGCGAGGCGACGGTCTCCGAGTCGTAGACGACGGAGTCCTCCACCGACGCGGTGTAGGCGAAGGTGCCCTCGTGCTCATAGAGGACCCGCTCGACGCTTTCCACCCGCTCCAGTGGGCGCATCAATAGCCAAACAAGAGCCGCGCCGAGAAGGAGGCCGACCACGGCAAGGGCGGCCAAAGTCGGACCCGCCCCTCGGGGCGGCACACCCAGGGCATCACTCTTGGGAGCTCTACTTCTCGGAGCGTCGGCACTGTGGGCGCCGTGACGTCTCCTCCTCCGTTGCGGGCTCCAGATCATGAGAGATCCGAGCCCACCGATCAGGGCGCCCAGCAAGGCCGGGCTGGAGGCCAACCCGGCTACCCAGGTACCCGCCTCGGGCACCCGGGCGAAGTGCTTGCCGACGATGTCGTCGGGGGTCGGAGTCCAGGTGTCGGGGGCCTCCTTGTTGTCGCCCTGCATCCGGAATCCTTCCTCGGCGGAGCCCCCGACGATGCGATGGATCACCAGACCGTTGCCGCTTTCGAAGGCGACGATGTCCCCGACCCGGTAATCGCCACGTCGCACCACCACCAGATCCCCCTCGGCCAAGGTGGGCTCCATGCTCGAGCCGGAGACGATGACGTAAGACGTGGCGCCACCGACAGTGGTCGGGGCGAACCCAACCAGAAGCGTGACGGTCACCAGGAGACCGGTCAGCCAGCGGATGGGGCGGCGGCGCTTGGGTGTGCTCATGGCAGAGGGAGCGAGCCGGGCGGCGTTCTCACCGCCCGGCCGTGGCTCGACTACGAGCCGGAAGCCCCCTCGATGAACACACTGATGTTCTCTATGTCGGCGGCCAGTGGCCAGCTCGGCAGGGCAACCGACTCTTCGAGGGCATCGATCGGTTCGACACCGCCCTGGCCGATGAGCACACCGGCAAGGTCATACACCCTGACGAACAAGGCGTTGCCAGCGCACTCAGGAGCGATATCACTGATTCGGACCGAGCGCACCGTCCCGTCGTCGGCTTCGAGACCCCATCCACCCACGGTGACGCCCGTGTCACATGTGAGGGTCTGATCCACTCCGGCCTGTATTGCTCCTCCGTCCACTGACAATGCCGCCGCCGAGCCGACGGCCAGGGCGGTCAGTGCGCCCAATGCGAGTAGCGAAAGACTCCGCCTCATCGCTCTCCTCCTTCAGTTGGCCATATTTGTGCTGATTGGCCCGACTGAAGTGGTGGCGACCACCGACAGTGATATTGCCGGTATGATCTGATCCTGCGTGGAACCCGGCTCAGTCGGGTTTGCGTCGGGTCTTGAAAGAGGCATCTTCCAAGACCCACTAAATCTCGAAATCTTCCGCTTTTGCCTTCACCTCCGTTCGTCGCGACGCCAGCGACGTGGACGTGATGCAACCGGATTGGGCGTAATGGCGAACGGCCCGCTCTGCCCCACAAGGGTTCAACGTGTAGCCGTTTCAGCCCGCTTGAGTGCCACCCCGGCGCCCAGACTCTCCACACGCTGTGGATAACTCGTCTCACCATACGCCCCGGATTCCCATGACGCAATCGGCCTTTTTCTGCCCCGCGCCGAGAGTGGCGGGCGGCCACTCAGCGAAGAAGCGGGTCAGGCCCCAGGACCGTCCCCCTGGACCCGAATCGTCTCGACGTCGCCCGCGATCACCAGATCCCAGTCATGACCTTCGAACACCCACTCCGCCTGGAGCTCGGTTCCGAGGAGATCGCCTGGTGCTCGGCCGAACATCCCCGTTTCTTCGATGAAGCTGTCGAGGCAGCCCTGCGAGCCGGGGTGGAGCAGGTAACAGAGATGTACGTAGAGATTGGAGATGTCGGGATCGTGCAGGCTCGCCTTCACCATCAGTGCGTAGACGAAACCGTCCGAGGGGTCGTAGGCCCCGGCGAGGATCGCCGAGCTGTCGAAGCGATGGAGGAAACTGTCGAGAGGCCCGGGCTCGGGCGAGACGGTGATTCCACGCGAGACCTGGGGTGAATGGTCCACCTCATTCCACTTCTCGGCGAGGTCGGCGAAGGCAAAGCCGAGCGACCCGTTAGGCGGATCGGCTGTCGCCGACGCTGCCCTGGGCTCGGGCATCGCGGTCACCGATCCGGCCGCATCGCTCCGCGTGGCGATGAAGCCGCCCACCACCAACACCAGCACGGCCCCAGCCACGGCGGCTCGATAGGTGGTCGGTATCCCTCGCAACGAGCTCGCGAGCCCCGCCGACGGTGCCGTCTCCTCATCGGTCGGCCCATCAGTCGGAGTGGTTTGTCCAGCCTCGACCTCGACCGTGTCCCACTCCTCGACGGAGGCCTCGAGGAGCTCTTTCTTGACGATGTCGTATTCAGTTTGCGAGATCTTTCCCTCGTCCAACATCCGGGCTAGATCCCTCAGGTCCTCGAGTCGGCTGCTCATTTCGCTCTCTCGGCGGCTTGCCGATACATCGGCAGAACCTGGGCGAATCAGTAGTCGAATCGGACTAGTCCATCACAGGCGGAAGGGAATTGGCGCGCCATTGCCTCGCTGCGTGCGGTACTAATGACTGCATGTGGAGGCGGGCCGGATTCATGGGGCTGGGGGTTTTCCTGGCGCTGGTGCTGTTCACGTCGTTGGCGTTGGCCAGCACTCATGTCGGCTGCCGCGACATCATGACCCGAGTGATTTGCGAGCCCGGCGCCACCCTGGTGGTCGCCCCTAGCTGAGTTGCTCGGGGACTGAATCGTGTCGGAGAGAGGACTCGAACCTCCACGGGGAGTAATACCCCACCAGGCCCTCAACCTGGCGCGTCTACCAATTCCGCCACTCCGACTCGATCCGAGCGAGTCTACGCCCGGTCAGCTGTTCAAGAGGAAGGTCAGCACGAAGGTGCTGATCGCAAATGTGACCCCGACGATGACCGTCAACCGGTCCAGGTTTCGCTCGACCACCGTGCTCCCGCCCAGGCTCGATGTGGACATGCCGCCACCGAATACGTCGGAGAGGCCCCCGCCCTTGCCCGAGTGGAGCAGGACCAGGGCCACGACGGCCAGGGAGAGGATGATGTGGATGACGATTGCGATTGCTTCGACGACAGCCATTGCCTATCAGGTGGTCTAGGGGCCCACACGGTCATCCGCGCGGAGGACGAATTCTACCAGCGCCCGTGCGCTTCAACTACCCCGCTTGACGCGCCACCGCATCGGCTGCCGCCTGCGCCGCCTCGGGGTCGCCCAGGTACCTGCTGGACACGGGGCTGAAGTCGTCATCGAGCTCATAGAGGAGAGGGACGCCAGTCGGGATGTTCAGGTCGACGATGTCCTCGTCGCTGATTCCATCGAGATGTTTGACCAGGGCCCGCAGGGAGTTGCCATGGGCGACGATCAGCGGCTCTCGCCCGGCCAGGAGGTCGGGGACGATGGTGTCGTACCAATACGGCAACATTCGCACCACCACGTCGGCGAGACACTCGGTGGCCGGGATCAGGTCCGGGGGGAGATCGCGATAGCGCGCGTCGTGCCGGGCGTGGCGCTCGTCGTCGGCAGCGAGCGCCGGCGGCGGGACGTCGTAGCTGCGGCGCCAGAGCAACACCTGCTCATCGCCGTGCTTCTCGGCCGTCTCCTTCTTGTTGAGACCCTGCAATGCCCCGTAGTGCCGCTCGTTGAGCCGCCATGAGCGACGGACGGGCAGATAGGACCGGCCCATGACGTCGAGAGTCAGCTCGGCGGTCTTGATCGCCCGCACCAGCACCGAGGTATGGAGGATGTCCGGATCGAGCCCTTCCTCGTCGATGAGGCGCCCGCCTTCCCGCGCCTCATCCTCCCCTTGCTCGGTCAATCCGACATCGGTCCATCCGGTGAACAGGTTCTCCAGGTTCCAGGTGGACTGACCGTGACGGAGCAGGATGAGTCGGTGGCTCAAACCCAGTACCTCACGATCGCAGCGAAGCTGTCAGGGTCGAGCGAAGCTCCGCCCACCAGGGCCCCGTCGACGTCGGACTTGGCCATGAAGTCCCGGATGTTGGCGGCGTTGACCGATCCCCCGTAGAGGATGCGAAGACCGTCGGCGGCCGCACTCGAGATCTTGTCGGCGACGGTCTCCCGGATGATCCCCGCCATCAAGCCGGCGTCTTCGGGAAGAGCGGTGCGCCCGGTGCCGATCGCCCAGATCGGCTCGTAGGCGACCGAGGCTGTGGCCAAGGCCTCGGCGTCGAGACGTGCCAAGGAGCCCACGATCTGGGACACCACGACTCTCTCGGCTTCTCCTGCCTCCCGCTGCTCCAGGGTCTCTCCGACACAGATGATCGGGGTCATCCCGGCGGCGGAAACCGCCTGCGCCTTCTTCGCCACGAGCTCGTCGGACTCGCCAAAGCCCTGGCGACGCTCCGAGTGCCCGACGATGACGTGGCGTACCGAGAGCTTGGCCAGCATCGGGGCCGAGATCTCACCGGTGAACGCCCCGGACTCTTCCCAATGCGCGTTCTGGGCCCCGAGGACGATCCGAAGGTGGTCGGCCTCGATCACGGTCTGCACCGATCGCAGACATGTGAACGGAGGGGCCACCACGACCTCGACCCGGTCATAATCCTTGAGCTCGAGGCGATAGGAGAGTTTCTG
>JBOGEV010000076.1:0-4541 GCA_050742015.1 Acidimicrobiia bacterium
TTGGCCAGGAGGTAAGCCATCTGCTCACCCGGCGCCACCGTTGTGAAACGGCTACCGGGGCGGGACACGCTCAGCAGACGGTCACTCCGGGCCCCGTACCGGCCCCGACCGGAAGGATCATGGAGGAGGTCGAGCTGGACACCTTGCTGCGCGTCCTGAGTGGCGAGGAAGACCGACCCGGTCCCGCCGACGTCATAGGGCCAAACGATCATCGGATAGAGACCGGCTGCTGCCCAGTGGCGAGCCGAGGCCCGGACCAGTTCGTGGACGGGCCGGTCGGACACGATGTCTATGTCGGAGTCCACCTCTCGACGAGCGAGTTCCCCTTCCCCATGCAGCACGGCAAATCGGACCTCCGCCTCCTCGAGGGCGGCAACAGCCTCGAACGCCGCATCTGAGCTCGTGGTGGCCATTAGGAGGGATCGACTCCGAACCTAATGCAGGGCGTCACGGATACGTGACGCCCTGCATTAAGAAGGCGAGTTAGGGGGCGAGACAGCCGTCGTCCCAGTCCATGTCAAAGAGCTCGATGAATTTGGTCACGGTCTGCGATGCGGTGAAGCAGCCGTTGCTGGTCAGCGCCAAGTCGGTGATGGTGTCCTGCAGATTGAGGAACGCGTTCGGAATTGGCCCACTCATCCCATTGTCACTCAGGTCGAGCTCCTGGAGGTTTAGAGCACCGATGGCGGCGTTGATCTGCCCGGTGAAAGCGTTCTCCGACAGATCCAGGGCGATCAACTGCGGAGAATTGTTGTAGAGGGCTACCGGTATCCCACCACCTAGACCGCTGGTCGAGAGATTGAGTGTCCGCAGTGCCGGCAGGTTGATCCCACTGGGGATCGCTCCACTCAGGTTGTTGGAGCTGATGTCGAGGTTCCTCAAAGCGGCGTGGCTCCAGACCGAAGCGTGCACCGAGGTGAATCGGTTCACTCCCACATTGAGGGTGGTCAGCCCCGGAAACGGCGTGACGTTGGGGACCGCGCCACGTATTGAGTTGCCCGCAAGGTCCAGTGTGACAAGGCCGGTGAGCGCCGCCAGGTTGGGAAT
This sequence comes from Acidimicrobiia bacterium, assembly GCA_050742015.1. Lineage (GTDB taxonomy): Bacteria > Actinomycetota > Acidimicrobiia > Spongiisociales > ZC4RG35 > JARDZU01. The sequence goes on from JBOGEV010000076.1 coordinate 1,048, forward strand.
CGTCCCGTTGAGATTGTTCTCAGCGAGGCTGATCTCAGTGACACTGTTGGCGACACAGGTGATCCCGTCCCAGTCAGAGCAGGGGACGTCGATCAGCCAACCGGTGAGGTCGTTCCAGCCGTAGCCGTTGGTCGACTTGAAGAGCTGGACCAGCGCCTGACACTGGTTGAGGGGAAGTAAGCCTCGGTTCTCGCATCCGTTGACCACCTGGATCGGGAGAGTGGCCGTGTCGGTCCGGCCATGGCGGTCGGTGACCCTGACCCCGACGTTGACGGTCCCGGTCGCTGGTGGGGTGCCTGTTATCACGCCTGACGCGCTGATCTTGATCCATGCCGGCCCCGATGTCATCTCGAAGGTGTTTGGATTTAGGCCACCAGTGACGGGCACCCTGGCCGAATAGGCGCTGCTGACCAAGGCAGGGGGCAGCTCCTCATCAGAGATGCTGGGCGGTGGAGGCAGGTCCGACACCTTCCATCGCCCGGCGATGGGCAGGAAGGTGGCCTGGCCGAACGCCACGGTCTCGTCAGCGATGCCCTGGGTATTGGTATGACGGAAATAGAAGGTCGTGTCGGAGGGACGGAAGATCGCCGGGGTCTCGATGTTGTCGAGAACGCCCCAGTCACCAGCCACCAGCCGGTCGCCGGGGTCGCCGAAGAAGAACTCGGCATTGGCGATGCCCTGGGTATGGCTGTTCCGGAAATAGACGAACCCGGTCGACTCACGATGCAGACCGACGGTGTCCACCCCGTCGCCGTCGAAGTCACCAACGAACGGCTTGTCGCCGGGGTTTCCGAAGATGTAGTTGAAGTCCGCCGCACCCAAGCCGCCATCGTTGGCGCCGAGCTCGTTGATAACGTAGATCCGGGACTCTGCAGCCCGGTAGATCGAGACGGTGTCGCAACCGTCGTTGTCGAAGTCACCGGCGAGCGGGATGTCGCCGGGATTCCCGAAGAAGAACCTGATGTCGGCAACGCCCTGCGAGTTGGAGTTGCGCAGATAGACGAACCCATCCGACTGGCGGTACAGACCGGGAGTATCGACGCCATCACAATCCCAGTCCCCGGCCATGGGGAAGTCGCCCGGGTTCCCGTAGAAGAAACTGGTGACTTGTCCGCCCTGACCGCGCTGATGCCATGCACCGGTTGCCGGATCGACCAGACCGACTCGGTCTGTTCGCTGATCGGCGTCGATGGCCAAGGACTCGATCCCACCGGATGGCTCCGCGGTCTGGGCCGTCGCCGGTTGCGGGAACGCCACTAGCGCGGCAAAGACGATGACGGCCAACAGAGCTTTCTTGATCACGAGCAAACCCCCACTTGTTGCCACGAACACCCCAGGGCTCTGAACCCCAATTGCGGCGGAACGTAACCGGTGGTCGGAACGTGCGCAAGTGAATGTTTGATCCACGCGGGGCACGACGACGTCCCCTCAGTCCCGCTGGGCCACCTTCCCTCTGGGGGGGAGTACCGCCGAAGGCGGGAGGGGGGATCTCCGGGCAGCTGGCGAGGGACTCAACGGATAGAGAAGAGCCCGGCCAAGGCCGGGCTCTATCCCTGTACGGAGAACGGCGTCAGGACTGGAGGTCAGCCTCGACGTCGAACTCGATCTTGAACTTCTCTGAGACGAGAACGCCACCGCTTTCCAGCGGCACGTTCCATTCGAGGCCCCATTCCCGACGGTCGATCTCACCGGTGGCGGTGAATCCGGCCTTGGTGTTTCCGTACGGGTCGCTCGCACCACCCTCGAAGGCGAGATCGAAGGTCACCGGCTTGGTGACGCCACGGATGGTCAGGTCGCCGGTCAGCTTCCAATTCCGGCCGGCGGGGACCAGCTCGGTCGATTCGAAGGACACCAGCGGGTATTGCTCAGCGTCGAGGAAGTCGGCGGAGCGGAGGTGGTTGTCGCGATCGGTGGTGCCGGTGGTCACCGACGACGCCTTGGCCTCGATCTGGACGCTCGACTCGAGCGGATCCTCTGCTACCACGATCGTGCCATTGAGGTCCTCGAAGGTTCCCCTCACCTTGGCCACCATGAGGTGACGGGCGATGATGCGGAGGTCGCTATGGATCTGGTCGATCTCGTACGTCCCGGCGACCGGCACGGTGCGGCCCTCAACGGTTCTTGCTGTGGACATTGAGTCTCCTCCTTGAAGGATTATTGAACGATCAACATCACTCATCGAGAGAGTGATTGAACTGTCAACTATCGAACCTTCAATCAACCCGACACATTCCCCTCCCCCAGAAATTTGTGTTTGCGCGGCCACTCTCGGTGGCGTACATTCCGACGCGATCCGAAAGGTTGGGGGTACGAGGTGAGAAGGTTCCTTCTCTTGCTGGCGACTGCATTGGTCGCATCATTGTTCGCTGCGCCGGTTGCCGGCGCACAAACCGAGGAAGCGGAGGGCGACTTCACGCTCGCCACCGTCGATTCCGACACGGTCACCGATCGGGTTGGCCTGGTCGATCCGGTCACCGGGATATGGCACATCCGAGGGGCCGGGGGAGCGGTCAACAGCTTCTTCTATGGCAACCCGGGCGACTTCCCGATGGCGGGGGACTGGGACTGCGATGGCATCTCGACCCCTGGTCTCTATCGACAGTCCGATGGGTTCGTCTACCTCCGCAACTCGAACAGCGAGGGTGTGGCCGACATCCGGTTCTTCTTCGGGAACCCTGGGGACATCCCGCTCGCCGGTGACTTCAACGATGACGGCTGCGACACCGTTTCCATCTACCGGGCGTCCGAGTCCCGGATCTATGTGATCAACGAGTTGGGAGCCAACGACGGCGGCCTAGGAGCAGCCGACTTCTCCTACATCTTCGGAAACCCCGGCGACAAGCCCTTCGTCGGTGACTTCAACGGAGACGGGGTGGACACGGTGGGACTGCATCGTGAGTCGACCGGTTTCGTCTACTTCCGGAACAGCCACACGCAGGGTGTGGCCAATGCGGAGTTCTTCTTCGGGGATCCCGGTGACCGGCTGGTGGCTGGTGACTGGGGCGTCGTCGACGACGTCGACACGCCTGCGATCTTCCGTCCGAGCCTCGCCCGTTTCTTCTTCCGTTACACCAACACCCAGGGCAACGCCAACGAAGAGATCGTCATGGGCTCGTTCCAGATGCTTCCCGTGGCCGGCTCCTGGACGGTGAAGCTGGGTCTGGCCGGTGTGTTGCCGAAGGCGATCGTCGACCTCCCCTACTCCGCCACGCTGAAGCCAGTGGGTGGCTCTGCGCCCTACACCATCACCAAGACCCCCGGCCCGGCCTGGGTCTCAGTGGACAACAGTGGGCGGTTCTCGGGCACGCCGCCAACCGTGGGCACCTTCAACGTCGGAATCACGGTCACCGACAGTAAGGGTCTGAGCATCAATCAGATCGTGCCGCTCACGGTCCAGGACGGGTGTGACACCAACAACCAGGTCCCGAATGCCGAGTGTCTGGCGCTGGTCGCCCTTTACAAGGCAACGGGGGGCAGGAGTTGGACCGAGGACA
>JBOGEV010000077.1:0-1706 GCA_050742015.1 Acidimicrobiia bacterium
GTCATCTCCCCCCGCCGGGCACTGCGGGACCTTGGGCGCATCCGCCGGGTCACCCTCACCGTCGCCGAGCGCACCATCGAGCGCGACACCCGCCACAGCGCCCTGCAGGACCGCATTCTCGCCGCCCTCGGCGTCGAGGCGGCCAGCTGGGCACCCGCAGCCGCCGGCTGATCCCGGAACCGGCGCAAATCAAGGGAATGTAGGGACAAACAGCGAAGCCGCGCCCCTTCCCACCTGCGGTTTCGCGATCACGGTGTCAAAGTCGGGTCAGTCAGCCAGGGCGCACCGAGCCTGCCGGGGAAGAGGAGCACCGCGAGCCAGTCACCAGGGTGCCGCACCTAGACCAGCGTTCGGGGACAAAGCCTCAACGGACACTGGTGGGGGATTCCGAGAGAACTACTTTAGGTGGGGGATTCGGGTTCGCCTGTGTTGGCGGCCATTGCATCAGTACAGCGCTGTTGGTAGTCCTCGATCGTCCCCGGCCACCGCTCGTAGCGATTGTCCTCGTCGGGTCGGACCAACACGGCTACGTCGCCATCAGCGCCAGCCGGAGCCGACTCGGCTGGGACGACTTTCGCTGAGCGCAGGACCATGGTGGACCGACCGATCGAAACCATCCTGCCACCGATATCGACCTCGAATTCCCCCTCGAGCGCGAGCTGCGGAGTTGAAGCATGGTTGAGATCATGAATTGCTTGCGACCCGAGCTGAACCGGAAACTCTTCCCATGTCCCACGGCTGGGCAAGCCGCGGACTAGCCGTCCAGCCTCAATAATAAGCCTGCATTGGTCGGCTGAAATCTCAGAAGGCAGATACAGGGGATGAAGCGTCCTAACTTGAATCGCAGCTATCGCCTCCGTGAGTAACAGTAGACGGGTATCGACAGGGGGTTCGTCATTAGGGAGAGGAATCGAGTCCGCCAGCAAACTCCCGTGTTCAAGCACCAAGGAGAGAAGGTTGGAACCCTTCATCTCGTTCAAGAGTCTCGCGACAGGTAGGAGTCGTGTGGCGGGGGACTTTGCGAGATCCACATGGAAGTGGCTGAGCTCCAGGCATGGCTCACCCTGTTTGGAAAGTTTGAAGCGCAGCTCAAACGAGAATGACTTGTTGACTTCTTCAAACAGAAGACGGACGCCTCCAGTTCCTCGCGTGCGCTCTCGTGCATCACAGACAGCCTCGCCGAGCGCTTCACCGGCCAAGGTCGTTAGGCGCAATATGACGCGGAAGCGCTCGATCTCTCCGTCTGGGCAGCCACCGAGCCTCAACCCTCCAACTGCGTTCTCAACACCGAGGCCGCTGGGGGCGTCGATCGTTAGCCCATGAACGAGGCCATCAGGGAGTTCCGCCCTAGAGCCGAACAGGAAGGCATCCTCCACATTCTGATGAAGGAGAAGCGCGTCTGGATGATCCTCAGGAATCTGGAGTTGAAAGCTAATTGAAATCGGACGATCCTCGGTCGCTTGTGCGTATCGAGTATAAACTCTTACTGTCACGTAGGCGGTCCCGTCTTTGGACGGAACTACAGTCGCCATAACCAAGTCGTGCCGTAACCAGTCACCTCTAGTCGCGCGGAGCGCGTCGATCGTCCACCACTCTCCGCGCGCGGCGAAGTAGAACGTTGCGGTGGACGCGCAAGCCCGCATCGCCGAGCTGGAGGCGGAGAACGCGGCATTGCGGGCTCGGGTCAGGGAGCTGAACGAGCAGGT
>JBOGEV010000078.1:0-1483 GCA_050742015.1 Acidimicrobiia bacterium
CAGATCTATTTCGACGAGCGGCTCGCGTTCGACATTGGGCTTCTGAAGCTCAAGAAGCGGCTCTTTGGCGGGAACGTCATTATCGACCTGGCGAAGCTCTGGGGTGCCTACTCGGGGACGAGCACGCAGACAGCCAACGCGACCTTGATCGAGCAGCTGGGGATCCTGACCACGTATTACCCCGACAAGTGGACGGACGCGCACAAGCTGGGCCGGGTCGCCTATGCAGTTCTCATCCTCGCGTTCGACCAGCAAGAGCTGGCCGCCTTCCCGAACATCACGGCCCGGCTCTACGACAACCGCGTCCTCAACACGCTGACTAACAATTGGGAGGACTCACGGAACCCGGCGTGGTCGATCCGCGATTACCTCCTGGACGAGATCGCGGGTGCCCGGCTCAAGCTGGACGAGATCGGCGAAGCATCATTCCAGTACGTCGGGCGGATCGCCCACCAATCGTTTTTCACGGCCATCCTCTTGGGCGACACGACACACTATGTGCTGGATGGTGCAACCGACCCTGAGCAATCGGTCCAGGATAACCTCCGGCGCATGCTGACCACCATGCCGGCGGGGTTGGATTGGGCGGGCGGGGAGATGCACCTTCGTATCCGCGACCTGGACGCCACGCCAGTCCTAGAGCTCAACGACCGCAACATGGTGGGCGACTGGACGTGGCAGCGGGGCTCGCCCGAGGATGCGGCCAACCGGATCATTGCCCGCTATGTCGATGCCGGCGACGACCCTGAAACGGGCGAGCCCAAGGATCAGGTCCAGGAGGTCCACTACCCACCCGACGAGTGGGGTGAGAACCCCTTCCTTGATCAGGACCAGGGCTTCCACGTCGAGCGGACACTGGATTTGCCGTTCACGACCGAGGAACAACACGCGCTCTCGCGTGCCGAGGAGGAGTTGGCGTTCCTGCGCGGGAGCCTGTCGGGGCAGGGGCTCGTAGATGAGACGGGATTAGTGCTCGCCTTGTACGACAAGGTGAGTGTCAAGAAGGACCCTCCGGGGTTCGACGGCAAGGAGTTCTGGGTAACCGAGATCGGGATAAACCCCGACAGGACCGTTGCCTTGGCCCTCCGCGAGGTGGCCGAGTTCTCGCCCGTAGAAGCACCGCCGGTAACAGCGTTGTCCGGCGGTCCGTTCGAGGTCATTACCGTGCCATCGGCATCGGGGCGACCGGCGCGGTCGTGGATCACGCTGCCCTTTCAACGCCAGGGCGGTGTGGCGGTGGCGGTCGTGGACGCGCCGTCCGCCCAAATCACGTACCTGACCGATCCGGCTCCCAACTTCGGTCCGGGCGGCCCGTCCGAGGGCCTCAACATGAGCTATTGGGCAGCCGTCTACGTCCCAACGACCAACAAGGTCTGGGTGTGCAACAACGCGGGGGGGATATTCCAGACCAGGATCTACGCCTGGGATGCGACCACGCTGGCGCTGACGGATTCGATCCTGTACGACGGCAATGGCCCACACG
>JBOGEV010000079.1:0-8004 GCA_050742015.1 Acidimicrobiia bacterium
TCTCACGAGAGAGCCTGCCGACAAAGCCCACTACACAATCCGATCCGAAGCCGAGCGCCTCTCGATGGCGCTCGCGGTCCGATGCAGCCGATTCGAAAGGCTCCGAGGTGCTGAGGCGGCCGGGCACGACGACGGTGGGTACGCCTTCCCGCAGCCCAAACCTGCGGGCCAAGTCGAGCCCGGCCTCGTTCCAGGATGCGAGGCCCGAGACGCGGCGCAGGATGCGTGAGGCACGGCGAAGTCGGATAGTGCTCTCCAACGTGGAGCCGAACGACCAAATGTTGTCGGCGACATGACCGGTGACTGGATATCGATCGAAGTCGACCTGGGAGTAGAGCAGCCCGTAGACCTCGGTCGCAACGTGGACCAGGTCCGGCCGCACCCGTTCGATGACCGATCCCAGCCCCGGGTACATCCACCAGGTCTGGCCGCGACGAAGCCGGACCGGTCGCAGCCGATGGACGGTGATCGGATCGGGTGTATCGATCTCGGGCACTCGCCCGAAGTCGTCGAACGGGGCACATACGACGTGCAGGTCGATGCCGTGGCGAGTGGCTCCCACCCAAGGCGCCATCTGTGTGGGCATCAGACCCGCTTGGACCATCAGGACACGCATCGACCTGCCCACCGCCAACCGGTCCGGCGAATTGTGAGGATCGTGACGCTTGTTAGATTGTGGCTCCTGGGAGGCATCAGGGACTAACGAGCAAACGCGTGGGGGATGCGAATATGCGGGTTCTGATCACAGGCCATGCAGGCTATATCGGCTCTGTCATGGCTCCGTTCTTGGTCGAGGCGGGACATGATGTTGTCGGCCTCGACATCGGGTATTTCGATGGCTGCGACCTCGGACGCGGTCCGGAACCTGTGGCCGCGATCGCTCGCGACCTGCGCGACGTGACACCGAAGGACCTGGAAGGATTCGAAGCCGTCGTCCATCTGGCGGCGCTGTCCAACGACCCTCTCGGCTCGATCGATCCCGAGATCACGTATGACATCAACTTCAAGGCCGGTGTCCGGCTCGCTCTAGCCGCCAAGGCCGCCGGGGTCACCCGGTTCCTCTTCGCCTCGTCGTGCAGTCTCTACGGAAAGGCAGGGGAGGCCCCCCTCGACGAAACCGCCTCGATGAGGCCGATCACACCGTACGCCGAGACGAAGGCCTGGTTCGAGAGAGCCCTGTCTCCGATGGCGGATGATGATTTCTCGCCGTCGTATCTGCGAAACGCCACCGCTCACGGGACCTCTCCGCGTCTCAGAGGCGACCTCGTGGTTCACAACCTGATCGGCTCGGCTCTCAGCACCGGAGAGGTTCTGATCAAGAGCGACGGTTCCCCGTGGCGACCGTTGATCCATGTGGAGGACATCTGCCGCGGCTTCCTGGCTGTCCTGGAGGCACCAAGGGAGCTGGTTCATGACGAGGCGTTCAACGTCGGCCGCGATGACCAGAACTTCCAGGTCCGTGACATTGCCGACGTCGTCGCCGCCGCGGTGCCCGGCAGCCAGGTGGTTTACGCCCCGGGAGGCGAGCCCGACTCACGCGACTACCGGGTCGACTTCTCGAAGATCCATGCCCAACTGCCCGAGTTCAAGCCCCAATGGGACCTCGAGGGGAGCGTCGCCGACCTGGTTGCCCGCTTCCGGCGTCACGGTGTGACGCTCGAGGCGCTCGATGGGCCGCGGCATACCCGTCTCCGCCGGATCCAAGAGCTTCAGGCCGCGGGCTCTTTGGACCAACGACTTCGGTGGGCGACATCATGAAGGTCGTGCTCTTCGCCGGCGGCCAGGGTCTGCGGATCAGGGATCACGCCGACCAGGTGCCGAAGCCGATGGTGCCCATAGGGAGCCGTCCGGTGCTCTGGCATGTGATGAAGTGGTACGCCCATCACGGACACCAGGACTTCGTCCTGTGCTTGGGGCACCGCGGCGAGGCGATCAAGAGGTTCTTCCTGAACTACGACGAAGCCACGTCGAACGACTTCGTGTTGCGCAAAGGCGGGCTCGACATCGAGTACCAGAACCGCGACATCGATGATTGGACGATCAATTTCGTCGACACCGGGCTCGACTCGTCGATCGGGGAGCGTCTGATCAAGATCAGGTCACATCTCGGCGACGACGCGGTCTTCATGGCCAACTATTCGGACGGCGTGACCGACCTCGATCTCAGCGCCTATCTGTCGTGGTTCGAGAAGCAGGACGCCGTCGCCGCGTTCGTGTCGGTTCAGCCTCCTCTCAGCTATCACGTGGCAACCGCCGACGAGGATGGTGTCGTCGTCGACCTGGTCCCGATTCGCCAGATCGACCAGTGGATCAACGCCGGCTACTTCATCTTCCGGTCACAGATATTCGACTACATCGCTCCGGGGGAGGACTTGGTGGTCGAGGGCTTCCATCGGCTCATTGCCGAGGAGAAGTTGGTGACCTATCGACACCGCGGGTTCTGGGCGCCGCTCGACACTTTCAAGGAGAAGGTCCTTCTCGACGAGATGGCTGCCAGCGGGCGGGCCCCTTGGGAGCTGTGGAAACCGGAGCGCAATCCGGTGTGATGGGCTTGAAGATCGCGGCCGGCGACCGACCGCTCAGCATTCTTTGCTTGGGCGCCCACAGCGATGACATCGAGATCGGAGCCGGCGCAACCCTCCTCACTCTCGCCGAGGGGAATGACTCGCTGTCGGTCGATTGGATCGTGCTGTCGGCACGGGACGAACGTGCTGCCGAGGCCACTCACGGCGCTGAGCTCTTCGCCCCCGGTGCGCGCGTCCAAATCCACGAATTCCCGGATGCTCGATTCCCGATGCATCTCGACCCCCTCAAGGACGTGTTCGTCGAACTGGGTCGTCGGCTCCAGCCTGATCTGATCTTCACCCACACCGCCCACGACCTCCATCAGGATCATCGGGTCGTGAACGAACTGACGTGGCAGACGTTCAGGGACCACCTGATCCTCGAGTATGAGGTCCTCAAGTTCGACGGGGACCTGAAGACCCCGAATTTCTATTGCGAAGTCGAGGCGGACGTGGCCGAAGCCAAAGTCCGCCATTTGGAGAGCGCCTTCACGTCGCAGACCTCGAAACCCTGGTTCGATCGGGCTGCCTTTCTCGGCCTGATGCGGATACGGGGGATCGAGTGCCGATCCCCCTCCGGTCTTGCCGAGGGCTTTCACGTCAGAAAGGCGACGATCGCGTGATCGACGAGTGCCAGGCCTGCGGGCACCGCGTCGTGGAGCCCTTCTTCTCGTTGGCGCGGATCCCGCTCTCCAGCTGTGCTCTCCCCGAGACATCGCGCGCCGCGTCGGATTTCGGGCGAGGCGACCTGGAGCTGGCTGTCTGTCATCGTTGTGGCTTCATCCAGAACCGCCTCTTCGACCCTGGACTGGTGGATTACACGATGCCTTACGAGGAGAGTCAGGCGTTCTCGCCTCGATTCACCGCTTTCCAAGAGCACCTCATCTCGGAGCTCATCGCAGACCACGATCTCGCCGGCAAGACGGTCGTGGACATCGGCTGTGGCAAAGGGGTCTTCCTCGAGAGCATTTGCCGGGAGGCCGGTGCGAGAGGGATAGGGATCGATCCCGCCGGAGACTTCAGCCGGGTCGGGGAGGATGTCGACATCACCCTGGTCCGGGAGCAGTTCGACGCATCGACCGACGTCATCGGTGACCTGTTCTGTTGCCGGCACACCCTCGAGCACATTCAGCCAGTCGGAGAGTTCATGGCCGCCGTCGCCGCCTCGCTTCGACGCAACGTCGGAAGTGGAGGCTTCTTCGAGCTTCCCGACACGGAACGGATCCTCGATGAAGGCGCCTTCTGGGACGTGTACTACGAGCATTGCTCGTACTTCACGGTCGGGTCCCTGGGCAGCCTGGTCAGCTCCAGCGGGCTTTCCATCACCAAGCTGGAGCGCGCATTCGACGACCAGTACATCCTTCTCCAGGCCGAAACCGGGCCAACGACTGGCTCGCCCGAACCCGGGATCGTGGAGCAGACAGTCGACCAGTGCCGGAGGTTCGGGGAAATAGTCGGGGGCGAGGTCGAGCGCTGGCAGCGCCTGATCGGCGAATCGGCCGCCGAAGGACGGACCGTGGTGGTGTGGGGAGCCGGTTCCAAAGCGGTGGGGTTCCTGTCCGCCTTGGATCGGGACGAGGCGATAGCGGCGGTTGTCGACGTCAATCCCTTCAAACAAGGCAGTTTCCTCCCCGGCTCGGCCCACGAGATCGTGGCGCCCGAGGCGCTCGGGGACATCGGCCCCGATCTCGTGGTGGTGATGAACCCGGTGTACGCCACCGAGATCGACGCCATGTTGGCGAATCTCGGGCTCCATCCCCGACTCGCGTCGCTTGGGGTGGTGCGTCGGTGATTCGGCTCAGCTGCCCGGTCGGCCGAAGCGGAGCGGAAGATCGGCCGACGTGAGCGGCCCTCCATCGCCCGACTCGGAGTCCTCACGCCTCCCGGGCGAAGAGGGCACACCCAACCGGGCTTCCCGGGACCTGAGGATCGACCTGGTCCGTTATCTGCCCTCACAGGTGATACCGGCCCTCATCGCCTTCTTCACCATCCCGATCCTGACCCGGCTGTTGTCGCCGGCGGAGTATGGCGACTACCGACTCGTCCTCGCCGCGGTAGCTGCGTTCGGCGCGGCCGGCGGGTGGCTTGCCGCCGGCGTGTACCGCTTCTTCCCCGCCATGGAGGTCTCCGGCGAGGCGGATGACTTCCGGGCAACCCTCCGCGGGCTCCTCGCCGCCACGCTGGGCCTGTTCGCCCTGGTCTGGTTCGGTGCGACCTGGGCCTTTCCCACCGGGCTGGGCGTCCGCGAACCGCAGCTCCTGATCATCGGCGGCGCTCTCATGCTGGTGAACACCCTGTGGGGCATGACCAACGCCGAGATCCGCACGGTGCGCGAGGTGGGCTGGTACAGCACCTCGGTGGTGCTGAACAAGGCACTCACCTTGGGTCTCGGTGTCGCACTGGTGGTCTGGGCCGGGTTCCGGGTCGACGGCCTCCTCTACGGAAGCCTCATTGCCTCCCTCGTACTCCTCCCGGTCTTGTTTCGAGTAGTCCATCGTCGCCTCCCCCGACCGGGCTCCTTCAGCGCCTCCCTGGCTCGCCAGATGTGGCGTTACGGGCTCCCGATCGCGTTGGTGCAAGTTGTCGACTGGGCTCTCCAACTCAGCGACCGGTTCTTCATCGCTGCGTTTCGCAACGAGGCAGAGGTCGGGCTGTACAGCGCCGCCTACGGGATCGCCGAGCAGGGCATGGGGACGATCGTGCTCCTGTTCGAGCTCCCCTTCTCCATCCTCGCCCACCGGGTCTGGGAGCGGGACGGGAGTGAAGCTGCTGCGGGATTCGTCTCCGACTCGGTCAGGTCATACCTGCTGGTGGCAGTGCCCGCCTGGGCCGGCATCAGCGTCCTTGCCAGTCCCATCATGATGGTCATGACCGCATCTCCCTTCCACGAAGCCTCGGTCATCATGCCTGTGGTCTCGCTGGCGTTGTTGTTCGGTGCCATCCAATGGTGGTACACGACCGGTTCGACCTTCAGCAAGAAGACCGGCCAAACCGTGATCTCCATGGTCGTCGCGGTGGTGGTGAACGTGGTGCTCAACCTGTTCCTGATCGAGAGGTTCGGGTACCAGGTCGCCGCAGTCACCAGCTTGATCGGGTATGTGGTGGCCATGGTGGTGATGGCCTGGTTGTCGCGGCGCGACTTCAAGTGGAAGTTCCCGTTTCCCAGCCTGGCGAGGAGCCTCGGCGCTGCCGGGATAATGAGTGCCGTCATCTGGGCCGTCACCCAGGCTGGCGAGATGGGGCCGCTCACCACCCTGGCGGTGTCGGTGCCGTTGGGAGTGCTCGTCTACGGTGCAGTGCTGCTTTGGGTGGGCGAGCCCCAGGCGCGGAAGTTGTTCGATCGCCTTGTGCGACGCGGTTGAACTCCCCGGCGTAGCCGATCAGGGTTCGACTCGTCGCACCTCTGGGATGGGGATGATGAAGTCGGCTCCCCACTCTCCGATGAAATCGAGTTGGGCCGTTATCTCTCTCGCCAGGTTCCAGGGCAGGATCAGCACGTGGTCAGGTCTTCGTTTCGCGATCTCCGCCGGGTCGACGATCGGGATGTGCGTCCCAGGTGTGAAGCGGCCGATCTTGTACGGGTTCCTGTCTGCGACGAACTCGAGGAAGTCGGTGCGGATCCCGCAGTAGTTCAACAGGGTGTTGCCCTTTCCTGCGGCGCCGTAGCCGACGATGCTCTCGCCCTTCTCCCGGATTGAGATCAGCTCCGAGAGGAGTGCACGCTTGATCTCTTCCACCCGTTCACCGAATCCGGTGTAGGTGGTCCGGTCGAAGAGCCCGGCCTCGTGCTCGGCCTCGAGGACGGATTTCACTCGATCAGTCGTCTGATGCGAGGTGTCGTCCTCCCGATGGAGGAACAGGCGCAGTGATCCACCGTGCGTGGAAAGCTCCTCGACGTCGAAGATCTCGAGCCCATGTCGGGCGAAGACGTCCTGGCAGGTGGCGAGTGAGAAGTACGAGAAATGCTCGTGGTAGATCGTGTCGAACTGGTTCTCCTGGAGGAGGCGCAGGATGTGGGGGAACTCGAGGGTGACTACACCGTCTGCTGCGAGCAACGTCGGGATGCCGGAGACGAAATCGTGCAGGTCGGGAACCTGCGCCAGCACATTGTTCCCGACGATCAGATCGGCCGACACGCCCCGATCACGAAGCTCCAACGAGGATTCCCGGCCGAAGAACCTGACCTCGGTCGGCACGCCGATGTCTATCGCGGCCCGAGCCACGTTGGCCGCGGGCTCGATGCCAAGGACGGAGATGTTGCGCTCGACGAACCATCTCAGCAGGTATCCGTCATTCGAGGCCACCTCGACGACCATGGAATCGGGACCGAGCCCGAATCGCCCGGTCACGTCGTCGACGTAAGTCCGGGCGTGGTCGAGCCAGCTGTCCGAGAAAGAGGAGAAGTAGGCGTATTCGTCGAAGATCTCGCTCGGTGAGGCGAACTCTTCCAGCTGAGCCAGCCAACAATTGCCGCAGACTCGTACCTTCAACGGCAGGAAGGTCTCCGGAGCGTCGAGCTGGTCCTCGGTGATGAAGCTCTCGCACAGCGGCGACATCCCCAGGTCGACCATCGGGATATCCGCGGGCGAGCCGCAATTGCGGCACTTCATGTTTGTCTCGTTTCTCCCCCCGAAGGGGGGAGTACCGCCGAAGGCAGGGAGGGGGGAAATCTTGGTGTCATTCTGAGCTCGCCTCTACGGACAATGTCGACCCGGCATCTCGTCCGCTCTCGACCCATTCGTCGAATCTGACCTCATTGCCGTGGTCCAGGAACAACGCCTCGTCGTCGGACATGACATATGTGTTGTTCTCGAAGGTCAGGTCGGCAGACTCGAATGCGTCGAACGGGATGTCCCCGAAGTACCCGACTACCCCTCCGTCGAGGGAGATGTCGTTGTCGTGGACCAGGATCCCGTGCAGGGTGTTGCCGGTGTCGTTGTCGCGGCCGTCGTCGTGATGCAGCACCACTGCTTCCTGATTGGCCCGCACCTCGTTTCCGACCACTTCTACCGGACCGGATTCGCGAATCATGATCCCGGCGCCGCGAGGTGGGAACTCGTTGCCGAAGCCGTTGCCGACCACGAGGTTGTCCCGGACTGTGGCACTCCCACTGATCTCGATCTTGATCCCGGCGTCGAGGTTCTCGACCACCCGATTGCCTTCGAAGAGGGTCTCGGTGTTGTAACCGTCGATCCACAGCCCGGGGCCTCGGTTGTGATGAACGAAGTTGTCACGCAAGACGAGATCGGTGGTGTGGACGAATTTCACCCCTCCCGCCCCCCACTCGAAGCTGAAATCACCGAGATGGTTGTAGGCGATCTCGTTGCCTTCATAGGTGGAACGTTCCCCTCCTCCGTCGATGGCCATCTGCCCGTTGTGGTGGAAGTAGTTGTCGGTGACCGTGGAGTCACTGCCCGGGAAGAGCCCAGCGCCGTGGTTG
>JBOGEV010000080.1:0-1286 GCA_050742015.1 Acidimicrobiia bacterium
GCGGAGCGGTGGAGAACCGGCCGAGTCGCCGTGTCGAGTCAACCGGAGAGCCCGGATCCTCGCCGCGCGGACGTCTTAGCCCCCCGCCGGGAGTTCACCTCAGGGCCGCATGGGCTCCCCAGGCCCGCCGTCCATCAACCGCCACGCGCGCCACCCCGGCATGGTGTGAAGGCTTGAACAACCCGAGGTTGCCCTTCGACGAGGCCCGGCCGCTGAGCGCTGCCGCGCGAGCGCTCTATGACCACCTTTGCTGGCTCGGCGAGCCGGCGGTCTCGCACCTGACCAACAGCACCATGGCCACCGCCATCGGGCGGAGCGAGCGGACCGTGATCCAGGCGCTCAACGAACTGGCGGCCTCCGAGCTCATCGACAGGGAATACCGCGCGCCGGACCGGACGGACCCGGCCACGGCGTCGGGAAGGGTCATCAGACTGCGCCGAGCACCGGCGGCATGAGCCGACCCCGCCAAGGCTCGTCGCAGCAAGAGACTCCCCGCCTCGACGCGCTGCTGGCAACACACGACGGCTTCTTCATCCGCTTGGGCCTCGTCGACATCGCTGGGGACCTGGCCAGTGGGGCCCTGCTCTCCCAGCTCGTCTACTGGCATCCTCGGCTGACCATCGAGCGCGAGGGGCACCTCTGGTTGGCGAAGACGCGCGGTGACTGGTGGGACGAGTGTCGCCTCACGGAGATGCAGGTTCGCCGGGCGATCAGCCAGCTGGAGGGCCGTGGGCTCATCGTCAAGGCGATCTGGAAATGGCGCGATGCCCCGACCACCCACCTTCGCCTGGTACCCGAGGTCATTGAGGCGGAGCTGTCGAATCTCCCTCCGCCCCGAGGGGACCATTCCATCCGGGTGAAACACCCAGATCCGGTTCCGGGTGAAACGCCCGGAACGATCCGGGGGAATCCACCGGATCAATCTGGTGGAGACGCCCAGAACGATCCGGGTGAAACACCCGACTCCTCTTCCTTACATACAGAGACTACAAACAGAGACTACAAACACACTTCGGCTGGCGCCGAAGTGGTCGCTGGGGTTGAAGGCTCGTCTTTCGTTGCGCAACCAAAGGTCCCCACCCTCTTCGGCTTGGAAGCGGTGCCTCGGCGCTTGGACGAGGAGGTGTCCACCGTCTTCGAGGAGTGGGTGCGGGTGACTAAGCGCACGGGACGGACACGCCTCGACGAGAAGCGTCGGACCCTGATCGAAGCCGCGCTCCGAGATTACCCCCTCGAGGACTGCCTGGATGCGGTAAGGGGCTGGAGACGCAGCGGGTTCCATTGCG
>JBOGEV010000081.1:0-10558 GCA_050742015.1 Acidimicrobiia bacterium
GTTGAAAGTGCCGAACGCCTTCTCTTGAAGCAACTGGAGCGCCTCGTGGTTGCGGTCGGTGAGATCGAGGAGGCTGAGGCTGGTGGTGATGTCGAAGGCCGATTCGAAGAACTGAAGCGCCGCCAGCGCGATGAGCGAGGCGACCGCCGACACCCCGAACGCCCATGCCATCGACTCGCCGATCACCCCGAGCGGGATCGCCAATTCCAGGCCGAGCACGGTAACGGGAATGTCGTTGGGTCCGGCATGGAAGTACCAGGACGTGGCCCCGGCGATCACAGCGGCAGCGGCGGCGGAAAGAACGACTGCCGTCCGGAAAGCCCCTCGGCTGCTCACCGAGCTGACGAAGGGGATCGGAGCCAGGGTGGCGAGCGCGCCGTAGACCGCGACTCCGGTGTCCTGAGTCCCGGCCGCTGCCAGGACGCCGACTGCGAGAGCCATCAAGACGGCGATCCTGGAGTCGAAAAGCACAGTGGTCATGAAGCCGAAGGCAACGGCTGGCAAGACGTACCAGCTAATACTGGCTTCGAGGATGTCAGCCCCCCTCACCGCCCCCGCTGCGAGAACGATCAGGATCCCGAGCAGGGCCAGCATCCGAGGCTTGGCCCAGAACTCCTGGCGGAAACGGGACAGGTAGAGGCCGAGCACCCCGACCAACACGGCCAGCACGCCGAGCAGGGCGCCCTGCTGAGTCTGAGAGACCACCCCGCTGGTGGCACGAATGGCATCGATGTCGAGCTGGGTCAGTCGTTCGCCCCTGCCTGCGATCTCCTCTCCCTCTTCGAAGGGCACTTCCACCGATTCGACCTCAGCCTCACGGGCGTCACGTTCGACTGCCGTTGCTGACTCGTCGACGACTCGGTTCGGTTGCACGTAGGCGGCGACCACCTCCCCCGCGGCCTGCCCGGCTACCGGGTCGGGACCTTCGCCGTCGTAGAACACGAACGGCGGTGAGCTTCCTAGCTGTGCCCTTATCTGCGGCAGGTTCTCAGTGGTCACACCACTGCCGAACTCGCTGTAGAGCCGCTCGAGTGTTCGCTGCCGAATCGTGTCCAGGTGGCTGGTCAGTCCGAGCGCATTTCGAATTATGTCGTCGGATGCGGCGGCGGCCAGGATCGTCACCGTGTTGTCGTCGACCGGCGCCGTGACACGAATCTCGGCTACCACCTGGTCGACCGGGGTGAGGGATGCGGATATGCCGACGGGTTGAGCCTCACAGGTGGCCGCCGCGAGGCATTCCAGTGTCTGCTGGCCGGTCTCGGTCCCGATCTGGAACGAGTCGGGCACGTCGTCACTGGTGAGCGCGGTGACGACCACTTCTCCCGCCGGAACCTCGGCGGCCCAAGTGCCGTCGACCCCGGATTCGGTCTCGACTTGGACGCCATTGGATGAGACCACGATCCCGATCCCGGCGTAGCCGACGTCTCTATATGTCGACTCGGATTCGACCTGCAAGCCGGGCATCCCATCGACGTCGAGGAATACGAGGCCAGTGACGGTGGTCATCGCCACTTCGGCCGCTTCGACGGTCGTCGTGGCCTCGTTAGGCACGCTGGACGTCGTGGTCGGCGGAATGGTCGTCTCCGTTGTCGGCTCGACCGAGCGGGCGACCGCGCCTCGAATGTCGTCGAAGAGCTCGTTGACCTGGTCCTCTACTGCGGTCTGCACCTCGGTGTCGGTGCGCAGGATCGGATCCACTTCGGCACGGGCAGCCTCGATTTGTGCCGTGGTCGCCTCGGTATCCAGCACAGTCCTCGACAGCTCAGCAAAGTAATCCTGTTCTGCGACCTGGCCCGGCTCGAGATCGTCGAACTCGGCCGCTCCCCCTCCCAACGAAAGCACGCCCCAAGCCGCAACCACGGTGGCGAAGAAGGTTGCAATCCGGACCAGGGTGCGCTGTTCCATCACTTGGCCTTGCTCTCGAACGCGGCGTAGGCCTCCACGATCGAGGCCACGATGCGATGACGGACCACATCCCGGGCGGTCAGCTCGATGAAAGAGACCCCGGGGATGTCGCTCAGGATCTCGCGCACCACCTTGAGACCGGAGCGCCGGTTGTCGGGCAGGTCGGTCTGGGTCATGTCCCCGGTGATGATCATCTTGGAGTTGAACCCGAGCCTGGTCAGGAACATCTTCATCTGCTCCGGCGTCGTGTTCTGCGCTTCGTCGAGGATGATGCAGGCATCATTGAGGGTTCTTCCTCGCATATAAGCGAGCGGAGCTATCTCAATGGTTCCCTTCTCCACCAGCGAAGCCGTCTCCTCGGGGCCCAACATGTCCCACAAGGCGTCATAGAGAGGGCGCAGGTAGGGGTCGACCTTGGCGGCGAGATCACCGGGCAGAAAGCCCAGCCTCTCCCCCGCCTCGACGGCCGGCCGGGTGAGGATGATGCGTCGCACCGACCCGCTGACCAGACTGTCCACTGCGGCAGCCATGGCCAAATAGGTCTTTCCGGTTCCCGCAGGCCCGATGCCGAAGGTCAGTGTGTTCTCCCGGATCGCCTCCATGTACTTCTGCTGACCGTGGGTCTTGGGGCGGATCATCCGGCCCCGCCCCACTGGGATCCCATCCGAGAGGACACCAGAAGGACTGGGGACGTCCTCGATCACCATCTTCACCACCTCGTCGACCCGAGCCGAGTCGAGGGCGTGGCCTTCCTGGACGAGGATCAGGAGCTCTTCGAGGACGGTGCGCGCTCTCTCAACCTCGGAATCGGGGCCTTTGAAGGCGACTTCGTCTCCGCGCGCGACAAAACGCACCTCCGGGAAGTGGGACTCGACCTGACGGAGGTGTCTGTCGGATTCCCCGAGGAGATCCAACATCAAATGATGGCTGGGGACGCGTAAACGCGAGTCGACTTGGTCAATGGACACAGAAAGCGACGCCCACAGGTTGGCGTCTCTGACATTGTAGGTAGCGCCCGGGACTGATTCAGAACATTCAGTCCTGGCCGGAAACAGCCTCCACCGTCGAATCCAGCAGCGAGGCGATCACGGCCTTGTCGGAGTCCCGGACCTCGTCGGGGCGCCCCTCCCGGCGCAGGAAGTGGATCGCGGCCAGATAGCGGTCGATCAGGTCACCATCTCTCGTCTCGGCGGCTAGATCGAGGTCGATCATCACCCCGCGGTCGGCGGTGCCGGTGGGAAGGAGGTCTGCAGCCGGAACGGCATAGATCTCGGCAAGACGTACCAGGCGCTGAACACTCAGCGCGCGCTCCCCGCGCTCGTAGGCGCCGACCACCGATGCCTTGAACTCACCGCCGGTGTAAGACTCGAGCTCCCCAAGCGACCAACCGCGCTGACGACGAGCGGTACGCAAGCGCAGGCCCAGCGATGCGCTGAATTTGTCGACCAAGGTTTTCTCCCGTAAGCCCGTGGCGAGATGCTACATAATCCATGCTGCCCATACCAGCACTCAGGCCATCCTGGCCGCAGCGACCAGCGCAGCCGTCTCCAGACGGAGCACCGTGTCACCCAGGTCGTAACGGGTCGCCCCGTCGGGAACCTCGCCGTCCGCCCATCCCCCTTCCGGGCCGATGACCACTGTCCGCGCGGAAGGCACCTCCCGGGTTCCTCCGGGATCGCACACGACGAAGGCGCCTTCCAAACCCGTGAAGGTGACTAGTCCTTCGGATGTCCTTGTCAGCCACGCGCCCCTCGACTGCTCCAAACCGGATACCGCCCATGACCGCAGCCGGTCCACTCTCGGTGGTCGGCCCTGTCCGTGCCTTGTTTCCAGGAAGCGCAGCTCGACGACCCCCAACTCGGCCAGCTTCTCGACCAGGAATCGGGCCCGGTCGCGGTTGTCGGGCGGAGCGGTCACCACGATCAGGTCGGTCGGTCGCGGCACCTGATTCTCCTGTCCCCGGGTGACCTGACCCTGGGAGTACTGACCGGAGCCAATCGTCCCCTCACCGTCGGTGTAGGACACATGCCGCGAGCCTCGGCGGAGCACGGTCTCCACGTGGTGGCGTTGCTCGTCGGACACCTCGAGTGTGTCCTCGGTCCAGGGCCCACCGAGGAAGAGGTGAGGGACGTGGGCCATCAACCGGCCGAGGCGGGTCGGTCCGTCCTCTCGCCACGAAGATCGGACCATCGTCTCAGGAGCTCCTCCTCGTCTGCAGTGAGCTCCGTCGGCACCTCGACCGAGACCACGACATGCAGGTCGCCGCGCGATCGGCGGCCGAGGTGAGTCACTCCCAGGCCGGGCATCCGGAACACGGCACCCGGCTGGGTGCCCGGCGGGATCTCGAGGTCGGTCTGCCCTTCCTCCACCAGTGGCACCGCTACCCGGGTTCCGAGGCTGGCCTCGGCGATGCCTATCGACACCGTGTGGATCAGGTCGGCGTCGTGCCGTTCGAACCGGGGATCCCGAGCGACATGGACCTCGATGTACAGGTCTCCGGGAGGGCCACGACGCCCAACCGACTCGCCCCGTCCCGAGAGGCGAAGCCTGGTCCCGCTGGACACCCCTGCGGGCACCTCAACGTTCACGGTCGTCTCCTGATCGACGGCGCCGAGCCCGGAGCAAACGGGGCAGGGGTTGGTCATGAGGGCCCCTTCCCCACGACACGTGGGACAGGTCCCAACGGTCATCATCGTCCCGAACAGCGACCGGCGAGACATCCGCACCGAGCCGGCGCCACCACACTCGGGACAGGTCCGGAGACCATCTTCCCCTTGTGCCCCGGATCCGGCACATTCGGGGCAGGTCGCCTTGGTGCGGAACGTGACCGGTGTCTCGGTTCCGAAGGCGGCGCCCTTCAGTTCGACATCCACCCGGACCAGGACGTCACGCCCTCGAACCGGCCGATTCTGGCTAGTGGAGCCGAACATCGCCCCGTCGCCGAACACCGAGCGCAGAAGATCGTCGAGACCGCCCCAGCCCGCGAAGAGGTCGGACAGGTCGATTGTGTCGCCCCGGTCGTATCGCCGACGGCGGTCGGGGTCAGAGAGCACTTCGTAGGCCTCGGCCGCATCCCGAAAGCGCGCCTCGGACTGGGGATCGCCCGGATTGGCGTCGGGATGCGTTACCCGGGCGATCTGCCTGAAGGCCCTCTTGATCTCTTCGCTGGTGGCGTCCCTACCGACGCCGAGGATGTTGTAATAGTTCTTGGCCATGGGTCAGTCTTGTTCGGCGCTGATCCGGTCCTCCAACTCGCGGGAAACTTCCTCGACCGCCGAGATCGCCCGCTTGTAGTTCATGCGCATCGGCCCGATGACACCGACCGATCCTCCGCTCGAGCCCGCGTCGTAGGTCGTGGAAACCACGGCCAGGTCGATGTCGTGCACCGGGAGCTCGGCGCCGATCTGAATCGAGGTGCCCGAGGCGACAGCCAGGATCTTCATCACCTCCGCCTCGCGGGCCAGCACCTCGAGGATGCGTTGAACCGAGCTGAGGTCCTCCCAGACCGCGGACATCCTCTGCGTCCCGCCGATGAACATCTCAGTCCCGGCGGCGGCGGCGAGGTGAAGACCGTCGTTCAGCGAGAGAACGGCCTCTTTGACCGGGTCTTCGAGCTGACGCATCTCGTCATCAGAGATCATCAACTCGGCGCCGATGTCGCGACCCACCGCGGCCGCGCTGACCACCCGTTGGGCATCCTCCAACTCACGTGTCGTGATCGGGACCCGGACCCTCGTCCTCTGTTGCAACACCCGGCCGCCATCGGTCACGACGATGAGCAGCACCTGGTCGCCGGTGATCTGAACACTGTGGACGGCGCGCACCCGGTCTCCCATCAACGCCGGCGCCACCACCACGGCCGGCAGATCGGTGACCTCCGCAAGTAGGTCCGAGGTTTCCTTGAGCAACTTGGAGAGCTCGAGATGGACGTCACCGAAGAAGGTGTCGATCTTGGCCTGTGCCGTCGAGCGAAGTCGTCCCGGGCCGAGGTGATCGACGTAATAGCGATAGGCGGCGGACGTAGGGACGCGCCCCGCCGAAGTGTGGGGCTGGATCACGAAGCCCTCGGACTCGAGCGCGGTGAGGTCATTTCTCACCGTGGCGGTCGAGACGGAGAGACGGGCGCGCTCGACGATCGCCCGGGAGCTGACCGGCTCACCCGAGCGGATGTGCTCTTCGACAAGGGCTCGGAGGATCTCGGACCGGCGGTCTTCCAGCATTTGACCTAGAGGTTATCCGGCTTTCCCGGCTCCACCCACCCATCGGGTGGTTCCAGGTCGAGCACCTGACGGTGCACCTCGTCGGTCAGCAGGGGCCGACGAACCACGAGTCGGCCGTCGCAGACATCGATGATCCGCTCCCGCAAGAGCATGCCGCCACCAGGAGTGCGGACCAGGGCGTCCACCCCCGGGCCACTCCCTACACCGGCCGACCGGCGCAAACCGACGAAGAGACGATCCACCTCGCCCTCCCAGCCGAGAA
The DNA here is from genome assembly GCA_050742015.1 of Acidimicrobiia bacterium. GTDB lineage: Bacteria > Actinomycetota > Acidimicrobiia > Spongiisociales > ZC4RG35 > JARDZU01. Next base: position 6,388 of record JBOGEV010000081.1, read on the forward strand.
TCTCCTCGCTGCCCGCGATGGGTCTCACCCCGCTCTCCATCCTCTCGATGTACGCGTCGAGGCGGCGCACGTTGTGGCTGCGGACTCCGTCTCGAAACCGATGGGCGCCGTTGCCGTATGCCTCGTATTGGCCCTGGGCCCAGACGGTCAGGTTGTACCGGCACTCCATACCGGGACGTGACCAGTTGGAGACCTCGTAGCGGCTCATGCCGGCATCGGCCAGGATCGCTTCGGCGAGCTCGTACCGGTCGGCCTGGGTGTCCGGATCCGGTGCCTCCGCCCCGGCCCGTACGTCACGGTGCAGCGCCGTCCCCGGCTCCACGGTGAGGGCGTAGCACGAAACGTGATCGAGACCGAGTGCCACCGCCCGTTCCAGCGTCTCCTGCCACGAGTCATCTGACTCCACCGGCGTGCCGAAGATGAGATCGAGAGAGACGTTCTCGAATCCGGCGCGGCGTGCGTTGCCCACCGAGGCCTCGATGTCCGCGCCCCGATGACGACGCCCGAGTCGGGTCAGGACGTGATCGTCAAAGCTCTGGGCGCCGAACGAGACACGATTGAACCCGGCCGCCAAGAGCAACTCGGCCCGGGAACGATCGAAGTCCTCCGGGTTGGCCTCGAGCGACACCTCGGCGCCGTCGGTCAAGCCATGATGCCGGCGAAGTGCCTCGAGGATGCTCTCCAGGAGAGACGGATCGACATGACTCGGCGTGCCGCCCCCGAAGTAGACCGAGTCGAGGGGGCGCCATGGCTCCGAGGCCGCGACCTCGGAGATGACCGAGTCGATGTACCTGGAGGCGAGGTCGTCGGCCCCCGCCACTACGGCAAAGTCGCAGTACGGGCAGACCGCCGAGCAGAACGGGATGTGGACGTAGGCCGCCGGCGTGTCGACGTGACGATCGACGTCGAAGGGGCTCAAAGGTCGTCGTCGACCCGGAGCGCGGCCACGAAGGCCTCCTGTGGCACCTCCACCGATCCCACCATCTTCATCCGTTTCTTGCCCTCCTTCTGCTTGCTCAGAAGTTTCTTCTTGCGCGTGACGTCGCCGCCGTAGCACTTGGCGATCACGTCCTTTCGCTTGGCCTTCACCGTCTCCCGACTGATGATCTTCCCGCCGATGGCGGCCTGGATCGGAACGTCGAACATCTGCCGTGGGATCAGACCCCGGAGACGTGTAGTCATGGTTTTGCCGTAGTCGGCGGCCTTGTCGCGATGCACGATGGCGGAGAAGGCGTCGACCGGAAGGCCATTGAGCAGGATGTCGACTTTGACCAGGTCCGCCTCCTGGTAGCCCGACGGCTCATAATCGAGCGAGGCATAACCCTTGGTTCTCGACTTGAGCAGGTCGAAGAAGTCGAAGACGATCTCCGCCAGAGGCATCAGGTAATCGAGCTCGACCCGCTCCGGGCTCAGATAGCTCATGTTTCCCACCTCACCGCGTTTGGTCGTGGCCAACTCCATGATCGGGCCCACGTATTCGCTCGGAGTCAGGATCATCGTCCGCACGTACGGCTCGAAGACCCCGATCCGGCCATCGGGGTCGGGCAGGTCCTGAGGGGACTTGACCTCCCTCACGCTGCCATCGGGCAGGGTCACGTGATAGGCGACCGATGGGGCCGTGGCCACCAGGTCGAGGTCGTACTCCCGCTCCAGACGCTCGCGCACGATCTCCATGTGGAGCAGCCCGAGGAACCCGACCCGGAACCCGAAGCCGAGCGCCCGGCTCGTCTCCGGCTCCCACGTGAGCGAGCCGTCGTTGAGACGCAGCTTCTCCAGTGCCTCCCTCAGTCTCTCGAAGTCGGCGCCATCGGTGGGGAAGAGACCGGAGAACACCATCGGCTTGGGCTCGGCGTAGCCGGGCAACGGCTCCCAGGCCGGGCTTGCCGCATCCGTCACGGTGTCTCCGACCTTGATCCGGTCGATCTCCTTGACCCCGGTGATCAGGTACCCCACCTCACCGGCCCCGAGGACATTGACCAGCTTGGCCGCCGGGGTGAGGACACCGATCTCGGTGGCGTCGTGGGACTCTCCGGTAGCCATGAACCTGAGCCGAAACCCGGATCGAAGCCGCCCGTCGACAACGCGGACGTAGCAGACCACTCCTCGGTAGGCGTCGTAGTACGAGTCGAAGACGAGGGCCCGGAGCGGAGCGTCGGGGTCGCCACGTGGCGGTGGCACCTGGTCGACGAGTCGCTGCAGGAGTTGGTCGACGCCTTGGCCGGTCTTGGCGGAGATGCGCACGATGTGATCGGGCGACCCGCCGATGACATTGGTTATCTCGCCGGCGACCCGATCCGGGTCGGCCGCGATCTGATCGATCTTGTTGATGGCCGGGATCACCTCGAGACCGGCATCGACCGCAAGATAGGCATTGGCCAGGGTCTGGGCCTGAACTCCCTGCGCGGCGTCCACGAGGAGCAGTGCTCCCTCACAAGCCGCCAGAGATCGGGAGACCTCGTATGAGAAATCGACGTGCCCGGGTGTGTCGATCAGATTGAGCACGTACTCCTGGCCGTCAGCCGCCACATGAGCCAGCCTCACGGTCTGCGCCTTGATCGTTATCCCCCGTTCCCGCTCCAGATCCATGGTGTCGAGAACCTGCTCTCGCATCTCCCGCTCCGTGACGGCCCCGGTTCGCTCCAGGAAGCGATCGGCCAGGGTCGACTTGCCGTGGTCGATGTGGGCGATGATCGAGAAGTTGCGGATGCGCGATTGATTGGACACGGGAACCCGGGAGACCACCATTGTACCTACCGAAGTCCCCCTGTTAGCCTTGCGTTTCGGTCCGCCGACCGGGACACTCATCCGCAAGTGGGGCTTTCACCCTGTCTGCCCCACATACCCAGGAACCAAGACCTCTATATGGCCAACATCAAGTCACAGATCAAGCGGAACCGCCAGAACGAGAACCGGCGGCTGCGCAACAAGTCGATCAACAGCAACCTGAAGACCAGTGTCAAGAAGGTCGAGTATGTCGCTGCCACCGGTGAGCCGACCGACCAAAAGCTGCGCGAGGCCCAAGCCAAGATCGACAGCGCCGTGTCCAAGGGTGTCCTCCACAAGAAGACGGCCGCTCGCAAGAAGTCGCGACTCGCAAGGAAAGTCTCAGCCGGCTGAGACTCTCTCGTTCAGGCGTACCAGCGGCACAAGGCCACCGTCAGTCGCTCCAGCGTCACCCGATGCACCTCCTCGGGCTGGGACTTGATCACCCGGTCTGCCCGCACCAACGCCTCCTGGGCCCTGCGTAGCGACGACTCCCTCACCCGGCCCCGCTGAGACCAGAAACGGGCCGGGCCCCGATCGCTCGGGGTGGCTCCGATCCAATCCCGAAACGTCGGCTCGTCGGGCGCCGCCGCCGCCAGCGCCCTCTTCTTGAGATCCGACTCCACGGCCGCCAGGAAAACCAGGGGGTGCCCATGGACCAGGAAGTCAGACAGCCTTCTCAAAGCCACACCGACCTCCCCCTCCGAGATGGCGTCGGTGATATGGAATGGCGGCTCATCGGGCCGGTTCTTGAACCGATCGAGGATGAGCTCCTTGGTGATCTTCCCACTGGTCTGCTCGAGCTGATCGAGGGCCTGGCCCATGGCGGCGGTATCGGAGCCGAACTTCTGCAAGATCGCCTTGTCGGCGCCCTTCTCCAATTGCAGCCCCCGGTCCCGCACTTCGGCGTCCAGCCATTGCAGGGCCTGTCGCTCCCACATCTTCTTCACCGACTGCGAAGTGCCCAGACTCTTGACCAGCGAGGACAACGAGCGGGGCAGGGCCCCGGCCGCCAGGAACACGACCTCGATGGCAGAGAGGTCGGCCGCCCTGATCAGCTCCTCGAGCACTAATCCCTCGGCCGCCTGCAGGTTCTGGGCGTCGACCAGCTCGAGACCCTGCGAGTCGCCGAAGAGGGAGCCCGACTGGAGCAGGGGGATGACTGGCTCCAACTCGCTGCGGAGGGCGCCGTCGCCCTCCTCTCCTGCACCCCGGCCCGGGACGTCGACCCTGAGCACCTGACTCCGGTCGAGACCGGCCCGTGCGAAGTGCTCCGCCGCCCCGTCCAGCATCTGCTGCCGTTCGCCGGGACCGGCATTGGAAGGAGCCGAGATCAGCAGCAGCGCCATGAGCCAGACGGTAGTCGCCACCGTTTTTGGCGCGGAGATCTCGACCTATAGGTCGAGAT
>JBOGEV010000082.1:0-12263 GCA_050742015.1 Acidimicrobiia bacterium
CGAACGCGCGGCACAAGGCCGTGACCGACCTGGCGTGGCTGACGTCGACGCTGGGGTGACGCATCGGCGCGAACGCAAGACGGCGGAGCGGGAACGGGATGCATGATCATCCAAACGGTCCCGCCTATCGTGATCGCCAGTCACCTTGGGTGACTAGAACTCCAACATGGCCTCTGACCAGGCCATCCACAACGGCACGAATATTCGAGTAGGACTCGGCACACAAAACCCTTGGTCAGGCAAAATCAGAACCTATGGTGGAGGTACTCAAGGCTTACTCGCACACCCCTGAGCGGCTCGATGACCTGCGGAGAACGGTCGAAATCGCGCGTCGGCAAGAGCCGGAACACCCTGACGATGGCCGCGACGACGCCGCGTCACGGCCTAGCCTGCGGGCTCTGGCCGACCGACTCTCCCCCGAGGACGTGCAGACGATCATCGACCTGCACCACGGCGGCACCCCCACCAAGGACCTAGCCGCCAAATTCGAGATCAGCGCCCGCAGTGTCCGACGGCTACTCCACAAACACCGCGCACGCCTCGGCGACTGCCAGGGTGCGGCCAGCAGATGAGGCACTGTCGATGTCTCCCGCTGATAGCTCACCGTTTGTATGTGTTCCGGTTCACGGCTGGGCAAGCAGGCGAGTCTTGGCCACAGTGAACTCGTCTTCGCTCAGCGCCCCCGAGTCTCGCAGTCGAGTGAGTTCTCCCAGTCGTTCCGCAAGGCCTGCCGGCGCCGTCCCGGCAGGCTGTGGATTGAGGGCCGCAGCCCGGCGCCCTGCCGTGGTTACCGCTGCGGCGAACTTACGCGCGCCACCGAGGTCCATCTGTGGCGAGTACTTGATCTGCCACTGGAAGTCGGGGCCGTCGATCACGATGAAACCCTGTCGGTCGTCGGTCTTCTTCTGCCAGCCATGCATGCCAGGGACCATCGACCTGGTCAGCGTCGAGCGGGCGCCCACCGAACCGTCCCGCGCCGTCGACGCAGTAACGCCTGCGATCGGGCGGCACTCTGGTTCCACTCCGATCATGCCGCCGACCATGTCGGGCAGGCGGATGATCCGGTCCGAGTAGACGTGCACCCCGTTGTACGAGGCGATCGCACGGTTGGACTTCACGTAGCCCTTGAGTTCGGTTTTCTCGTCGCGACGATGCTGATGGGCGGCTTTGGCGGCCTCCCACGCGGCGGCGCGTTCGGGGTGCTTCGCCGCGAAGGCAGCGCGGCTCTCTTCGAGCTTCCTGGCGCGCTCGGCCTTGCGCGCGGCGCGGCTCTCTGCACTGAACATGATGCCTCCGAGGGGAATGGGGGGGCGGTCGCCTCGTAAGCCGCGCGTGCCGGTTGCTCCGGGTATCGAGGGTGCGGGGTGGCGTGTTACCCGGTCAGGAGGCATGCCCTCCAGAGCGTTATTTGAATCACAAACAAGACCAACGCACGGGCGAACGTGAACAACTCATCTCACCCTCATGGCGCACACCCCAACTCCGTGCCGTGACACTTCTGAATCACATATCTGTGTTTCAACAAATCACACTCTGATAAATTACAAAAATTGTGGTCATCGCAATCTAGCGCGCATGATCCAATGCCGCTACGGTCGCTATAATACTACCTGTCACACGGAGTCACCTTTAACCGGGGGTCGCTTGCACCTTCGCGCGCCGACTTAGGACACCGACAAGGTCTGCCTATTTCGCTTAGGGGGCATAGCAGTGGCTCGAAGACACGGTGGATCGGCAGAGCAACTTCCCGCACAGGTTGCAGAGGCAGTCTCAAAGTTCGGCGCAACCGTTGCCCCCCTGCAGCGAGCGAAAGTAGGACAACCCGAGGCGAACCTGACGGCTGCCGTGGAGACACTCTTAGGCGATATAGCCCGGGCACTTAAGCGGGACATGCTCTCCCACCGAGAGGCCACAGATAAAGCGCTCAGCCTTCGACCTGACCTCGCGATAGATGTTGACCGCGCACGAGTCGGCGTCGTGGAACTCAAGGCCCCAGGTATGGGCGTTCCAGGAAAACCACGCTGGGGTACGGCTCGGGACAGAATCCAATGGGAAAAATATACGGCCCTTCCCAACGTTTTATACACCGATGGGAGGAGTTGGGCGGTCTACCACTACGGCGTACGAGCTGGCGACGTGGCCGAACTGGACGGTGACCTCGATCGCGCGGGGCGCCGCCTCCGACCTAAAGACGGAAATTTCATCGCCGTATTGGGAGACTTCCTCAACTGGAAGCCCACTCCACAGCACGATCTTAGCGAATTGGTAAGGATCTCCGCTGGCCTCTGTCACCTACTGCGCGATGAGGTTACCGACACTCTACAGCGCGAACGTCGAGGTGACACTGCAGCTCTCTTCACCGACCACCTCGCCGACTGGCAGGAATGGCTCTTTCCTGATCTCACCGATGACGAATTCGCCGACGCTTACGCACAAACGATCACCTTTGGCTTGATGCTCGCCCGACGAGAAGGTGTCATCTTTGAGGGACACGAAATACCTGACATCGGAGAGAAGCTTGCAAAGCAACACCTCTTGGTGGGACGGGCTTTATCCATCCTCACGGCCCGGCCTGATCGAGGCGCCAGCATTGAGGAACGCAGTATAGTTCTGCAGACCATGCGCCGTGTTATCGGCGCCTCGGACTGGACGAACTGGCCAGCAGCTGGCACCTACCACCGCCTTTACGAACAGTTCCTTGAATCCTACGACCCGGTCATCCGGCGGCAGACCGGCGCTTACTACACACCACCCGAAGTCTCCGACTTCATGACCCGCTTTGTCGATGAAGTCCTCCAGAACAAGCTCAACGTCCGACGAGGCCTCGCAGACAAGGATGTGATGATTCTCGATCCCGCTATGGGAACCGGGACCTTCCTGCAAAGTGTCGTGGATAGTGTCGCCGCTACGCTCTCGGAGGAGCGTGACGATGTTCCAGCGTCGCTGCGGGAGCTACTGAAGCGACTGATCGGGTTTGAGCGGCAGATCGGCCCCTTCGCTGTGGCCGAACTGAAGCTCGACCAGGCTCTGGAGTCCCACCAGGCCGAGGCCAAGGGCGAGGATTTCAGGCTCTACGTTGCCGACACCCTTGCCGATCCCCATAAGGTCCCCCTACCGAGGCGTGCTCGCATGTATGCACCTCTTGCCGACTCCCAGAGAGAAGCCAACCGGGTGAAGATTGACGAACCCGTGATGGTGGTTATCGGGAATCCACCATATCGGACAAGAGCTAAGCACTTAGGCAAATGGATTGTTGATCAACCTGTAGGTCACCGGTCCCTCTTGGATGACTTTCGGCTTCCGGACCACGGTAAACAAGAGTACAAACTCCATGACCTTGCGATCTACTTTTGGCGCTGGGCGCTCTGGAAGGCCTTCGAATCCACGCCCGAGCAGCCAGCCGGAATAGTCGCGTTCATTACGACCTACGCCTACCTCAATGGTCCCGGATTTGCTGGGATGCGCCGTTACATACGGCAAGAGGCGGACTTCGGCTGGATCATCGACATGTCAACTGAAGGTCATTGGTCGAGCGTCGGCACGAGAGTGTTTCCCGGTGTACCACATCCGGTGTGCATTGGAATATTTGCCCGGTGTTCTCAACCTCGTCGCAACACTCGCGCGGAGATCCAATACTTAGCCGTGTCGGGGAAACAGGAAAATAAATTCAGCAAATTAAAAAGAATCCATGTCACCAGTACTGCCTGGCAAGAGTGCCCCAAGGGCTGGACAGACCCTCTGCGTCCTGTTCAGGACAACTCCTGGACGCGCTACCCATTAATCGATGACCTACTACCGTATACCTCGTTAGGCGTTACATGTAATCGCGCTTGGGTACACGCCCCCGAGGCTGAGATACTCAAGAATCGCTGGCGAATCCTCATTCGAGCCAGCCCAACCGAGAAACGTAGATTAATTAAAGAGACTGACGATCGCACCATTGATAAGGTTATCTCACCTTTTCCCGGGTTGCTAGCAGGGACGACCATCAAGAACGAGGCGGACATCTTACCAAGAATCGAGCCGATCAGCTTCAGAAGTTTCGACCAACAATACATGATCGCGGACCAGCGGGTTGTGGACCGGTTTCGGTCTGACCTCTGGACTATTCATGGGCCCAAGCAAGTATGGCTGGTCACACACTTACGCGCACCGTTGACTAACGGACCTGCCGCTGTCTTCACAGCACACATACCAGATACTGATTGCTTCAAAGGACACAATGGCGGACGCGCTATTCCGCTCTACCGGGACACCGATAACAGGATCTTTAATGTTACTCCCAAGCTGATATTACTCTTACACAGCAAACTCGGACTCGAAGTGGGCGGTCACGAACTGGTCGCGTATATCGCTGGCATCGTCGCACATTCGGGGTATACGGCAAGATTTCACACCGAACTCCAACAGCCCGGCGTACGAATACCCCTCACTACGGACCCTACGCTATGGTGTGAAGCTATATCAATAGGCAAACAGATAATCTGGTTACATACCTTTGGAGAACGGTTCTACGATGGAATCAATGGCAGGCCGATGAAGCGACCTTCTGCAGGTCGGCCCGGCGTCGTTGGGTCAATCGCCAGTGGGCAAGAGAACATTCCAGAGTCGATAGAGTACGAAGCGCCTAATCGGAGTATCCTTTTAGGATCTGCCAGGATTGAACCTGTTAGCCCCGAAGTGTGGGCATACGAAGTATCAGGCATGCGAGTGATCAAGCACTGGTTCAACTACAGGAAGCGTAAACCAGCGGGCCGGCGGGGTGGATCAGACCTTGATAACATAACTGCCGAAAGCTGGACGCTGGAGATGACCGAGCAGCTCCGTGACCTTGTGGCAGTGCTCGAAGGTTGCGTGAAGCTGGAAGCCCAGCAGGCTGATCTCCTTGGCCAGATCGTGAATGGTCCACTCATCACCACTGCCGACTTGACGGAAGCAGCCATCCTGCCCCCACCCAAAGCGGCGCGCCGCATTGTGGAGGACGACGCAGATGAGACCCTGTTCAGCAGGGAGAAAGGTTAGTATTGCATCGGTCGTCACAGCCCGCAAGGTGACGATCCAAAAGCTCGCACAGGCCAGCGATGATCCCCCGTTCACCGCAGCCGAACCGCCCACTCATGCCAGCCGACGTGAAGCCGAACCGGTCGCTAAGGGTGATGGCGCTGCTCGGTATGCGGGCACGAGTGGCAGGCCATGATTCGCGAACGGGCCGCCTTAAGGTCTGGTTTGTCTTCGATCCAGGAAGTTGACCGGTCGGCCGCTGGCCCGGGGGAGGAAGAGGTCCAGCGGCCGACCGGAGTGACCGCCATCGGGGTTGCCCGAACGCCGTTTCCATCGGGGGGTGGTCTTGCGTTCACGGCTGGCGGTCAGGCCCCACCGGTCACCCAGATGGGAGGGAATGGGTGACTAGTCGGGGGTCCTAGTAGTGGGTGGGGGTTGGGAATGTGGCGGGTGGAGGTTTCACTTGCCCGGACGGCTTGCAAATTCGGCAGATTGAGAGACTCGGCGGGACCGAAAACGTCGGAGTGGTGTCGGCCGGGAACGCGCGTCCGCAGATCGTCACCAATCCGCCTCGCTCTGGGTTGGCGAGGACATGAGCGAAGGAATCGGCCGGATCGAAGACCCACCGCAGACGATCATTGTTGGTCATGAGTTCAGCCGATTTGCCCTGGTATGGTGAGCGGGATTCCCTGCTTGTCGCACAACTGTTCGTAGCGCTCGCGTCCGCTGACGGTGACAACGACAGGGCGGATGTGATGGAATTCCGGGTCAGCCTCGCCAAGCGTGGCATGGCCGACCTCGATCAACCCGCGCACACTGTCCGCCACGAACGGCAATAGTGGCCGCTCGTCCTGCAGGAACTCATTCCCCACTTGGAGCACCTGGGCGTCTGATAGGGCGCATATCCGCTGTAGCGCGATGAAGTCACTGATGTCCGTCCCGGTCAGAGGCTGTCGTTTCCTCCACGCCTCGGCCTCGGCTCTTGGTTGGTCACTCATCGTTCGTTCCCTCCTCAGTCAATGCTGACGTGTCCCCGGCGCCACGGCAGGCGAAGACGGCGCTGGTCGCGTACACGTGGTGGGTTTTCTGCTGATGGTTGCGCTTGGGCGCGGCATTCATCGCAGTCACGAGCGGGCGAAGTAGTAAGACTGGCCGCAATCACTTCCGCTCCGCACAGCGCGGGATAACGCCCTCGGTGCCGGTGCGCAGCAGCGGTCTCCATGGCGATGAGATGGGCTGCTCGGGTATGGCTATCGACCACAGGAAGGACAAGGACTGCGGCACTCATCGGACGCCGCCGTTGTTGTGGTCCCACTCGATGACGGCCGCGGGAGGGACCACGGCACCACGCCGAAGCCGGGGTGTCGGGCGGAGGCGGAATAGTTCCCAGCCGCGAGCGAGCACAGCGCCACCCATGACGACGGTGTAGGCAATAGCCAGATACGGAATGAGCGCAACGGCTGTGTCAAAAGATGACGCAGCACCGGTTGATATGACGAGGTGGTCACGGAAGCTGGCGACCAGGCCAGCGAATACCGGGGCCGCGATAGTCGATTGCGTCATCCGCCTTGTCCTTGTAGTTCTTGAGAGTCACAGCAGCCACCGCCCATGGCTGATCAGGCACCGTGACGGGTGTGCCTCAACGTCACTACATCCGTCCCGGTGTCGTTGCCGCTAAAGGTTGACAAGCGGCGTGGGACGCCACGACTACGGTGGAATGCCGGTTTGAGGACGCTGTCTTCGTCCCCGAGACGTCCCTACGGGTGAAGGGGAGACAGCCGATTTCCCGTCACGCGCGTTGTTCAAGTTCTGTTCATGGTGGCGACGGCACGATCGGGCAGGCTCGATGAAGAACCCTTGCTAGCTCGTCGCGCGTGCTTTGAGCGAGAGAATGAGCCTCGCCATCGTTCAGGCGGGCTCGGGCGAGGGCTTGGCGGTCGTCCAGACACGCTCGAAGCTGTCGGCGTAGGTGCTGAACAGGTCGCCGTCGCGGCGGCGTTGGAGGTGCAGCACGGGGGCTTGTGCTGCGGCCGTGCCGTAGACGTGCGGGTTGACGAGCATCTCGTTGTCGGCGCGGTAGATCGAGTTGTAGAGCACCGTGGTGTGCAGGCGGATCTCTACGGCGGGCACGTCGAGTAGTAGCCGGTAGAGCACCATGACGTTGCGGATTTTTGCCGCCATGGCCTCGGCGATGCCTTCCTCGGCTCCGCGTAGAGCGACGTGCTCACAGTCGGGATCACCGAGCAGGATGCGGATGGTCACGCCAGCCTCGGCCTTGTCCCGCATGATCCGAACGAGATCAATATCCTCGGCGAGGAACAACCCCGCGTAGGCGAGAATGCCGATCTCGCTCTCGCCACCGGCGAACAACTGTCGCCAGAGTTCCCGCGGTACCGCGCCCCGGTGGGTGTAGGTCGCGAGGATTTCTTGGTTGATTGTCGGTGCCAGTCCCCGGCTCAGTTGCGGCCACAGGTCGTATTCGTGTCGATGAAGCAGGTCCGCCAGTCCCCAGCGGTGTCGGGGTTGAGGCAGTCGTCCGGCCAGCCAGCGCTGCACGGTCTTGGGGTCGACACCGAGAGCCTCGGCGACATCGGACTCGCGTAGCCGTGACTCGGCCAGTGCCCGGCGAAGAGGGCTGATCGGCCGGGTCACCTTCGCGGCCATGGGCTCCTCCCCCGTGGTGGTCGTGCCGTGACGCTAGCACAAGACGTCACTAGACGTCCCAAATGGCGGTTAGGGTTGATCTGCGTGGGAGATAGGTCGCCTGGCTGGGCTCGGGAGATCGCGCGGGATGCGCTGGCCGAGGTGCTGCCGCGCCGGTGGGCGCACACGCAGAGCGTTGCCGCGCAGGCCCGTGCCGTGGGTCCTGTGCTGGGCTGGGACACGGACCTGATCGAGGCCGCCGCGTGGTTGCACGACATCGGGTACGCCCCCGCGCTGACCGTGACGGGGTTCCACCCTCTCGACGGTGCCCGGTACCTGCGTGACGTGCAGGACGCCACCCCGGCGGTGTGTGTGCTCGTGGCGCACCACTCCGGCGCTATGGCCGAGGCCGCCGAACGGGGCCTGAGTGAGCCGCTGCTCGCCGAGTTCCCGCTCGATGGTGACGTGGATGAGGAACTCGTTGCCCTGACGTACTGCGATTTCACGACCGGCCCCGGCGGTGAGCGGGTGTCTCCCGAGGAGCGGGTCGCCGAGATCCTCTCCCGGTACGGGCCCGACAGTCCAGTACACCGCGCTGTGCAGGCGTCGGCTCCCCACCTGCTCGATCAGTGCCGCGAGATCACGGCCGAGTTGCGCACCCGCGAGCAGACCTGAGCCCCCGCGCGGGTCCCTGCCTACGAGTTAGAGGTGTCGCGGCGGTCTTCATCGCTGGTGAGGAAGCCTTGTTCGTCGCGGGTCCAGTGCCGCCCGCTGCTGTCGAGGAACTCGATTTGTACCGGTTCCGGGGAGAAGTAGGACGCGGCCCATTCCCTGGGAGCGGGGCGTTGCACGGTCTGCCCGGGTGGGACGAGCCCGATGAACTCGGCCTCGTTGGCCTGGTCGTCTCCGGTGGGGATGGGCATGGGAAGTGAGACCTCGTAGATGGGCATGTCGGAGGCGTTGTGGACGTGGAACGCCAGTTCACGCCCTCCGTGCAGGCTCTGCCGGGCTTCGATCCAGGCGCTGACCTTGACGGCCTGAGAGCGGCGGGCTTCGTCGTCGTGGCGTTCTTCGCGCTTGTGTTCCTTGCGTAGCAGGTACATGGCAACGGCGAACGCGCCGACGGTCCCGATGGCGGAGAACATGTTGGCTCCGACCTCGAGCCAGGGGGACGGCAGCACGGTCAGCCGAGGTAGGGCTGTGGGCGGGCGTCGAGGTAGTGCTGCACCCGCGTGCGCATGGAGCGGTCCATGTTCAGCCCCAGGATCTGGTCGCGGGGCACCCAGAGCACCTCGCGGGACTCACTGCTCGGCGTTGGCGTGCCACCGGTCGGGCGGGCGGTGAACAGGACGGAGAACTCTTGGCGGGCCTCGCCGTCGCTGGTGTAGAAGATGATGTGCTTGGGGTCGGTGTAGATCCCGACCAACCCCGTGACCTCGCAGTCGATCCCGGTCTCTTCCTTGACCTCGCGCACGGCCGTGGTCACGAGGGACTCGCCGAGGTCCATGGCGCCACCGGGGAAGGCCCAGTTGTCGTTGTCGGTGCGGTGGATGACCAGCAGCGCACCGTGCTCGTTGATCACGACAACGTTCGCGGACGGGACGACGCTGTTCGCGGCCGGGGCATCCGGGTCGTCGTAATAGTCGATGCGCGCCACAAGTAGCCCTTTCAGTCCAGTGGCCGCGCTTGGGACCACACCCGTTCAAAGCTGTCCAGGTAGGTCCGGACCATACTGCCGCCGGCCACCCGGCGAAGGTGCATGACCGGGGCCTGCGACGCCGGCGCGCCGTAGACGTGCGGGTTGACGAGCAGCTCGTCGTCGGCACGGTAGATCGAGTTGTACAGCACGGTGGAGTGCAACCGGAACTGCACACCCTCGGTCTCCCGCAACTCGCGGTACAGCACGATCACGTTACGGATCTTCGCGGCCATCGCCTCGTTGATGCCCTCGTCCTGCCCCCGGGTGTCCACATGGGGACTGTCCGGGTCACCGAGCAGGAACCGCACGCTCACGCCCTCGGCGGCCTTGCGCGCCAGCAGTGCGTGCATGCCGGTGTCGTCGGCGAGGAACAGGCTGCTGTAGACCAGGACGCCGATGTCCTGCTCGGCCGCGCTGAACAGGTTCCCCCAGGTGTCCCGGGGCACCGCCCAGCGGTGCGGGTAGATGGTGAGGATCTCGCTTTCCGAGGCGTCGGCCGCCTCGGCAGGGGCCAGTGCGTCGGGCCAGAGATAGCTCTCGTCCGCCTGGAGACGGGTGGCGACGAGGTAACGATGCCGCCGATACGGGATGCGCCCGCCGATCCACCGCTCGACGGTCTTGGGGTCCACCCCTGCCACGTCCGCCAGCTCGACCGGGGTGATGCCGCGCCGCAGCAACGCCGTGCGCAACCGCTCGTTCGCCATCCCCCACCGCGCTCCACTCAGGACGTCCTCGGACGGCGATCACCGTAGAGGGACGTCCTGTCCACGTCCAACCGCGTAGTGATCACGTCCCCATCCCGTCCAGCACTCTCGATCACACCCCGGACGCACCGCTCCGGGACCCGCACGAGCACCCCCCTCCCGGTCAACCGGGAGTGCCCGATCGAGAGGAGCAGACCCATTTCACGCCCACCACACCAACCCGACGAGCACGGCTCCCAACCCGATGACCCCGCATTACCCGGCGACCCGGCCGGGGGCGTGCCTGGCCCGCTGCCTGGCGACGAGCCCCCATGTCCGTGCGGTGCCCGCGCCGAGGCCTGCGGGCTCTGCGTGAAGTGCCGAGCACGAGCCGCATGGGAGCGCCGACGCGCCCACCGCGACCGGCCAAACCCAGAGGACGGCCCGCGCCGTCGGCGACGGTCCGCCCGGCGCAGCGCCGACTCCCGCCGCCCCGCATCCACCCGTCCTGACCAGCGGCGGCCCCGTCGTCACCGCCCGGCCGCTGACCCACCCCTCGCGAAAGCCCGTCCGACGAAAGGAGATCACATCCGTTGGTGCTGACCCTGTCCGCTGTCGTCCTGCTCGCCGCCTTGGTGTTCCTGCTGGTGCGCTTCGCCGGATTGCGCGCCTGGCACGCCATCGCGTGCATTCTGTTCGGCTTCTTCCTCGCCTCCTCCGCACTGGCGCCCTACATCCACGCCGCGACCCGGGCCGCTGCCCGGTTGCTCGCCGGACTCGACTTCTGACTGACCCCGCCCGTTGATCACTCACGCCCCTATCCCCGACCGAGAGGAGACCGCGACCCTTCGATGACCAACGACCCGACCACACTGCGCGCCGAGATCGCCCGACTCCGCCGAACCCTCACCGTCCTGCGCGCCCGCTATGCCAATCTGCTGGCCGCTGTCCGCGCGGCTGTCGGCGCCCACCGAGACGGCGAGCCCGACCCGATGGCCTACCTGTACGACGAGTTGCCCGACCACCCCGCCAACTCCGCGTACCACGGCGACGAGACCGACACCGTCGACGGACCCGCCGGGAGCAGCAAGTGAGCCGCCGGACCCGGCGGATGCGCCGCCGCCTGCACCACCGCGACGTCCGGGGCGAGCCGCTCACCCTGCTCGTCGATGATCGCTACCCCGGTGACCGCGTACGTGGATGCCGACTTCCACGACCCGGACTTGATCATTACCGATGCCCGCAACGTGCTGAACCTGACCCAGCCGGTCGCGGTCATGTTCACGGGCGTGCTCGGCCACGTCGCCGACTTCGACGAGATGCGCTCTATCGTGGCGCGGGTGATGGCCGCCGTTCCGTCCGGCAGCTACCTCGTGCTGTGCGACGGCATCAACGCCGACGAAGCCGCAGTCGAGGCCGGCGCAAAGTACGCCGAAACCGGAGCCGTGCCCTACAACTTGCGCAGTCTCGAGGAAATCGGCCAATGCTTCGAGGGCCTTGAGATGGTGGAGCCCGGCCTGGTGCCGATCACGCGGTGGCGGCCGGCCACCGTCGAGGTCGGTGAGGCCAAGCCGATTGACAGCTACGGTGCCGTGGCGCGCAAGCCATGAGTGCCTGACCACTGGCCGGAATTGGTTTGTGTGGCTACGCCGCGACCTGCCGGGCCAGTTGTTGGAGTCGACGCTGGGGCGGACGTCCAGCGCCGGGCCAGCGGCCGCAACCGTTGCCAGTGGGAGGCGGGCTGGTGGGCTCACCGGGCAGGGATTTGAACGGACTCCAGACTCACTGGTGCACGGTGCGGACCTGTTCGGCGGCACACTCCCAGCTTGAGTGCTCCTTGGTACCGGCGGTCTGGGTTGATCATGAGGTGGCCGAGGGGTTCGCCGGTGGGGGCGTAGGCGGTGACGTGGTCGCCGTTGCGGAGCAGGGTGACGGTGGTGCCGGTGTGGGCGCGGCCGAGGGACAGGGTGTGGTTGCCGAGGGTGACGGTGCCGTTGGAGACCACGGTCAGGATGTGAACGGTGGCGTCGGTCTGGCGGGGCAGGTCGGCCGGGCCGCCGTGGGCGGGGGCGTTCTGCCAGGCCTGCTGGGGTGGGATGCGCCCGATCGAGCTGTGCCGGCGGACGGTGTTGTAGTGGGCGCGGACGGTGTCGAGGCGGGTCTGGAGCTCGGCGATGCCGGCGGGTGGGTCGGGGTAGAAGTGGGTGAGCAGTGTCGTGGCGGTGCCGTGGAGTCGT
>JBOGEV010000083.1:0-2099 GCA_050742015.1 Acidimicrobiia bacterium
GGAACCACGGTCTGGCTGCCCTCGACGTCGCGACCCGTCTCGGCCGACCACTCGGCCCCTACACCATTCAGGCGGCGATCGCCGCTTGCCACGCCCGCGCTCCCCGATTCGAGGACACCGACTGGGAGGCAATCGTCTCGCTCTACGACGCCCTGGCCCAGCTGGCGCCGTCTCCGGTGGTGGATCTGAATCGGGCCGTTGCCCTCCTGCATGCCGATGGGCCCGAGGCGGCACTCGAGGCCCTGGAGAAGATCCGACATGATCCGAGAATGGGGCGCTATCACCTGTTCGGTGCGGTTCGCGGTGATGTCCTGACCCAGCTCGGGCGTCACGCAGAGGCAGCCGAGAGCCTGGAGGAGGCGGCGTCTGTCGCTCCAACGCACCGGGAGCGCAACCTGCTGATGGAACGCGCTGCAGCGGCGCTGGAGCACGCCGACGTCGAGTAGCGACTGTGTGAGGATTCGGTACCCGTGTCTCGTTTTGGCTTCGGGTCCTGTGTCTCACTTTCGGCTCCTTAGTGGTTTGCCGTTGGGACGGGCGAGTGCTCCGTGTTCTTTGGCCGGGTCGTGGCGTGCCTCGTGGGTTCGGATCAGGATTCCGTCTTGGCTGACCTGAACCGTATCCGCGACGATGCGGACTCCGACGGTCTGGCCTCGGTATCCGTTGCCGACCCGGTAGCCAGTTCCGGCGAAACTGATCCCACCACTCGAATCGACGATGCGAAGGACCTCGGAGCCGAGAGTGGCTGGTTTGGGTCGTGTCGGTTGGCTGCGGCGGTCCATGCGAGTGTCATCTTCGGGAAGGTGCCGTCGAGCATGCGTGGCCACGACCACACCGTTGTGGGAGACGTGTAACAGGCCGTCTGCTGATTCGACGGTGACAGCCTGGCCGGCGAGATACCGGCCGACGTGATACCGGTGTTTGATGATGCTGATCCGGCCCGCCGAATCCACTCGACGCACCACCGGAGCTGATTTGGGCTCTGGTGTTTCGATGATCTCCATCTCACCATCAACCACCTCGACCTCGGAACTGGCTGCGAGTTCGAACCGTCGGATCGGCGGCACATCACCGATGCCCTGGTGGTCCCGGTCGTGGTTGTAAAACGCCACCCACTGATCGAGACCAGCCTGAGCCTCGACGATGGTGTCGAAGACCTGGGTGGAGAAGAACTCTCTACGCAACGTCTTATGCAGTCTTTCCACCTTCCCGGTCGTGGTCGGTGAATACGGCGCAGTCAAAATGTGACGGATCCCATTGTTCAAACAGATCCGGTCGAACAAGACCACTGCAGGCTTCTGAGCAAGCTTGCCGGTGAACACCTTGCCGTTGTCAGTGAGGATCTGATCCGGCACCCCATACCGAGTCAATCCCTCCATCAGCGCGTCGCAGATCGGCCGGGCCGTCGCCCTCGGAACCAGCCGAGCGATGACACAAAACCTCGAATGGTCGTCGATACCGGTCACCACCGACAACTGGCTGCCATCAACCAGTCGGACCCCGCCCATCACGTCCATCTGCCACAACTCCATCGCCCTGGAGCGCTCCCACCGTTTGTATTCGGCCCGCTGCCTCCGGCGAGGCTTCGGGTCAATCAACCGGTGACGGACCAGACACCGATAGATCGCAGAACGAGACGGAGGCTCCTCCAACTGACGTCGCAGCTGGTTCAGGATCGTCCGAGGACCCCAGCCCGGATGAGCCCTCCTCATCGAAACAATCCACACCTCCACCTCAGCAGGAATCTGATGCGGACACGTATCAGGTCTCGAACTCTGCTCGACCAAGCCTGCCATCCCCCCGTTGGCATACCGGACCAGCCAACGATGCACCGTCCTCCGGTCCACCCCATACCGGCGAGCCACATCCGTCACCGACGCCCCCGAATCCAACACCTCCCGCACCGCCAGCAACCGCTGCTCACTCACAGAAACCACCGCCAACACCACGACAACCTCCTCGGGCGCGACCAACCCGAGAAGACAATCAAAGTGAGACAAAGGAGCCGAAGCCACCGTCGCCCAGGAACCGAAGCCGGGTCGAAAAGCGAGACACACGTCCCGAAGCCAAAGAGAGACAGACCTACCGAACTCTCACAG
>JBOGEV010000084.1:0-4064 GCA_050742015.1 Acidimicrobiia bacterium
TGGTACGTGATCCACTCCTACTCGGGCTACGAGAACAAGGTCAAGGCCAACCTGGAGACCCGGATCCAGTCGATGCACATGGAGGACCGGATCTTCGAGGTCCACATCCCGATGGAGGACGTGGTCGAGTTCAAGGCCGGCAAGAAGGTCACCGTGCCCAAGAAGGTCTTCCCCGGATACATCCTGGTCCGCATGAGCCTCGACGACGACTCCTGGTACGCGGTGCGCAACACCCCTGGTGTCACCGGGTTCGTCGCCGGCAATGCCCAGAAGCCGACTCCCCTCTCTCGTCGTGAGGTGGAGCGATTCCTCGGCGTCCAGGAGGAAGAGGAGAAGGCCAAGCCTCGTTTCAAGCCGGAGTGGGAGGTCGGAGAGCAGGTACGGGTCGTAACCGGGCCATTCGCCGACTTCAACGGGGTCATCGAAGACATGAACGTCGATCAGCAGAAGATCGTCGTCCTCGTCAACATCTTCGGCCGGGACACGCCGGTCGAGCTCGGGTTCGAGGACATTCAGAAGAGTTAGCACCCGGTACCCGGGTACCTGGAAAGAGACACAATGGGTAGAAGAAGACTTGTAACCACGCTCAAATTGCAGTTGCCTGCCGGGCAGGCCACGCCGGCCCCGCCCGTCGGCACCGTCCTCGGTCCGCACGGGGTCAACCTGATGGACTTCGTCAAGGCATACAACGACGCCACCGCCAGCCAGCGGGGACAGATCATCCCGGTCGAGATCTCGATCTACGAGGATCGGTCCTTCGACTTCGTGATGAAGACCCCTCCCGCCGCCGCCCTGCTCCGACAGGCCGCCCGGGTCGAGAAAGGCTCAGGGGAGCCCAACAAGGAGAAGGTCGGCTCGGTGACCAAGGCGCAGGTCAAGGAGATCGCCGAGATCAAGATGCCGGATCTGAACGCCATCGACATCGAGGGCGCGATGAAGATCGTGGAGGGCACCGCCCGATCGATGGGGATCACGGTCAGCGGCTGAACGTAAGACCTAGAACGTAGAACGGGGGCGCCGAAGGCGCCCAAGTGGGAGGCCGCCAGGCCGCCTGGACCACGAGGAGAGACAATGGCCAGACATGGCAAGAAGTACCGCGAGGCCGCAATGCGGTACGACAAGCAGGCCCCCTACGGGCCGCAAGAGGCGCTCGAGCTGGTGAAGACCCTGGCGCCGGCCAAGTTCGACGAGACCGTCGAAGCGGTGTTCAAGCTCGGGATCGACCCCAAGAAGGCGGACCAGCTGGTGCGAGGCACGGTGTCGCTGCCCCATGGGACCGGCAAGGACGTGCGAGTCGCCGTGTTTGCCTCCGCCGACCGGGAGAAGGAGGCCGTCGACGCCGGCGCCGACGTGGTCGGCGGCAAGGAGCTGGTCGAGAAGCTCCAGGCCGGAGGCGAGCTCGACTTCGACGTGGCCATCGCCACTCCGGACATGATGTCCGAGGTGGGCAAGCTGGGGAAGATCCTCGGGCCGCGCGGTCTCATGCCCAACCCCAAGGCGGGAACGGTCACGGCCGACGTGGCCAAGGCTGTGTCCGAGTTCAAGGCCGGGCGCATCGAGTACCGCAACGATCGGTACGGCAATGTCCACGTCCCGGTGGGCAAGGTTTCCTTCGGAGTCGATCAGCTGTCGTCGAACCTCGCGGCGCTTTCGTCCGAGCTGCTCCGGGCCAAGCCGGCCTCGTCCAAGGGGCGGTATCTGCGCCAGATGTCGGTGTCGTCGACCATGGGCCCCGGGGTCAAGGTCGACGTGGGCAGCGTCGAGGATTTTGCCAAGACGGCCGGCTGACCGAACCGGGTCACCAGACGCGAAAGACCCCCGCGTGGCGGGGGTCTTTCTTTGGAAACAGGGGGGATCTCCGCACTCCGGATTCCCGTGGGCTTAGAGGGCTTCGGCTGCCAGGTCCACCGTCCGCACGCTTCCGACGACTCGTCTGTGGACCAGGGTAGGGGCTGGTCTCATCTGTCGGTCACGCGACCCTCACATATTTGGGGCCCGAAGAGCGGGTGGGGGCGGTCAGGGAACCCACCCGGTCACACGGAGACCCCCTGTTCTCAATGGTCGTAGTGTCGCGCGACCGAAGGGGGGTGTCCAGGGAGAATCTGGAAAACCGACGGCTTACCTGAGGCACGAGCACCAAATATGGCGCTAATCAGACAGAGAAGGCTTCGAGGAACCCGGCCAGGACCCGGTTGAACACATCCGGCTGCTCCAGACTATCTGGCCGTGCGCGCCCGAGTTGCCCAGCCTCCGTCGGCCGATACAATTCGTATCGCAACTCCAATACCTCGGCCCCAGACCGTCGGTGCCTTCTGGCTCAATGGGATTCCCCCGCCAACGCAGGTCGCTCCTCGCGAGCCCCTTGTCGACAAGCCGAGGGGTTCTGTTGTCTACCGACGGAGGAGCGAATGCCAAGACCAGAAAAGGTCCAGGCTGTTGCCGAAATCAAAGAGAGTCTCGAGGGATCCGAAGCGGTATTCCTGACCGAGTATCGCGGCCTGTCCGTGAAGGCGGTCCAGGAGCTGCGGGCGAGCCTTCGGGCGAGCGGCGCCGAGTACAAGGTGGTCAAGATGAGCTTGGCCCGGCTGGCCGCCGGCGATGCGGGGATCAGCGGTCTCGACGAGTTCCTGCTCGGACCGACCGCCCTCGCCTTCGCCAAGAGCGACCCGGTCGCCACGGCCAAGGCTCTGAAGGACTTCTCCAAGTCACACGAGGTCTTCGTGATGAAGGCCGGCGTGCTCTCGGGGAACATCCTCAGCCCGGAGGAAGTCTCCCGGCTGGCCGAGATCGAGCCACGCGAGGTCCTGCTGGCCATGATTGCAGGCGCCGCCAAGGCCCCGCTCATGCAGGCAGCCGGGCTGTTTGCGTCCTTCAATCGCAGCGCAGCAACGATGTTCCAACAGCTTCTGGACAAGAAAGAGTCGGGCGAGACCGCACCGGCAGAAGGCGAATCGACCGCCAGCCTGCCCGCGGAGGAGCCCACGGAAACCGACACGGCCGCATCGGCCGAGGAGGAGTGAGAAATGGCCGCCAAGACCAAGCTCAGCACCGATGAGCTGATTGCAACCTTCGAGGGCATGACCGTCCTCGAGCTCAAGGAATTCCTCGATGCTTTCGAGGAGAAGTTCGAAGTGACGGCCGCCGCTCCGGTGGCGGTCGCAGCCGCCCCGGCCGCGGGTGGCGACGGTGGCGGAGCCGCCGTGGCCGAGGAGAAGGACGAGTTCGATGTTGTCCTCACCGCTGCCGGCGCACAGAAGATCCAGGTCATCAAGGAAGTCCGCGGGCTGACCAGCCTCGGTCTCAAGGAGGCCAAGGATCTCGTCGACGGTGCCCCGGCCAATGTGCTCGAGGCTGTCGACCAGGATACGGCCAACAAGGCCAAGGAAGCCCTCGAGGCCGCCGGCGCCTCGGTCGAGCTGAAGTAGGCGGAACCTAATGCAGGGCGTCACGCATACGTGACGCCCTGCATTGAGAATCGGCCCGGCCGAGGCCGGGACGATTCAGGCAGAGGCGGCCCGTCGGGCGAGGAGCGTGGCGAGCTTGTCGAGGCACTGGTCCATGCCCGCTCGCGAAAGGTCGACCACATCCGGTGAGGTGTACCCGTGCTCCGTGACCGTGAAGTCGGTCCCTCCGCCCGATGCAGGGGCGAAGGTCAACACGTGCGGCACCTGCAGCGGGATCCCATAAGGCATGCCGACCGATGCGGGATCGATCGGCCTTCCTTCGCGGTCGGCGAAGTGCTGGACGAACTCCAAACGCTCGTTGGGCACCACTTTCCGGTAGGTCCAGGTGTGGAAGTGCTCGAAGCCGCCCATGTCGTCGGGGGCGCGCATCGCGACGAGGGACGTCCCTCCCTCGCGTACGTCCATCTCGGCGACGGGAGCGGTGAACCCGGTGGGGCCCCACCACTCCCGGACGTAGTCGCCTTCGGTCCACGCCGTCCATACCTCATCGACCGGTGCCTCGAAGTTGCGGTTGATCACCATGTCGAAAGTCGCGCGGATCCCAGAGGTGTCGCCTGATGTCATGACGTCCTCCGAATCGCGGGTTGACATCCGTTGGAC
>JBOGEV010000085.1:0-1115 GCA_050742015.1 Acidimicrobiia bacterium
GTTCGGGGCCACCATCACCTTCGCCGGCAACCTCCAGGGTCGCACCCAGACCCTGCCGTTGGCGGTCTTCGTCGCATTGGAGAGCGAACGTGACACCGCGGTGGCAATCAGCCTGCTAATGGTCGTCGTGTCGCTGGTAGTGCTCGTCGCTCTCAGGGACCGATGGTGGAAGGCGCTGTAACCCCACGCGGGCTCGAAGTCGATCTGACCATCCGCAGATCAGATTTGTTCCAGCTCGACCTGGACCTCGCAATCCCGGCCGGGACCACGGTGGCTCTCCTCGGTCCTAACGGAGCGGGCAAGTCGACAGCGGTGGCCGCCATCGCCGGTCTGTTGCCCATCGACACCGGGCGGATCACCCTGAATGGGGCGGTTCTCGACGACCCCGCATCCGATGTCTTCGTCCCCGCCGACGAGAGGAGGGTCGGAGTCGTGTTCCAGGACTACCTGCTGTTCCCTCATCTGAGCGTCCTCGAGAACGTCGCCTTCGGACTTCGAACCCGCCGGACTCCAAGGGAGCAGGCAGTGGCCAGGACCCGGAACTGGCTGGAACGTCTCGGACTCGAGTCACTCGAAGGGCGAAAGCCCGGCGACCTCTCCGGCGGGCAGGCCCAGAGGGTGGCGCTCGCCCGGGCCCTGGTCACCGAGCCGGACCTGCTCCTCCTCGACGAGCCTCTGTCCGCCCTCGACGTGACCACCCGGACGGACCTGCGCCATACCCTCGCCGAGCACCTCGACGCATTCGCCGGCCCCCGGCTTCTGATCACGCATGACCCGACCGAGGCGTTCCTGCTCGGCGACGATATCCATGTCATCGAAAACGGGACCGTGACTCAGAGTGGCGTCGCCGACGACATCCGGCTCCGGCCACGAACTCAATATGCAGCCGATCTCGCCGGCGCCAACCTCATCAGCGGCACCGCCTCCGCCGGTCTGGTCGACACCGGCGACCAGACGGTCCATATCGCCGACGACGAGGTCGACGGATCGGTGCTGCTCACCATCCATCCCACGGCGATCTCCGTCCACAGCAATCGGCCCGAGGGCAGCCCACGCAACAGCTGGCCGACGACGGTGGAACGGGTCGAGCTCCTTGGAACCCGGGTCCGGCTCAG
>JBOGEV010000086.1:0-4230 GCA_050742015.1 Acidimicrobiia bacterium
GTGATCAACATCGTCGTCACCGGTGACTGGTCGACGACTGTCGTCCTCGTCGCATTGACCGTGTTCAACGCGGTGCTGGGTCTGCACCAGGAGTCGAAGGCCGAGGCCAGTCTCGCCGCCCTCGCCGGGACGATGAAGACGATCGCCCGGGTGCGTCGCGACGGCGAGGCGATCGAAGTCGATGCCGGTGAGCTCGTCCCTGGAGACATCGTGTTGATGGAGGCGGGCAACGTGGTCCCAGCCGACGGCAGGCTCTTCGTTGCCGCCACTCTCGAGATCGAGGAAGCCGCCCTCACCGGGGAGAGCACGCCCACGTTGAAGTCGACCGAGGCCATCGAGGGGCCCGATGTCGCCCTGGGCGATCGGCTCAACATGGCGTTCATGAACACCTCGGTCACCAGGGGCCGTGGAGAGATGATCGTGACCGCGACCGGGATGGAAACCGAGATCGGGCACATCGCCGACCTGCTCAACAAGACCGAAGCGGACAAGACACCGTTGCAGAAGCAACTGGACCGGCTCACGGTCCTGATCGCCGGCCTGGCCGGGTTGGCGTTTCTCGCAATGGTGATCCTCGGCCTCCGAAACGATCAGGAGCTGGACGCAATCTTCATCTCGGGAGTGGCACTCGCCATCTCCGCCATCCCCACCGGGCTCCCGGCGGTGGTCACCACCATGTACTCGATGGGCACCCGGGCCCTGGCGGCGAAAAACGCCATCGTGAAGCGTCTTCCATCGGTCGAGACGCTGGGCTCGGTCTCGGCCATCTGCTCCGACAAGACCGGAACCCTCACCTTGAACAAGATGACAGCGGTCGAGTTCACCGTCCCCGGCAAGAACCGCTACACCGTGAAGGGGGAGGGCTACAGCACATCCGGGGAGATCCTTCATGCGGGCGGTGCCGCGCTCGCCCTCGATGACGTGATGCTGCCGATGGCGTTGTGTGCAGATGCCAGGCTCGACGGGGAAGAGCTCATTGGCGACCCCACGGAAGGGGCGCTCATCGTCCTCGCAGAGAAGGGCGGCATCGACGTCGATGCTGCCCGGTCGATGTACCCACGAGTCGGCGAGGTGCCCTTCGACTCGGACTACAAGTTCATGGCGACATTCCACCAGATGACCGACGAGAACGGTGACGCCGTGGTGCGCTGCTTCGTCAAAGGCGCCCCAGACGTCCTCATCTCGCGAGCCGGCTACTACTGGCAGCCCGGTGGCCCGGTCACGCCGATCACGGCCGACAACCGTGACGTCGCCCTCGCCGAGAACGATCGCATGGCAGGTGGTGGCGAGAGGGTGATGGTGGTGGCCCGAAAGGACTTCGATCCCGGGACGTTCGACCCCAAGTCGGACCTCATCTCCCAGGTGACGGATCTCACCCTTCTCGCCATGGTCGGCATCGTCGATCCGCCTCGGGCCGAGGCCAGGGACGCCATCGCCGAGTGTCACAGCGCGGGGATTCAAGTGCGGATGATCACAGGCGACCACGCCGTGACGGCAGCGGCCATCGGGCACCAGCTCGGCATCGAGGGAACGGCCCTGACCGGCGCCGAGTTCGCCGCCCTCACGGACGCCGAGCTCAAGGGGCAACTCGGAGAAATCGGCGTCGTGGCTCGCGTTGCTCCCGAGGACAAGATCCGACTCGTCGACATGCTCCAGAAAACGGAGAACATCGTCGCCATGACCGGAGACGGGGTGAACGACGCTCCTGCCCTCAAGAAGGCCGACATCGGAGTAGCCATGGGCATCACCGGTACCGAGGTGTCCAAGGGCGCTGCGGTGATGATCCTCACGGACGACAACTTTGCGACGATCGTCAAGGCCGTCGAGTTCGGGCGAGCGATCTACAACAACCTGTTCAACTACATCCGCTTCCAGATGTCGGCGCTGGTGGCGTTCATCCTCACCTACCTGCTCGCGGCCGTCTTCGTAATCCTCGGAGGCATCCCGTTCACACCGCTCGTCATCTTGTGGGTGAACTTCCTCATCCAGGTTCCGATCGCAATAACCCTTGGCTTCGGGAGACCGGCGCCGGATCTCATGCAGCACAAGCCCCGGCCTCTACGACAGCCGATCCTGTCCCGGACACAGTGGATCAGGGTCGTCTTCACCGGCATTCTCATGGCAGTCGCAACAATCGTGGTCGAGGCCGGTTACGAGGCCGAAGGAGCAGCCCTTGCGGCGACTATCGGGTTTGTCGTGTTCAGCCTGTTCAACATCGCTCTGGGCTTCATGTCGCGGAGCGAGACGGCTTCGGCATTCAATCGAGACATCGTCTCCGACCGTCGACAACTCGCCTTGATCGGCACCGCGTTCCTGCTCACGGTCCTCCCGACACAGCTCGATTTCCTGCAGCGGATGCTGGGGCTCACCGAGTTGACCGGACACCAGTGGCTGATCGCCTTGGGCCTGACGCTGGGTCTGGTCCTCATCGACGAAGTCGTCAAGGTCCTCATCCGCCGACCGCAGCGGATGGAGGCGACAACACCGCCCCGACCGGCGGTAGCGGTTTGAAAGAGGAGAGAGGGAACATGAGAGTCGTAGTGGCACTGGGCGGGAACGCTCTCCTGAAGAGAGGTGAGCCCATGACCGCCGACGCTCAGCGGAGCAACGTGCGCCAGGCCGCCCCAGCGTTGGCTGAAGTCGCTCGCAGTCATGCCCTGCTGCTGTCCCATGGGAACGGGCCACAGGTCGGCCTACTCGCGCTGCAGGCCGCGGCCTACGAAGAGGTCGACCCATACCCGCTCGACGTCTTGGGAGCCCAGACCGAAGGGATGATCGGCTATGTCCTGGAACAGGAGATGGGCAACGTGCTGCCCTTCGAGGTGCCCTTTGCCACGCTCCTGACCATGATCGAAGTCGACCCGGCGGATCCGGCCTTCGCCAACCCGACCAAGTTCGTCGGCCCGGTGTACGACAAGGACCAAGCCGACCTTCTGGCTGCCGAGAAGGATTGGGTCTTCAAGGCGGACGGGGAGCATTGGCGGCGGGTGGTGCCGTCGCCGGAGCCAAAGCGGATATTCGAGATCAGGCCGATTCGCTGGCTGCTGGAGAAGAACGCCGTGGTCATCTGTGCCGGCGGGGGCGGAGTTCCCACCATGTACGACCCCGATGCCGACCGCACCTTGGTCGGTGTCGAGGCGGTGATCGACAAGGACCTCGCAAGTGAGCTCCTGGCCCGGGAGGTCGACGCCGACGTGTTTGCGATGGTCACCGACGTCGACGGCGTCTATGCCGATTGGGGCACACCGGATCAGCGTCGTCTGGAGAAGACGACTCCCGAGGAGCTCCGTGGGTTCGACTTTGCCGCCGGATCGATGGGACCCAAGGTCGAGGCAGCGGCGAGGTTCGTGGAGAGAACAGGGAAGCGAGCTGCCATCGGAGGGCTGCACCAGATCGAGGAAATCGTAGAGGGCCGCGCCGGGACCCAGGTGGTTCCGGCGTGATTCCCGGGAGCCGAGGATGAGGAGAAAAAATGACTGAGCTAGGAGTCCATTCCGAGGTCGGGAAGCTGCACAAGGTGATGGTCCACCGGCCCGAGCTGAGCCTGCAGCGCCTCACGCCATCCAACCACGATGACTTGTTGTTCGACGACGTGCTCTGGGTGGAGCGCGCTCAGTATGAGCACGACCAGTTCGTCGAGAAGATGCGTGCCCACGGCGTCGAGGTCTACCTGCTGCGAGATCTGCTTGCCGAAGCGTTGACCGCCAGCGACGAGGGCCGGAAGAGGCTCATCGAGCTGGCCGTGTCGGAGTACACCGTGGGTGTCTCGCTGGTAGACGCGGTGCGCGACGTGCTCTGGCGATTCAAGCCAGACGTGCTCGCCAAGCACCTCATCGGAGGGCTGACCGTTGCCGAGGCGGGCATCGATCTCGACGAGTTCCGCAAGTTCTCATTGCCGGCGGCAGCACTGGACGACACGAGTGCATTCGTCCTGCCTCCGCTGCCCAACACGTTGTTCACTCGCGACTCGTCTTGCTGGATCTACGGAGGCGTTTCCGTCAACCCCATGTATTGGCCGGCCCGCCGTCTCGAGGCATACAACGTGGCGATGATCTATCGCTATCACCCGATGTTCTCCGATGCCAACTTCCAGTACTGGTACCCGGAGCTCGGTGATGACGGCCGGTTCCAGGCCGCGGACTTCGGGCGTGCCTCGCTGGAGGGAGGAGATGTCCAGCCCATCGGCAACGGCACGGTCCTGATCGGCCTCAGCGAGCGCACCCAAGCCCG
>JBOGEV010000087.1:0-2261 GCA_050742015.1 Acidimicrobiia bacterium
CTCGGGCGCCGTTGTCCGCGGCGGCGGCCGGCGACTCCGACCAGGCCTCGTGCAGGCTCTCCCGATGCGCCTGCTGAGCATCAGAGGTCATCAGCCCAGTGCCCCAAAGGGTCCAGGCCGTGTAGCCGAGAAGCGCGAGGCCGGCGAAGACCAAGACCTCGGACAGCAGGGCCGCCAACCGGTGCCGGGGGCGCGCCGGCCTCCGCTCCGTCACTGCCGGCCTTGTCTCCACTACTCGGCGTCGATCACTGACCACGCTACGAGGTTAACCGCCGTCGGGTCGGATGTCGCCAGCAGCAGCCGCGGTCCTGGCCTGTGCTACTGGATCTAGCCATAGAGGGGGAAGGTACCGTTGACAGACGGTAGTTGTCAAGTCAAATGAGACAGGTTGTGGCTATTGGGTTGGTTGTGGCTGGTTGGCGGGCTTGTTGATCCAGGCGACTTCGGGTAGGTGGGGTGGTCGGGGTCGGCGGGTGAAGCGTTCGGGGTGCTCGGTGTAGGCGCGGTTGAGGGTGATCTGTCGCTGGGCTCGGATCTGGTCGGCGGTGCCGAAGTGCACTGAGGCGGGGGTGTGCATCCCGATGCCGGAGTGTCGGTGTTCGTGGTTGTAGGCGATGAAGAAGCGGTCGCAGAACGCGCGGGCGTCTTCTAGTGAGCCGAACCGTTCGGGGAAGTCGGGCATGTATTTCAGGGTTTTGAATTGTGCTTCGGAGTAAGGGTTGTCGTTTGATGTTTGGGGACGAGAATGTGATCGGATAACGCGGAGATCGACGAGGAGTTCCGATACCGGTTTGGACACCATCGCGCCACCACGGTCGGCATGGATGGTGTGCGGGGTGGTTCCGTTGCGGTTCATGGCGTCGTCGAGGAAGTCTTTCGCGACGATCGCGTCTTCGGCCGCGGCGACCAGCCATCCGGTGACATAGCGGGAATAGATGTCGAGAATGACGTAGCATCTATACCAGATTCCTTTCACGGGTCCTTTCAGCGCGGTGATATCCCACGACCACACCTGACTGGGGCCTCGGGCGAGGAGCTCGGGCCGGACCCGGGCCGGGTGGGAGGCCAGGCGGCGACGTTCGTGGACCTGGCCGGCGGCGCGGGCGATCCGGTACATCGTGGAGATCGAGCACCAGTACCGGCCTTCGTCGAGCTCACGCGCCCACACCTGGGGTATGGCCAGGTCCCGGTAGGTCGGGCCGGTCAGCAACTCGAGCGCCCGGGCCCGTTCGGTGGCATCGAGGGTCTGCGATGGTGGCGTGCGGGGCGGCCGGGGGCCATGCATCGGTCCTTTCGGGTTCGCGTGGCGATAGTGGGTCGCCCTGGATCGGCCGGTCAGCGCGCACGATTTCTGCACCGATATTTCCGCGGCTCGTAGTTCGGTGAATGCGGTGGCTATGATGTCTTCGGCGGCTCGTCGTTCTCCGCGCTCTCGGAGACCTCTGCCAAGAGCGCGTGTGCTTTTCCCATGATATCCAACGCCATCCGAGTCTTTTTCAGATCAGATGTCAACTTGACATTCTGACGGCGGAGTTTCTCCACCTCGAGCTGATCGGCGGTCTTCTTCACACGTTTCGCCGGTGTCGTCGACTCCGCCGAGTCACCGGTCAAGGCTCCCGCGTCGCGAGCTCGTGCCCATTCGATGATATGGGAGGAGTAGAGGCCCTCCCGACGTAAGACCGCGCCTTTCTCGCCATTGGCGGCGTTCTCGTATTCGGCGACCATCCCCAGCTTGTACTCCGGGCTGAACACCCGCCGCGTCGGGCGTGGCGCCGGGTCAACCGCACCCGCCGGAAGTGGAGAGGCAGGGACCGAGGACTCGGACTGCTCATCAGAAGGAGTAGACACGTGCACAGCATCTCCGGTCCTGCCCTCTCGATCAGGGACCCCGCACTCACACGGGGTGTCTCACATCAGTCTGACTGAGAGGGGTTGGCCCCGACCTCGGTGACGGTGGCTTGCCTCTAGCCGCGGAGAAGCTCGACGACTACCAAGTGAAGATCACGTTCGAGAGGCCGCACGGACTCTTCTTGCAGTACCTCGCGGCCAAGACGCCGTACTTTAGGCTCATCCCGCGGCACTATCTCGAACAGTTCCACCAGGAGTACAACTCCGCCGCAGCTGAACTGGCAAAGACTGCCAACGTCCCCGACTGGACGGAACTCTTCCTGCAGAAGATGGACCCCCACGACAACACTGAGCTTCCCAGGCTTTCTGCGTGGACCGCCCAGAACCCCTGGAGCGACGGCACCCTACAGACG